>JBOGTC010000054.1:0-26006 GCA_050692055.1 Candidatus Limnocylindria bacterium | reverse complement strand
GGCCAGCGGAGCGTCCCGGAGCGAGGTCGGCCGACGCGCGCTCGCGCTGGCCGCCCTCGCGGCAGTGGGCTTCGGGGCCTGGTACGTCCTGGTCGACCTCGCCGCGCGCGGCGGCGACCCGCTCTGGGCCCTTGTACTGAGTCGAATGGCGTCGTCGGGTACCGCCGCGGTGCTGGCGATCGGCCGCTTCGATCGAAGACGCGTGCCGGCGCGCCTCGTGGCGGCGGCGGGGCTGTTCGACGTCGGCGGCAACGGGCTCTACGTCGTGACGCGGGGGTTGCTGCCGCTGGGCCTGGCGGCGGCCCTCACGGGCCTCTACCCGATCGTGACCATGCTCCTCGCGCGCGCGGTCCTCGGGGAACGATTACCGCGACTGGGGCAGGTCGGCGTGGCGCTCGCGCTCGTCGGCATCGTCCTCATCTCTGTGGGCGCCTGATCCCGCCCTCGCTCGGTAAGCGGCCAGTAAGCGGCCAGTAAGCGGTCATGAGGTGTGATGCGCACGTGCCCGTCGACCGCCGGCGCGCGCCGGCGGGACGGAAGCGCAAGGAGGTGCACCCATGCGCGAGCGATGGCATCGGCTCAGGAGCATCCGGCTGCGGGGCGGAGGCCTGCTGCTGCAGGCGCTCATCCTGGTCTGCTCGGTCGCCGCGAGCGGAGGAGGCGACTGGCCGCTCCTTCGACGCTGAGCGTCGGAGGCCAATCGGCGGCGGCGGTATGATGGCGTGGCCCGCCCGTTCATCGAGCTGAGTCACCATCTCGCCGACCGCCTATGACCTGGGACCGCGTCGCCATCGTCGAGGGCAACCTCGACACATATCTCGAGGCCGCGCCGACTGTGCCCCAGGCGCTCCCGAAGGCTGCCCCGCTCGCGCCGACCACCACGCTGACGGTCGGGGCCGCCCTCGCGCTGTTCGAGGACCAGGTCGCCTCGCGACAGCTCGACGTGGCGGCGCGCGAGCTGAAGAAGACGAACCGCAGCTTCTACACCATCGGCTCGGCCGGCCACGAGAACAATGCGGTGCTCGGGATGCTGTCGCGCATCGACGATCCGGCCTTCCTGCACTATCGATCGGGCGGCTTCGTGCTGGCCAGGGCACGTCAGCTTCCGGGCAGCACGCCGATCTTCGACACGCTGCTGGGCGTGGTGGCGTCGCGCGAGGATCCGATCGCCCAGGGAAGGCACAAGGTGTGGGGCAGCCGCTCCCTCTGGATTCCACCCCAGACCAGCACCATCGCCAGCCACCTGCCCAAGGCCATGGGGCTCGCCTTCAGCCTGGGGCGCGCTCGCCGGATGGACGTCGACACCGGCCTGCCGCCGGACGTGGCGGTGATCTGCTCGTTCGGAGACGCCAGCGCGAACCACGCCACGGCGCTGGCGGCGATCAACACCGCGCGCTACGCCGTCCGTGTCGGCTTGCCGATGCCGATCCTCTTCGTGTGCGAGGACAACGACACCGGCATCAGCGTTCCCACGCCCGAGGGCTGGATCGCCGACACGTTCGGCTCGCTGCCGCACCTGCGCTACGTTCTGGCCGAGGGTGAGCTGGACGACATCTGGACCGCCGCCGCCGCCGCGATGGACCACGTGCGCACGAGCCGCCAGCCCGCCTTCCTGCACCTGCGAACGGTCCGGCTATGGGGCCATGCCGGCAGCGACGCCGAGCCGGCCTATCGGTCCATCGCCGAGATCGAGCGAGTCGAGGCGCGCGACCCCCTGGTGCGCAATGCGCGGCGACTGATCGAGACCGGCGCCGCGACCCCCGCTGCGCTGCGGGAGCTGGTGCGCGACGCGCGCGGCCGGGTCTGGGCCGCGGCGGAGGAGGCCAGCCGTCGTCCCCGCCTCGAGACCACGGCCGAGGTCACCGCACCGCTGGCACCGTACCGCCCTAAGCGTGTCGCCGCGCGCGCCACGCATCCCATCGTGCGCAAGGCTGACCGCCGCAAGGCGTTCAACGGCGCTGTGCCGGAGGATGGCGAGGCCGGCGGCAGGCGCACCCTGGCGGCCAATCTGAACAGCGCCCTGGCCGACGAACTGCTGCGCCGGCCGGAGCTGATCGTGTTCGGCGAAGACGTCGGTCGCAAGGGCGGCGTGTACGGCGTGACCAACGGGCTGCAGCGCCGCTTCGGCTTGGCGCGTGTCTTCGACACGCTGCTCGACGAGACCTCGATCCTCGGCATCGCGCAGGGCGCGGGACAGATCGGGCTGCTGCCCGTGCCGGAGATCCAGTACCTGGCCTACCTGCACAATGCGCTCGATCAGATTCGCGGCGAGGCGGCGACCCTCCAGTTCTTCAGCTCCGGGCAGTTTCGCAATCCGATGGTGGTGCGGGTGCCCGGGCTCGCCTATCAGAAGGGGTTCGGCGGGCACTTCCACAACGACAACAGCATCGGCGCGCTGCGCGACATTCCCGGCGTGGCCATCGCATGTCCGTCTCGCGGCGACGACGCAGCCCGCATGCTGCGCGGCGCGGTCGCCATGGCAGCCGAGGACGGACGGGTCGTCATCTTCCTGGAGCCGATCGCGCTCTACCACGAGAAGGACCTGGAGGCGGATGGCGACGGCGGCTGGCTCGCCCCCTATCCGGCACTGCCCGAGCACCTGCTTCCCGGCGAGGTCGGCCTGCACGGCGAGGCCGATGGGCACGCCGATCTGCTGATCGTCACGTATGCGAACGGGCTGAGGCTCAGCCTGCAGGCTGCGGCCCGGCTGCGCCAGGACCACGGCATCGTGCCGCGCGTCGTCGACCTGCGCTGGCTGGCCCCACTGCCGCTCGAGGCGATTCGCGCGCAGGCCGCAGACGTCGGCCGGGTGCTCGTGGTCGACGAGTGCCGAGCGACCGGCGCGGGCGTGGCCGACGCCATCGTGGCCGACCTGGCAGAGGCCGGAATCGGCGAGCAGAGTGCATCGGTCCGAGCCGTCGACTCGTTCGTCCCGCTGGGCCCGGCCAGCGCAGCCGTGCTGGTCGGAGCGGATCAGATCGTCGCCGCGGGAAGCGCGCTCGTGCGCGGCCGGCCGGCGGCGGAGGCTCACCCGTGACCCGCGCGCTCGTCGCCTTCCCGGGACGGGGGGCCTATGGGGCGTCCAGCCTGGGCCTGCTGCGCATCGACCATCCGTGGGTGCGGCGCGCGGAGGAGCTGCGCGGCGGGTACGAGCTGCCGTCGCTCGCGGAGCTCGACGCCGCCGATCGCTTCGACCCGCGGTTGCATCTCCGTCCGGCCAATGCTTCGGCGCTCACCTTCCTGCTGGGACTGCTCGACGCGGAGCGGATCGCCGCCGACCACGAAGTCGTCGCCGTGGTGGGCAACTCGATGGGCTGGTATACGGCGCTCGCCGCATCGGGGGCGCTCGCCTTCGACGACGCGTTCCGCCTCGTCCAGGACATGGCGCTCCTCCAGGAGCAGCCGCTTCCCGAGGACGGGCCCGGAGGGCAGGTCATCTATCCCCTGACCGATGCCGACTGGCGGCCGAGCCCTGGACTCGCCGCAGCCGTGGACCACGCCCTTGCCGCCGGCAACGGGAGCGCGCACCGCAGTGTCGATCTTGGCGGCTTCACCGTCCTGGCCGGGACGGAGTCGGGCGTCGATCGGCTCCTCGCGGCGCTGCCGCAGGTGCGGGTCGGAGAGCGGGCCTTCCCGGTGCGGCTGGCGCTGCACGGGCCGCATCACACCCCCCTCGTCGAGCACGTCGCGGCCGCCGCCCGTCGGCTGCTGGGCGATCTCGACTGGCGCGAGCCGAACGTGACGCTCGTCGACGGCCGCGGCGTCCGGTGGACGCCATGGTCCACTGATCCGACCGAGCTGGCGAGCTACACCCTGGATGAGCAGCTCGTTACGCCGTTCCGCTTCGCCGCCAGCCTGCGCGTGGCGCTGCGCGAGCATGCGCCGGACGTGGTGGTCCTGCCGGGTCCCGGCAATTCGCTGGGCGGGATCTGCGCCCAGCTCGTGGTCGCCGAGGGCTATCACGGCATCCGCTCACGCGTGGCGTTCGAGAAGGCACAGGCCGGCGCCGCGCCAATCCTCCTCGCCATGCGCCGATGAGGCGGGGCGACGCACCCGCCGGCGAGCTCGTCATCGAGCTTGCGGCCCCGCTCGACCTGCGTCGCACGCTGGCGCCGCTGGCGCATGGGCGCGGCGATCCCACGATCCAGCTGGCTGCCAACGAGGCGTGGCTCGCCCACCGCACGCCGGCGGGCGCCGCGGCGTTGCACCTAGCTCTCGTGTCTCGCGGACGGCTGCGCGCACGCGCGTGGGGAACCGGAACGGACGCCGCCCTCGATGGCGTGGGGGAGCTGGTGGGCCTCTCAGATGCGCCGGAGGCGCTCGTGCCGCGGCATGCGGTCCTGCGCGATCTGCAGCGCCAGTTCGTCGGGCTGCGGCTGCCCCGCACGCGACGTGCGTTCGACGCGCTGCTGCCGGCGATCCTCGAACAGAAGATCACCGGCACCGAGGCTCGACGGGTCTACCGCGCGCTCCTCGCGCGGTACGGACAGCCGAGCCCCGGTCCGTTCGAGCTGCGACTGCCGCCGGCCGCATCGGTCCTGGCCGCGCTGCCGTATTACGCCTTCCACCCGCTTGGCCTCGAGCGCCGTCGGGCGGAGGTGATCCGGGGCGTGGCGCGCGTCGGCGAGCGCATGGATGCCAGCTTCAGCTCGGAGAGGCTGCGCCGGCTGCTGCTGATGCTGCCAGGTGTGGGGTCGTGGACGGCGGCCGAGGTGCTGCGAGTGGCCCACGGCGATCCGGACGCGGTGAGCGTCGGTGACTTCCATATCCCGAACCTCGTGGCCTGGGCGCTGGCAGGCGAGGCGCGGGCGGACGACGACCGGATGCTCGAGCTGCTCGAACCGTATCGCGGCCAGCGCGGACGAGTGCAGCGACTGCTCGAGGTCAGCGGCATCCGGGTGCCGCGCTTCGGTCCACGCCTGGCGCCCCGACGTATCGCGGCCATCTGAGCCGGCTCCCACATGCGGATCGCCCTCGCCACGGTCGGCACGACGGGGGACGTGCGTCCCTTTGCCGTGCTGGCGCGCGCGCTCGTCGAGCGCGGGCACGAGGTGACGACCATCTCATGGCCGATGCATCGCGAGGTGCTGGCCGGCCCCGGGATTCGCTTCACAGCCGCCGGCCCGCACGACGACCCCGCGGCGATCGCCGAGACCGCTGCACGCGCCACCGAGATCACCGATCCCATGGAGCAGGTCGCCGTCCTGCGCGACTTTCACCTTGCCGCCGGCGATGCCCACTACCGTGTCCTGCACGACGTGCTCGCCGGCCACGATCTCGTGGTGCTGCACGCCATCCATGCTCTCGCCCACGCAGCGGTGCTGGACCTGAAGCTGTTGTGGGCATCGGTGGTATTCGATCCGGTCCTGCTGCCCACCACCAGCGCGCCTCCAGCCGGCATGCCGAGCCTGGGACCGGCGAACCGCCTGGGATGGTGGATGCTGGATCGGATGCTGCGGCGCAAGAGCGGGCCCCTCGACGAGCTGCTCGCGCGAGCCGGCAGCCGGCAGCGCCGACTTCCGCTCTTCCGCGCCCGATCGTCGCATCTCCATATCGTGGCCTGCTCGCCTGCCCTCATCAGCGTGCCGCCCGATCTCGCACACTCGACGCACGTCACGGGCGCATGGACTGATCCACGGCCTCCGCAGCCGCTGTCGGGCGTCCTTCAAGCCTTCCTGGCTGGCGAGCCGCCGGTCGTGATCACCCTCGGCTCCATGGCGGGCATCGACCCGCCCGAGCTGTCAGCGGCGATCGGTGCCGCCACCAGCGCCGGGATGCGGATCGTGCTCCAGGACTCCGGCGCTCTCGCGTCCGACGATGCGCCTGGCCTGCTCCGCGCCGGTGAGGCCGACCACCGCGCGCTCTTCGCGGGCGCGTCCGCGGTCGTCCATCACGGCGGCGCGGGCACCACGCACGCCGCGTGCGCCGCGGGAGTGCCGTCCGTGGTGGTGCCGCACGTCGGCGACCAGCGCTACTGGGCGGAGCGGCTCGAGCAGCTCGGCGTCGCGCCTCCCGCGATTCCTGCCAGGCAGCTCACCGGCGCCGCGCTGCTGACCGCCATGCGCGTCGCGGCCTCCGACACCGTGATGCGGGAGCGTGCAGCCGAGCTTGGCGCTCAGCTCCGCACCGAGCGGGGCCTGGACCGTGCCATCGAGCTCATCGAGGCCTGCGTCAGCTGAATGCCATCGTCCGTGATCGGCCTTCAGGCAGGCGCGGTTCCGCCAAGGCGTCCGGCCAGGGCCACGGCCAGCACGAGGCAGACGACCACCACGCCGAGACCCACGCGCAGGTTCGTCAGCTCGGCGATGAAGCCGATCAACGGCGGGCCGGCCATGAATCCGGTATAGCCCGCGGCGGTGGTCGCCGCCAGGGCGGTCGGCGTCGGCACGCCCGGCATGCGTGCCGCCCTGCTCAGGGTGAGCGGAAATGCGGCGGCCAGCCCCAGGCCGAGCAGGAACAAGCCGGCCAATGAGGTGAGGACGGTGGGCACCAGCAGCGCGAGGAGCAGCCCTGCGACCCCGAGCGCCGCGCCGCCACTGACTACCAGCCGCGGCCCGAGACGAACAGCCGCCCAGTCCCCCCGCAGGCGACCGAGCATCATCGCGCCCTGAAAGACGGCCAGGCCGATGGCTGACATGGCCAGGTTCGCATGGGCCACGCTGTTCATGTAGATGGCGCTCCAGTCGAAGATGGCGCCCTCGGCCAGCAGCACGCAGAAGGCCAGGGCGCCGAGGGCGAGGAGCGGCGCGGGGGGCAGCGCCAGGGCTCGGGCTCGGGCCGCGGGATCATGCGGCAGATCGGCCAGCAGCGCCGGACGCGCCGCGAGGAACGCAAGCGCCAGCACGGCGCCGACGGCACTCAGGTGCACCTCGACCGGGACATCGAGGGCCGCGAGTGCGGCTGCGCTTCCCGCGCCAGCGATGGCTCCCGCGCTGAACAATGCGTGGAAGCCGGACATCATCGGGCGCGCCACGCGTCGCTCGACATCGGCGGCCTGGGCGTTCGATGCCAGGTCGAGCGCGCCGTTCGTCACGCCGTAGCAAATGAGCGCCGTTGCGAACGACAGGAAGCCGGGTGCCAGGCCGATGAACGGCAGCACGGCGCTCATCGCTACGCCGGCACCGATCGCCACCGCTCGGCTTCCGAACCGAATCACCAGCAGGCTGGTCAGCGCGGTGGCCACGAACAGTCCGACGGTGGCGCCCAGCAGCGCGAGCCCGAGCGCTCCCTCGCTCAGCTCCAGCTGCTCGCGGATCGTCGGAAGGCGACTGGCCCACGAGGCCCAGCCAACGCCGTTGGCGAAGAACAGGCCAAGGACCGCCAGCCGGGGGCGACGAGACGGCATGCGGCGATTATCGAGGTCTGGCGTCCCCGGCAGGTGCCAATTCAATTGCCGTTCTGCTGCGGTTCAACCCAGGCGTGGTCACCTGCCGGGGGTTGGCCAGGTGCCGAGCCCGCCTCTGACGAGGACCGAGCGACAAAGGGAGACAGAGCCATGGCACGCAGCAGGCACCGTTTCGGACTGTTGATCCTCAGCCTCGCCTTGGTCGGCTGCGGCGGTTCGCTTACCGTGACAAGGTATCTCGATGTCGAGCGCCTCGAGGGCACGGTCGCCGACGGGATCACCGAGCAGACCGGTACCGCCATCCAGTCGGTCGACTGCCCCGACGAGGTGGCCATGGAAGCGGGCAACGACTTCGAGTGTGCCGTCACCGATGAGCATGGCCAGACCGGAACCGTGCAGATCACCCAGGGCGAGGACGGCGACACGCGGTGGCAGCTCGCGGGCGGCATCTCGATCAACGTCACCAGGCTCGAGGAAGTCATCAGCGACGGGATCACCGCTCAGCTGAGCACCGTGATCGCCTCGGTCGAGTGTCCCGACGACGTGGTGATGCAGGCAGGCAACGAGTTCGAGTGCACCGCGACCGATGAGCAGGGGAACACTGGCGTCGTGACCGTCACCCAGGACGACGACGCGGGCAACCTCACCTGGAAGCTGGAGCAGTGACGGCGCCCAGGCTCGCCCGCTCAGGTAGGCTCGGCCGACACTCGATTCTCCAAGGCGCCGATTCCTTCCACCTCGACGACAACAGTCTGCCCGACCTCCATCGGAGCAACACCCTCAGGCGTGCCGGTCATGACCAGATCCCCTGGCTCCAGCATCGTGAAGCGCGAGATGTACTCGATCAGGTATGGAATCGGGAAGATCAGGTCTCTCGTGCGCCCGTCTTGCCGAAGCGTGCCGTCAACCGAGCAGGTGACCCGTAGATCGGTCGGGTCCAGATCGGTCTCGATCCAGGGCCCGATGGGACAGAAGGTCTGAAAGCCCTTGCCGCGTGTCCATTGACCGTCCGCCTTCTGGATGTCCCGGGCCGTGACGTCGTTGCCGCAGGTGTAGCCGCCAATGACCGACCACGCATCCTCCGCCTTGACGCGATGCGCCCGGCGCCCGATGACGAGCACCAGCTCCGCTTCGGGATCCACCCTCCTCGAGAGCGCCGGATAATGAATCTCGGCACCGGGACCGATAATCGATGAGGGAGGCTTCAGGAAGAGCAGCGGCTCATCGGGCACAGGATTGCCGAGCTCTTCGGCGTGGGATCGATAGTTCCGACCGACGCAGACGATCTTGGTCGGTGTCACCGGCGGCAATGGCGAGAGCTGATCAAGGGAGCCGGCCGATCCCGCCGGCGCGATGTCGACGAACGGAGTGCCGCGCACGGCGCGCACCTCGCCGTTGTCGAGGATGCCCCAGGCCGGAGCACCCTCGACGAGGTAACGAACGATCCTCATTGGCGCGTCAGCAGCCGTTGTAGTCGTTCGTCCACAGCACCCCTTCTGCCGGATCACCTGCCGAGCCGATGATCTCCGCCTCGAACATGGTCGCGAGCGAATCGGTGACGCCCTCCTCGTTGAAGCAACCATCCGTCGAGAGCGCAGGGAGCAGCGCCTCGAGTGTCCGCTCGGTGACCTCCTGGTCCTCGCTGCCGATGTAGGGCAGGATCTGCGCCGAGACGCCTGCCGAATCGCTCTGCACCTTCTCCATGGCGCGCGCGATTGCGCGGCTGAATGCCTGGGCAGCCTCCGGGTTCTCGGCCGCCCAGTCGCGATTCGAAGCCCAGCCGGTATACAGGAAGTCGGCGAACTGCGGCACATCGCCGGATGGACCGTCGATCAGGACGGTACCGAACCCTTCGGTCTCGGCGACGTAGGGGGTCGGCGGGGACAGGTGGTAGGCATCGATCTGGTCCGACTCGAGGGCGGCCAGCAGCGACGCCCCACCACCGATGGCGATGATCTCGGCATCGGCGTCCGGGTTCAGGCCAGCCTGGCGCAGGTAGTAGCGCATGTACTTGTCGGTCGGAGCGCCGGGCGAGGTGATTCCCAGCCGCAGCCCTTCAAGGGCGGCCCAGCGCTCCTCGAGCGGCGAGTCCCGGCTGATACCCAGCTCCTCGGCGACGTCGGTCCGCATGACCAGTGTGAGCGTCACGCGGTTGAGGATGTTGTGAACCATGACCAGGCTCTCCTCGCCCTCCTGCGAGAGGGTCACCAGGTCATCGAAGCCGATGTCGGCGAACTGCGCGTTCCCTGAAACGAGGGCCGCGACGCTATCCGCGCCACTCTCGATCTCGACGATCTCGACCTCGAGGCTCTCCTCCGCGAAGATGCCGTCGTCCTGGGCGATGTACAGCGCCGAGAGAAATACGTTGGGTGCGGAGACGACCTGCACTCGCGTCGGTTCTACGCCGGGATCGGCATCCGCATCGGTTGCTCCCGGCGCCGCCGGGCTAGGTGCAGTGCACGCCGCCAACAGCAGCACGACGGCCGTTAGGCAGGCCACGCCTCGCTCTCGGATCAACACTCTCCTCCTTCTGCCCCCATAGATCACACGACGCCGCCGGTGACCGATACCTCCTGCTGCCAGCGCAGCGCATGGCTGAGCGGACGGAGCAGGAGGGCCATGGCCAGCACGATGGTGCCCATGACGAATACGCCGGCGATCACCCCGGCTGTCGAGTACTCCGCGGCGGACGCTCGAGTCAGGTATCCCAGACCACGGTTCGAGGCGATGAACTCGCCCACCACGGCCCCGATCATGGCGGCGGGCAACGTGATGCGGAGCGCGGCGAGGATGTAGGGAATGGCGCTCGGAAGGATGACGGTCCGCAGCATCGCAATCCGGGAGGCGCCCAGCACGCGCGTGACGTCGGTCAGCCCGCGCGGCACCTGCTGGAACCCGGTGACGGTGTTGACGAAGACGATGAAGAACACGAAGTAGGCGGCCAGCATCACCTTGGGCGTCAGGCCCAGCCCGAACCAAAGGATGAAGACAGGGCCCATCGCCACCGCGGGCACCGAGTAGGCGACCAGGAAATAGGGCTCGGTGATCCGATACAGCCGCGACATCAGCCCCAGTGGCCAGGCGATCGCGATCGCCGCCACCGAGCCCAACAGGTAGCCAAGGAAGGTCGCGGATAGGGTGAACTGGCCGTGATACCAGAGCTCGCCGGTGCCGATCCACTCGGTCAGCTTGCCGCCCACGGCGCTGGGCGAGCTGATGAAGAACGCCCGCACCAGCGTCCCCGAGGCGAGCTCCCAGACGATGAGCACCCCCGCCACGATGGCCAGCCGCGCCACGAGCAGGAAGCGGCGGTGCGCCTGGCTGGCGGCACGATGGCGACGCTGCTCTTGGATGAGGACGGCCGCGGCGGTTCCCTCGATCGCATCGCCGGCGAGAACGAGTGGCCCTTCCTTGACGGCGGTCATCCGTGCACTTCGGCGGTGGACCACGGGAAGAGCCGCGACTCGGCGTAACGAGTCAGGCCGTTGACCGCCATGACGAGTGCGGCGATCACCACCACCCCTGCAAAGACGGTGGCGATATCGAACTGGCGAGAGGCACGGATGATCATGTGTCCGAGCCCCTCCGTGGAGGCGATGAACTCGGCCAGGATGGCGCCGACCATCGCTCGCGCGAAGGTGACCCGGATGGCCGCCATGATCGCCGGCGCCGCCGCCGGGAAGAGGACGGTGCGCATTAGATTCAGGCGGCTGGCGCCCAGCACGCGCGCCACGCTGATGAGGCCGCGGTCGACCGATCGAACGCCGGCGACGGTGTTCATGAAGACGATGAAGAAGACCATCAGCGCCGCCAGCAGGATCTTGGGCGTCAGCGCGAGGCCGAACCACATGATGAAGAGCGGTGCGAGCGCGATCTTGGGGATCGAGTAGAAGGCGATCAGGAACGGCTCGAGCACGTCGTAGCCGCGCCGCGTGGTGAGGAGCATGAAGGCTCCAACCAGTCCGACCACCACACCGATCAGGTAGCCACTGCCCGCCTCGATCATGGTCACGCGGATGTGCCCCAGCAGCACACCAGAGCTGATGAGTTGGACGAGACTGGTGGCGACCTCGGCCGGCGTCGAGACGTACCGCTGGTTGACGAGGAGGCCGAGCCCGAACTGCCAGAACAGGAGCGCGCCGACCCCGAACGAGATGATGCCGCTGATGATGATGACCCGATCGACCCGACGATCGCGCCGGTACCGCTGCCCGACATCGGCGAGAACGCGAGGTGCGGCGACCGTGGCCGTCATCGAGACGCGCCCTCCGCGAGCGATCCGGCCTCGCCGGCACGCTGGCGGGCTCGCTCGATCTCGGCGCGAATATCGGCCCATAGGGAGTCGTACAGGTCCGCGAAGCCTGGCGTCTCGTGGATGTGGAAGACGTCGCGTGGACGGGGCAGGTCGACGCGGTACTCCGTCTTGATGCGGCCCGGGCTGCTGGTGAAGACGATGATCCGGTCGCTGAGCGCAATCGCTTCGACGAGGTCGTGGGTCACAAACAGGACGGTCGGTTTGGAGCGCTCCCAGAGCCTGAGCAGCTCCGCCTGGAGGATGACGCGAGTCTGAGCGTCGAGCGGGCCGAACGGCTCGTCCATCAGCACGACGTCGCTCTCGTAGATCAGCGTCCGGACGATGCCGGCACGCTTCCGCATGCCGCCGGATAGCTCATGGGGATAGTGGTTCTCGAAGCCGCTCAACCCCACCAGCTCGATGAAGCCGCGGGCACGTTCCCGCCGCTCTGCCTTCGGAACGCCCTTGAACTCGAGACCAAGCTCGACATTGCCCAGCAACGACCGCCATGGGAGGAGGTTGTCGTCCTGGGTGATGTAGCCGACGCTGGTGTTCACGCCCTGCACCGACCTGCCGTGGTGCTCGACCTGGCCCGCCGAAGATTCGATCAGGCCGGCAAGCAAGTTGAGGCACGTCGACTTGCCGCAGCCGGAGGGTCCGACGAGGCTGATGAATTCTCCCGGTGCGGCGCTGAACGAAACGTCCTCGAGCGCCAGCATCGGTTGCTCGCTTCGCCCGCGGGCGATGAAAGCCTTGTACACGTTGCTGAAACGTACCGAGTCTCGCCACGCGACCGGACTTGCCGCTGCCACCCTCTGCCACCTTTTGCCGAATGGTTCTACCATCATACCATACTACCGGTGGTATAGTGATCAGCGTGAAGGAGCGCACTAAGCCACAGCTTGACTGGCCCGCCATGACGGTCACGGCCTCCAAGCTGTCAGACGCCGTGTACAGCACCCTCGAGCGTCTGATCTCGAGCGGCCAGTTGCCGCCCGGCGCTCGGCTGCCGTCGGAACGCGACTTGGCTGTCTCGCTTGGCGTCTCGAGAAATTCGGTGCGAGAAGCCGTCCACGAGCTGGAGCTGAAGCGCCTCGTCGACCGCCGAGCCGGCCGGGGCACGATCGTCCTCGACCCCGAGAAGGGTGTCGACCATCGCAGCCTTCTCGGCGAGCTGTCAGCGGAGGACCGGAACCTCATCGAGATCATGGATTTTCGCCTCACCATCGAGCCGCCCATGGCGGGCGTGGCTGCCAGCCGCACGACACGGAGAGACCTCAAGCGGCTCGAGGAGCTGCTCGACCAGATGGAGCGCGAGGATGACCCCCGACAGGTCGCCGAGCTGGACGTCGCCTTCCACTCCGCGGTCGCTCGGGCCACACAGAACCCGCTGCTGACGCGCCTCCACGAAGTCAGCTCGCGATGGCTCCGGACGAGCCGTCGCCGTGCGCTGCAGAGCAACCGCCGTCGGGCCGCGTCCCTCGCCGGACACCGCCGCATCTACGCCGCGCTGGCGGCGCGCGACGCCGACGCCGCGCGTACGGCGATGATCGATCACATCTCTCAGGTGCGGCGGATCATCGATCCGCGGGCGGCACGAGCGTCCGGTGACGACGACGGCTGATGACCGCCAACAGCCGAGGTGCAATGGCGCCCAGGTCGCTGCTCCCCCTCGGCGCCGTCGGCGTGGCCGCTGGCCTTCTGAGTGGCCTGCTCGGTGTCGGCGGCGGCGTCGTGATGGTCCCGGCCATGGTGCTCGTCGTCGGGCTCGCCCAGCACCGCGCCCACGCCACCTCGCTCGCGGCCATCGTGCCGATCGCCGCGACGGGAGCGCTCATCTTCGGACGAGCTGACAGCGTCGATCTGCCGGCCGCGCTGGTCCTCTCCATCGGCGGCCTGGCAGGCGTGCAGCTCGGCACCCGGGTGATGGGCAGGCTCTCCGACCGACGCCTGGCCCAGGTCTTCGGTGCCTTCTTGATCATCGTCGCCGCGGCCCTCCTGGTATGACGCTGGATCAGGTTGCAGCCCTGGTGGCCATCGGCCTGGCTGCCGGCGCCCTCGCCGGACTGCTGGGCGTGGGTGGAGGGATCGTGCTGGTGCCCGCCATGGTGCTGCTGCTGGGATACGGCCAGCACGTCGCGCAGGGGACGTCGCTGCTGGTCATTATCCCGGCGGCGCTGTTCGGGAGCTGGTCACATCATCGCAGCGGTCGGTTCGTCATGCGAGACGCGGCGGCCCTCGCGGCCGGCGGCGTCATTGGAGCGCTCATCGGAAGCGTCACGGCCCTAGCTGTCGATGACGAGGTGCTGCGCCGCCTCTTCGCGGCCTTCCTGCTGATTTCCGGCGTCCGCATCGTGTTGCCGAAAGACTGGATGCGGCTTCCGTGGCGGCGCCAGGCTCGCCGGGGATCGCCACGATCGCTCGGCTAGTTGGTGTGCTCGGCGGCCTGCTGAGCCCCGGCGACCGCCTGATCGAGCGCGGCGACCCGTTCACCGTGGCGTTCGGCATCTGGGGCGGCGCGCTCAACTGCCGCGCCGGGTTCGTGGTCGAGGACGCGGCCGAGCTGCCCGTGGCCATCGGCGACTACGTCGAGCGGCTGGTGGCTCCCTATTTCGAGGCGATCGCCGAGTGGCACGGCGCGCTCCGCATCGGTCAGTCCGCAGGCGTGCTGCACGAGATCGTCGCCCGCCGGCTGGGCGACCCGTTCTTCGGAATATTCCTGAACCCCGGCCACCAGATCCACCTCGACGAGTGGGTGAACTCGCCGATGACGCCGGGCTCGACGGTCGAGCTGCGCTCCGGCATGGCCCTCCAGGTCGACGTCATCCCGGCCACCGGCACCAACTACTTCACCACCAACATCGAGGACGGCATCGCCCTGGCCGATGCGTCGCTGCGCGACGCCTTCGCCGCGGCCTACCCGGCCGCCTGGGCGCGGGTCGAGGCGCGGCGAGCCTTCATGGCCGCGGCGCTGGGGATCGAGCTCCATCCGGACGTGCTGCCGTTCTCGAACATCCCGGCCTACCTGCCGCCGTACCTGCTGCGGCCGGACAGGGCGATGACCGTCGCCGGCTGACCCCGGGTCGCGCCAGTTGGCGGGGTCGACCTCGTAGTCGTCGGTGGTGCGATACTTGGCGAAGCCGGCGAGCAGCGCCGCGACCAGCTCCTCGTCCTCGAGCGGGGCGATGTTGCGCGCGTCGCCCTCGACGATGACGGGCTCGTTCCCGTCGTTGATGCCGACCGACACGTGGGCGTTGTGGGCGATGTTCCGCGCCCGGCGGGTCCGAAGCCCGCCTTCGAAGTAGAGGCGATCGCCGACCCAGGCGGCCGACGTCGGCATCAGGTGCGCGTGAGCGTCCGGCCTCACCGATGCGACCCAGTACACCCGCCCCTGCTCCAGCCGCTCGCGCGCCCAGGTCCAGGGCAGCATGCCGCGGCGACCCTTCGGGATGCCGTACCCCGGAATGTGCGGCCGGCTCGCGCGCGGAGCGCCGCGCGCGCTCACGGTGCGCTGGCCGCCGGGGCCGTGGCGAGCACGAGATCGGTCGCGGCGGCGAGATCGAGGCTGCGTCCGCGAGCCAGCTCGCGTTCCAGGCCCGTCTCGGGCATCAGCCGGCGCAACGTGGCGACGAGCTCGTCGCGGGCAGCCTGCTCGTGCGGCTCGAGGGCGGCGTCGAGCTCCGCCTCGGCATGCTGGCAGGCGCCGAGGATCCGCGCCGACTCCGCGGCGAGCCCGATGCTGGGCGCCGCGCGGGCATACCACCGCAGGTTCTCGACCACCAGCAGGGGGTCGGCGGCCCGCGGGGCGACCTCGGCCGCCGCGATCGCGTGGTCGACCGCATCGGACGCCTGGCCCAGATAGCCGAACGTCTCGGCGAGGCCGACCAGGCTGTTGGCCTCGCAGCGCGCCTGCCCGCGTCCGCGCACGAAGGGGAGATTCTCGGCGAGCAGCGCCAACGCACGTTCGTGCCGCGCGGTTCGGTTGGCGATGGCTGCCAGGTTGATGCGGCACGAGGACATGCCGACCCCGTTGTCGTCCTCGCGGGCGACGACGAAGGCCTCCTCGAGCAGCGGCTCGGCGGCGGCCAGGTCGCCGCGGAGCAGGGCGGCGCGCGCCTGCTCGCGGATCTGCGCATAGCGTCCGACCGCCGGGCCGAGGCGCATGGCGAGCTGCGCGGCCTCGTCGGCGGCGATCGTCGCGGCCGGGTAGTCGCCCTGGAGGTAGGCGAGGATGGCGAGCCCGGTGAGCAGCCGTCGGCGCGTCGCGTCCTCGGTCGGATCGAGGGCGAGCGCGCGCTCGATCCAGGCGCGACCCTCCGCCGATCGGCCGTGCATCACCCAGAAGGTGGGCAGCGCGGCGGCGATGCGGCGGACGAGCTGCGCGTCGTCGGTCTCGAGCCCGAACTCGACCGCCGCGCGCAGGTTGTCGAGCTCCGGGTTGAGCAGGGCGACCCAGCGCTCCTCCGGCTCGCCGGCGGCCAGCTGCTGGTCGACGCGCTCGGCGAGGTCGCGGGCCCACGCGGCGTGCCGGGCCCGGATGTCGGGCGCCTCGCCCGACTCGGTGAGCCGCTCGGCCGCGAACTGGGCAATCGACTCGAGCATGGTGAAGCGCGGCGGGCGATCCGCCTCGGCGACGCGCTGGACCAGCGACCGATCGACGAGCGACTGGACGACGTCCAGATCGGCCTCGCAGACCACTTCAGCGGCTTCGAGGGTGCAGCCGCCTTCGAAGACCGCCAGCCAGCGGAAGAGGACCTGCTCGGGCTCGGCGAGCAGCTCGTGGCTCCACTCGATCGTGGTGCGCAGGGTGCGCTGCCGGGGGTCCGCGTCGCCGGCGGCGACGAACAGGTCGAGCCGCTGGCCCAGGCGCGCGAGGACCTGCTCGACCGAAAGGATCGGCAGCCGACCAGCAGCGAGCTCGAGCGCAAGCGGCAGGCGGTCGAGGCGCCGCACGAGCTCCGTCAGCGCCTCCGACGGCATGAGCTCGATCCCCAGCGCGGCTGCCCGCCCGACGAGGAGCTGCTCGGCCGCGCTCTCGGAGAGAACCGGGACCCGCACCAGGCGCTCCGCTCGGAGGCGCAGCGGCTCCCGGCTGGTGACCAACGCCGACGAGCCGTGAGCCGGCAGCAGCTCGGCGAGGCGTGCGGCGATCCCGGGGAGCAAGTGCTCGACACTGTCGACGACCAGCAGCGCCTGCCGGGCCTCCAGGTGCCGCCGGATCTGGGCCGGATCCCCCTCCTCTGCCAGCCCGAGCACCTGGACGATGAGCCGGACGGCGGCGGCCGGGTCACGCACCGATGCCAGTGGCACCCACCAGCGCCCGTCCGGAAACTGGCCGGCGCCGGCCGCCGCGGCCTCGATCGCCAGCCTGGTCTTGCCGATGCCGCCCGGACCGATGAGGCTGACCAGGCGCACATCCGGGTCGCGCAGCAGCTCACCGATCTGGAGCAGCTCCTCGCTGCGTCCGACCAGGCGACCGGCCGGCTCGGGCAGGTTGGTCGGTGACAGCGTCTTGAGCGGCGGGTGCGTATCGGTCCCGAGCTGATGGATCCGCTCCGGCGCGGCCAGATCCTTGAGCCGATGCTCGCCCAGGTCGCTCAGCGCGGGTGCGCCCGCGCTGCCGGACAGCAGCGCCGCGGTTGTGGACGAGACGAGCACCTGGCCGCCATGGCCGGCCCCCGAGATGCGGGCGGCGCGATGGACGTCGATCCCGACGTACCCCTCCTCGGTGCGCAGCGGCGTGCCGGTGTGGAGGCCCATCCGCACGCGGACCGGCGTGGCCTCGAGTCCGGCCTGCCCGTCGCGGGCAGCGCTGAGCGCGCCAAGCGGCGTGGCGAAGGCGGCAAAGATGGCGTCGCCCTCGGTGTCGACCTCGAGCCCGCCATGGCGGGCGATCACATCGCGCAGGATTCGCCGATGGCCAGCCAGCGCCTGGGCATATGCGGCCTCGCCGATCTCGCTCAGCAGGCGCGTCGAACCCTCGACATCTGTGAACAGGAAGGTGACGGTGCCCGATGGGAGGTCGCGGCGCCCCATGGCCTGATCATACGCCCGCCAGACGACCCAACCGGCGGGCTACTATATTCCGCGCCCGCAAATGACGAGCGGTCAAGGATCCGGGGGCGGAGGATTTGATCATGGCTCTCTACTTGACACGCTTCAGCTATACGCCCGAAACCTGGGCCCGGTTGACGAAGAACCCCGAGGATCGCCGCGAGGCTGCACGCACCTACATCGAGTCAGTCGGTGGAAAGCTGCACGGCTTCTGGTACGCGTTCGGCGAGTACGACGGCTACACGCTCTGGGAAGCGCCCGACAACGTTTCGATGGCCGCAGTCGCGATCGCGATCGGCAGCGGTGGTGCGTTGTCGAAACTCGAGACGACGACGCTGCTCACGGTCGAGGAGACCCTGGACGCCCTCGGCCGTGCGCAGTCAGTCGCCTATCGGCCGCCGGGAGTGTAATCAGGCCGAACTGACCCGACGTGTGCTGGAACGGCCAGCGCGGCTGGTCGTGCGGGTCGCGGCCGAGGACGAACCAGATCGCGTGCACCGGCGTGTCACCGACATTCGCCAAGCGGTGAGGCACTGTCGAGTCGATCGAGATTGAGTCGCCCGGCTCGAGCAGGTACTAGCGGAAGCCGATGGTGACCTGAAGCTCACCGCTGATGAGGTAGCCCCATTCGTGCCCCGAGTGCCGCTGGTAGGCATCCTCCGGGCTCGACGCGCCGCCGACCCCGTAGATCACGTACAGGAACTCGACGCCCGACTCGAGGTGGTCGTCAGCCGCTCCCAGAAGACGCCCGACGCCAGCCGGATCCGCTGGCGGCCGCTGCCCCGCTGGAGCGGGCCCGCCCCCGGAGCGCTCTCATCGCCGGGGGCGCGATCGGCCTGCCGCCGGTCGGTGAAGAGCAGCTCGTCGAGCGAGACGTCGAGCTCGCCGGCGATCGCATACAGGGTGCTGACCGATGGGTTCGCCCGGCCCCGCTCCATCTGCGAGATCAGGCTGGGCGAGACGCCGAGGCGCTCCGCGAGCTCGCGCAGGCTGAGCCCGAGCCGGTGGCGACGCTCGCGCAGGTGGACGCCGATCTGCGGGTAGTCCGTCCGCGCGCCGCGCGGTGATGCCGCTCGCTCCATCGGGTGATCACCCTGACCGATGATCCCGACCGGCCGAATTACCGGCTGGCCGAGCCGCGCAGCCGGCGGCGCTGCCTGAGACTCTCTCGGGTCGCTATGGCATCCCCCGGCAGGTGACGGGGCCGCGCTAGCAACCATACCCATCGCAGTTGCTCGGAGGCCAGCCTGGAGCCACAAATGGCATGAGGGGCCAAGAGTAACGGGGCGCCGAGGTCGGAGGCTCAAATGGGCTCGCGCCTCCGATGGCCACCTCAGCGTCGAGCTGATCCGGCTGGCATCGACTTCACCGTCGGCCTGGTTGCTGGCTGAGCCATGCACTCTCCCCCGCGGGTCAGGAGCGGGCCATTGTATGCAAACCCGAGGCGCGGCTACGAGGGAGATGCCCTTGACGAGCAATCCAACCGCCGTTTGGTCATCCCGGCCGCAGGTATTCGGGATGATCCGCGCACATTGCGGTCTCGGGCGTCGATCAACCGGCTTTCCGGAGGGCCGGTTGGGAGGCGACACTTGAGGCGGAATCATGAGGGTCGCGCGCCGACCCACGCGGCGGCTGGTTGCTCTCCTCACCGTTCAGGAACCACTGAGGCAGCGCCGCAACAAGCTCCGGAGCGCCGTAGACGTGGACGGAGCGGTCGGCCAGTCCATCGGTCCATGAGCGGATGCCGCGCGCAATCCGATACAGGTCGGCCGCGTCGGCCTCCACGTAGACGTAGCGCTCCTCGCTGAGTTGCGGGTCCTCGAGGCACAGCTCCGGTTCCGTCGCTCGCGCTACGAGCAGCCAGTTCCGTGCCGTGCCACCATCGCCGCGCATCGCGAGCTCGATGGCCACCTGGCGCTCTGGCACGGCCGCCGCGTCAATGCGGTGCCGCAGCCACCACAGGATCAGCATGGGGTCCCGCTGCGCCATCGCGGGATCTTCCGGGACCCACTGCTTGGCCCACTGCCAGAGCGACATCAGGGTCGGCACGAGCTGCTCGCCGGCCGGAGTCAGGCAGTACGGCGCCAGCCGAGTTGGCACCGATGGATCCCGCGCCACGAGCCCGATCTCCTCGAGCTTGCGCAACCTCTCCGCCAGCACCGAGCGGGAGATTCGACCGGGAAGGCCGCTCGCGAGGGTGTTGAAGCCCTGCGGCCCGAACATGGCCAGCTCGCGCGCGATGAGAAGACTCCACCGGTCCCCTAGGTGTTCGACGGCCTTGGTGAAGGCGCAGTACTCGGTGTTGGCGCTGGAACCCATGCATCGATTCTCCCACCGACCTGCAAGGCAGCTAAGTTCGGTTACCGAACTAGGCGGCTGATCATGGGCCGCGCGATGGTGGACGCCGATCCGTTCAAGACAGGAATTGGGAGGCTGCATCCATGAAGGCCCGATCGGACGAGGACCACGATGTCGTCGTCATCGGCGCCGGTCAGACCGGACTGGCGGCCGGCTATCACCTGGCCCGCCGCGGCATCGAGTTCGTGATCCTGGAGGCGGACCAACGGGCCGGCGATGTCTGGCGCAAGCGATACGACTCGCTGCTGCTCTACTCGCCGGCCAAGTACGACGCCCTGCCGGGCCTCTCATTCCCGCTGCCGGGGCTCGTGTTTCCGACCGGGCGGCAGATGGCCGACTACCTCGAGACCTACGCCGCTCACCACCGGCTGCCGGTGCGCACCGGCGAGCGGGTGACCCGCCTGCGGCCCGCCGGAGGCGGCGGCGATAGCTTCGAGATCACGTGTGGAGCCTCGCGCTACCGGGCGCGGGACGTGATCGTGGCGACCGGGGCGTTCCAGCGACCTTACGTCCCTGAGTTCGCGGCGCATTTGGACCCGGCGATCCGGCAGTTGCACTCCAGCGACTACCGCAACCCGGCCCAGCTGGCAGATGGGCCGGTCCTGGTGGTGGGCGTCAGTCATTCCGGGGCGGACATCGCCTATGAGGTGGCACAGACCGGCCATCCAACGATCCTCTCGGGGACCGATCGCGGCCAGCTACCGTTCTCGGTGGATAGCCGCCGCATGCAGCTCGCGTGGCCCCTCATGCGCTTCGTGGCCAGCAGGGTCCTCACGCTCGGCACCCCCATGGGCCGGAAGATGGCCCCCAAGGTGCGCGCCCACGGCGGCCCGCTGCTCCGCATTCGCCGCACGGACCTCGATCATGCCGGCGTCCGGCGCTACCCGGCGCGTACAGCCGGCGTCCAGGACGGCCGACCACTTCTGGCCGATGGCACCGTGCTCGATGTAGCAAACGTGATCTGGTGCACGGGATTCCGTCCCGACTTCGGCTGGATCGAGCTGGCGGTGGTCGACGAGGACGAGTGGCCGCAGCACTATCGCGGAGTGGCCGAACTGGCGCCTGGCCTCTACTTCCTGGGGCTTCCATTCCTCTACGCGTTCGCCTCGATGCTGGTGCTCGGGGCCGGGCGCGATGCCGGATACGTGGTCGACCAGATCGCGCGTCGGCGCGCCGCGGAACGCCAGCCCCGTCCCGGCCGATCAACGTAGAAGGGCGTTCGGGCGCTCGAGCCTCGTTGGGCCCCGCCTGGAGCAGACATGCCACACTGGCCTGAGACGCGCAGTTGGAGGTATGCCGCCCAATGCCACCCGAGCGGAGTTCGGCGCTGCCGATCGGCACGGTGACATTTCTGTTCACCGACATCGAGGGCTCCACGGCCCTCCTGACGCTGCTCGGCGAGGCGTACGTGACCCTCCTCGAGCGCCACGCCGAGATCCTCCGGACTGCGATCGCAACCAACGGCGGGACTGAGGTGAGCACCGAGGGCGACGCCTTATTCGCCGTCTTTCCCGCCGCGCCCGATGCCGTCGCGGCGGCAAGCAGCGCTCAGCGTGAGCTGGCGCGCACCGGCTGGCCGAACAATGCGTCGGTGCGCGTCCGCATCGGCCTGCACACCGGCGTGGCCCGCCTGGGTGGCGACAACTACGTCGGGCTCGACGTCCATCGCGGCGCTCGGATCGCCGCCGCAGGCCACGGCGGCCAGGTCCTGCTGTCCGACGCGACGCGGGCGCTCGTCGCCGAGGCACTGCCGGGCCACACCCACCTTCGCGATCTCGGCCAGCATCGGCTGAAGGACCTCGAGCAGCCGGTGCGGATCTGGCAGCTGGAGATCGATGGACTCCCTGCTGACTTCCCGGACCTCAGGACGCTGGACGCGAGGCCTGGGAACCTGCCGCGCCCGGTGACCAGCTTCGTCGGCCGGGAGCGCGAGCTGGCTCAGCTCGTCGACATGGTGCGCGGCCACCGCCTGGTTAGCCTGACCGGCGCCGGCGGAACCGGGAAGACCCGCCTCGCCCTCAGAGCGGCCGAAGAGCTTCGCGACAGCCTGCCGGACGGTGCCTTCTTCGTCGACCTGTCGGCACTCCGAGACCCGGCCCTCGTGCCGCTGGCGATCACTCAGGCGCTACGCCTCGGCGTCGATCCCGGCGGCAATGCGCTGCACGCCGCCAGGGGGTACCTGCGCGACCGCGAGGCGCTGCTGCTCGTCGACAACTTCGAGCAGGTGGTGGAGGCGGCGCACGTGGTCGAGGAGCTGCTGGTCGCCGCTCCCCGGATCCGCGTCCTGGCGACCAGCCGCAGCCCGCTCGGCATCTACGGCGAGCAGGAGCTAGAACTTCCCCCGTTTGACGTTCCTGCGGACGCATCGGCGGAACTACTTTCGGCGAGCCCGGCGGTCGCGCTGTTCCTGAATCGCGCCAGAGACGTGAAGCCGGGATTTGAGCCTTCGGCAGACCAGGCCATCGCCGTCGCCGGAATCATCGCCCGGCTCGACGGTCTGCCGCTGGCGATCGAGCTCGCCGCCAGCCAGGTCCGGGTGCTGCCGCCGGCGGCCATCCTGTCCCGGTTGGAGGCCCACCAGCCGCTGATGCCTGCGGCGACGCGAGGGCGGCCGGCGCGACAGCGCACGATGCGGGCCGCGATCGACTGGAGCTACGAGCTGCTCGATGGGCCCGAGCAGCGGCTCTTCACCCGCCTCGCC
This sequence comes from Candidatus Limnocylindria bacterium, assembly GCA_050692055.1. Taxonomy (GTDB): domain Bacteria; phylum Chloroflexota; class Limnocylindria; order QHBO01; family QHBO01; genus JBOGTC01. The sequence goes on along the minus strand of JBOGTC010000054.1, from coordinate 3,254 downwards.
GTGCTTCCTGGTGGCTTCTCGCTCGAGACGGCGGCGGCGGTCGCAGATCCAGGCGACCTCGGAATCGGCCTCATCGAGGGAGTGGGCGCGCTGGTAAGCAAGAGCCTCCTGCGCCAAACCGACGCGGATGCGGAGCCGCGCTTCAGGATGCTCGAAACGATCCTGGATTACGCCGGTGAGCGGCTCCGGACCGACTTCGACGCCGATGCCACCGAGCGGCGCCGAGCCGCCTTCTACGTGTCCTTCGCCGAGGCGGCCGAACCGCACCTCACCCGGATGGAGCAGGCATCATGGCTCGACCGCTGTGAGCTGGAGCGGCCGAATCTCCGTCGTGCCATCGACTGGGCGATCGGGAGCGGCGAAGCCGACCTGGGCTTGAGGATGGCCGCCGCATTGTGGCGCTTCTGGCACCAACGCGGACCGCTCTGGGAGGGCCGCAAAGCGCTCGACCAGCTGCTCGCGCTGCCAGGTTCGTCGCGGGACACGCGTGCCAGAGCGCTGTCGGCCGCCGGGTGGCTTGCCTGGTGGGACGGCGACTTCGTGGCGACCCGTCGTCACTTCGAGGACGGGTTCGCGCTCTCCAGCGTCGACGAGGAGCCTGGCGACCGGGTCCGGGCACTGTACGACCTGGGCTTCGCACATCTGTGGAGCGGGGTTCAGGGCAATCTGAAGGACCTCGACCGCGCGGAGGAACTGCTCGGTCAGAGCCTGTCGCTTGCGGAACGGTTGGACGATCATCACGGGAGCGCACGCGCCTATCGGGCGCTGGGCCTGGCTCAAGGCTTCGGCCGCAGGGATCCGCGAGGCGCCATCCCCCTCTTCGAGCAATCGGTGGCGCTCTTCGAGACGCTCGGTGAGCGATGGGAGCTCAACGAGTCGCTCATCGGTCTGGCCAACGGCCACCGCTTCTCGGGCGACAAGGCGCGTGGCCGAGAGTATTACCTGCGGGGCCTCGATCTGATGGCGGCCGCCGGCAATCGCCCGGCGATGGCATGGCTCCTGTTCCTGGTTGCCGCGGTCGAGGGCGAGATGGGCCGGCACGAGCGCGTCGCCCGGTTGTGGGGCGCGGCGGAGGCGGTCCGCGAAGCGGCCGGAGAGATCCGACCCCCGGCCGCCGCTCTGCTCATTGTCGACCCCCTCGGCACTGCACGGCAGGCCATCGGTCACGAGGCAGTCGAACGCGGGCTTGGCGAGGGGCGAGCGATGGATCCCGAGGCGGTGGTCGCGTACGCCCACGCCGATGCCCCGATTGCCGTCGCCCAGTGATCGGGCCGGGTAATGGCCAGCGGCGGCTAAGAGAGCGAGGGATTGGTCGGGGCGAGAGGACTCGAGCGTCTGCGCTCACTGCAGGGGTAATGAGCCGCCGCGCTCCGTGCTTGCTTACTAGACGATCAAGGGCTTGAGCGTCCCCGGCAGGATTCGAACCTGCGACCGGCGGTTTAGAAGACCGCTGCTCTGTCCACTGAGCTACGGGGACCCGATCGGCGCTGCGTAGCATACCGGCCGCGTTCCGGAGGCTCCAACTGCGGCCGTGGCCATCGGTCCATTCTGAGACGACGGCCAAACGCGGCTATACTGCCAATCCTCCCCGAGCCCGCCCAGACGTCCACCCCTAGCCCCAGACCCGAGGCTCCTGCACATGTCCCCCGACGAGCGGCCGCGCATCAGCGTCATCAACGACAATCCCGAGTTCCTGGAGCTCATGTCGGTCATCCTCGACGAGAATGCCGGCTATGACGTGACGCTGCATGGCGAGGAGAAGACGTCGATCGCGGACCTGCGAGCGACCGATCCCGACCTGCTGATCGTGGATCTGCTGCTCGGCGGAGCGTCGGGCTGGGAGATCGTGACCCTCGCCCGTGCGGACGAGACGCTGGCCTCGTGCCCGATCATCGTCTGCTCCGCCGATGCCCAACAGCTCCGCGAACGAGCCGAGGAGCTCGCGCAGATCGGCAACGTCCACGTCCTCACCAAGCCGTTCGGGATCGACGAGCTGACCGTCCTCGTGGACCACCTGCTCACGGGCGACTCGGGCGACTCGGCGGGCGCCGCATCGGCGGCATCGGCCCGATAGACTTCCGGCAATGGCCGACGAGTCGATCATCACCAAGGTCCAGCTCCAGCGCACCCAGCTCGACGTCGACCGCGAGCTGCTGCGGGACGAAGACCTGCTGAACGAGGAGCACCTGCGCCGAATGGACCAGGTCCTCCTGCGCCGTAACCTCGATCACGTGCGCATCTTCAGCCGCAAGATCAGCCTCGAGCTGCAGCAGTACGTCCATCTCTACACGCCCGAGGCCAACGAGCTGCGTCGCCGCATCACCAAGTACATGGTGATGGAGCGCATGATCGAGCGCGAGATGGCCCGCCGTCACACCTACTGACGAGACCGATGGCGGCGCGGCGTGCCGCCTCTCACACGCACGCCAGCCGCCCCGATTGTGGATAAGCCAAGGCCGTTCGTACTGGGCCTGTGGATAAGTTTCGCGGTGGGTCTGAGCGAGCCGGCACGCGCTCGAACCATGCGCTGCCCCGAACGCGTGCTAGATGCCGGCCGCCTGCGGTTGTGGTCGCGCCGGCGCCGCGCGGATGTCCTCCGTTTCCCGCCGCTCCGACCCTCCGGCGAGGACGGCGCGCACCCAGCCGGCGAGCCGTGGCATCGCCTGCAGCGAGAACGCCAGGCCGTGGGCCGCGAGCTGGTCGTGACCCCAGCCGTTGAACTCGCGACGTGCGGCGACGGCGCACATCTCGTCATACAGCTCGGGCCAGCCGGCGTGGCGCCGGCGATGGCAGAAACGGATGAAGGCTTCGACCTCAGGCGATGGCACCTCGCCTTGAAATGCGGGCCGCGAAGGCCCGGCGCCCGACATGGTCGGCCGCTCGGTCATGAGTCGCTCCCTCCCGGGGCTGCTCGGGTTGGATGATGTTGCCGGCCGCGTCGGCCGCTGGACGAGAATAGCGATCGGCGGGCATCGTAGGACCATTCGGGCACGTCGCGGAAGGGGTCTGTCCACCAACTTATCCACAATTCGCTCCACACGACGCCGATGTGGTGGAGATGGCCCCTCCTTCGGTGGAAAGCCTCGCTCGCGGCAGGTCGGAGGCGGCCGGGTGGCCCACCGCGCGGCGTTGCACTGTGAGAATGTGGGCGGCGTCTTTCGCTACGGCCTGACTCAACGTTGCACTGGTCTCGTGCCTTGATGTGGATCTGTCGGCCGAGTCAGCGGAGGGCGTCAGAAACGACACCACCGGTC
>JBOGTC010000053.1:0-22209 GCA_050692055.1 Candidatus Limnocylindria bacterium | reverse complement strand
GAGCGCGTCGTAATCGGTCCTGCAGCAGTTCTGCGGCATCAGCGGTAGGCCGGCGTCAGACCGGGGAGCATGCGCGAACGATAGACCGGCCGTGACCGGGATGCGACACTGCGCGCAATGTCGTCGGCCCGAGCGCAGCTGGCCCTGGCGTGGATCGCCGACGCTGATCGACTCCAGCATCGTCAGCCTTGCGCTCGCCGATATCGCCCTCGACTTCCACCGCGCGGTGCCTGGGCGCATTGCACCAGGTGGAGGTATTGGGAAGAAGAGGCCGATTCAGCCGCCTACTTCACCGTCTGTTTCAGCCGATGCAACCCGCGGGGAAGATGAGCCTCCGCGTCGGCTCTTCTTCCCCGTTAGCTCCATCTCATGCAATCCGCGGCCCGGCCTCCGCGAGCCGCTGAGCGAGCACATATCGACCGAGCGACCAGTTCAGCCGCGTCGAAAGCCCAACCGGACCGTACGACACGTGGCCGATGACGTCTCGCGCCCATGGGCGCACGCTCGCGTGGGTGACCAGGTGCCGGCAAGTGATGTCGGCCGCGACGGCCTGGAGCGGCGCGCGGGTTCGGCCGGCCAGGTAGACCGTGGCGCCCTCGCGTGCGAAGGTGCGCCCGACCGCCCCACCGACCGCCCCACCGCCCCCATAGACGATCGCGTTCTTGTTCTCGAGCAGCATTCCCGTGTTACCTCGTGCGCTGATTGGCCCAGTCCCGTCGGTCAGCCCTGGTCGGGTTGGGCTTGCCCGTCGAGGAAGTCGAGGGCGACCGCGGCGAAGAGCGGCGAGGCGAAGATGTTGTAGTGGGTCAGGCCGGGCAGGATGGCGAGCGCGTGCCCGCCCTTCGGCCGGTTCTCGCCCATCCAGCCGCCGTCGCGGAGGCCGCCGTCGAGCAGCTTGAAGACCTCGACGGAGTGGCTGGGCGGCGCCATGTCGGCATCGGCGGCGACGAGGAGCGTCGGCACCTTCAGGTCCCGGACGTCATCGGCCAAGTCGAAGTCCGTGCTCATCGTTTCGCCGATCTTGTCGAGCAGCCGCCCGAAGTCCTCGGGGCGCGGCGCGACCCGCTGGTAGAGCTGGTACATCGGCGTGTCCTTCATGAACTCGGCGGCCGCGGCACTCACCTGGCCCTGCTGCGCACGCATCTCGGCGTAGATCGCGTCCGGCCGGGTGTTGATCGAGGCCACGACGAGCTTGCCGACCTTGTCGGGGTACTTCACCGCGGTGAACAAGGCGGTGCCGCCGCCGAGCGAGTAGCCGACGAGGTCCGGCTTCTCGAGCCCGAGGTGGTCGATGAGCGCCGCGATGTCGTCAGCCATGAGCCGGATGTCGATGGGCCGATCGATGTCGGCCGTGCGCCCGTGCCCCTGGAGGTCGACGGCGATGACCTGGTGGTTCTCGCTCAGCGCCGGCAGGATCGGCCCGAACATCTCGCCCGACCCGAGCCCGCCGTGCAGCAGGATCATCGGCCGGCCGGCGCCGTGGGTCTCGTGGTAGAGGTTGATGCCGTTGACCTCGGCGTACTCGCGGGTGCCCTTGGTCTCGGTCGTCCAGTCCGTGGTCACGGTGGTGCTCCTCGAGTGATCGTTGGTGGTGGTCATACTCGCTCAGACGAGGCTCGCCCGCGGAAGTCATCGGCTGTGCGCGTCCAACTGCGGAGCGAAACGAGGCCGTAACGGACGCGGGTCAACCGGCGTCGCGCAGCCGCTCGAGGCCGTCGAGGATGAGGTCGAGCCCGAGCTCGAACTCCAGGTCGTCGTCGCAGCCACCGAGTCCGCCATCGTGGGTGACCGCCAGGGCCATCTCCGCGACATGGGGGAATGACGGCCCGAGCGCCTCCGCCATGGCGGCCGCCTCCTCCGGACCGAGATCGGGCGAGTCGTCGAAGAGGTCCTGGGTGAACCCCAGCATGCGGCTTCCGAGGAGGTGCAGCGCGTGGTGCGTCAGGTCGATCGAGAAGCCGTCACGGCGGAGGAGTCGCATCACCGTATCGAGATATCCCATCATCGCCGGGCCGGGCGCGGTGCGCGTCTCGATGATGCGAGGGGCCCACCGGTGGCGCAGGACCACTGCCCGGGCGGAGAGCACCATCTCGCGCATGGAAGCCTTCCACCCGGCCCCGTCCGCGGGGATCGGGATCTCGGCGACGACGACCTCGATCATGCCGTCCAGCAGGTCGTGCTTGCTGCGGATGTGCGTGTAGAGCGACATCGCCTCGACGCCGAGGTCGGAGGCCAGCCGTCGCATGCTGAGCGACTCGACGCCCTCCCGGTCGGCGAAGTCCACCGCGGCCTCGAGGACACGCTGCCGCGTCAGCGTCTCGCGCCGTTCCGCGGTTTCGACCTTCATCGCTCGGTTCCCTCTTGACGTCCTTACAGCGTATGGATAGAGTACGCCTCACACCATAGTCCTTACGTCGTAAGGATACAAGCAGAGGAGGACGAACATTGACTGACCGATCCCTCGAGCGGGCGAGCTCGCCGAAGCTTCCGCCGCGCTGGTTCATCCGTGGGGCATGGGCGGGGCATCGCGCGGTCCATCGGCTCACCGGCGGCCGACGCGGGCTCGCGCACCCGAAGGGCCCTGGCGGCCAGTTCGGCTACCTGCGCCTGAAGACGATCGGTCGCCGTTCGGGGACCGAGCGAGCTGCGATCCTCGGCTACGTCGAGGACGGCCCAAACCTCGTCACCCTGGCCATGAACGGCTGGGGCGATCCGGATCCCGCCTGGTGGCTGAACCTCCGGGCACGGCCCGACGCGACCGTCGAGCTGAAGGGCGGTGCCACGGTAAGTGTGCGCGCTCGCGAGGCGGTGGGGGAGGAGCGCCAGCGCCTGTGGGCGCTGGTGAAGGGGTACCGCGGCTGGGGCGACGACATCGACGCCTTCGCCAGGCGCCGATCTTCCACGGCGGTCGTCGTCCTCGAGCCCCGGCCCGAGCCGGGCATGGTGGATCGGCCGTGAGCGCGACCACGGCCGGCAGGCGGCCGTGGCGCCTCCCTCTCGCCCTGATCTTGCTTGGTGCGATCCCGCTGCTTGCCGGGCGACGATCCGACTCAGGCGGTGATGTTCCTGCTCGGGGAGCTGACCGTCGGCGCGCCGGACGTGCAAGCCAGGGCGCTCCTCATGGGCGCGGGATGGGCAATCAACCTCGCCGTGGCCGAGTGGATCATCCGGGGACGGCCGCTGTGGCCGATCCGCAGGTCGGAGGAGGCCCGCGCCGCATCCGCACCCTAGATGGGTGCCGTTGTTACGTGTACTCGGGCCGCGTGCGGCCAGAGGCTTCGCCATACGCCCAGAGGTCAATCCCGGGCGGCTCCATGCCGAGGCTCGTGAGGGCGGTGCAGATCTGGCTGCGGTGATCGGTGCCGTGGTGGATGACCTGCGCCAGGCGGAAACCCATCGGTGAGTGGAAGTTCCAGCCGTCTCCATGCTCGACGATGTCCGCCTCGCCGTCGAGGCCACCCGCCAGGAGGTCCATCCACACCTTCCCGTTGCTCGTGATCGCCGAACGCAGCTCGTCGAGGTCCGCCTCAGACCCCTCCTCGATGCGCTGCGGCTCGTCGCGGAAGAACGTCACGTACCAGCAGTCGGTGCTGACGAGGTGCCGGAACGTGTCGAGGATCGAGCCGTACGTGCCCGGCGCCGGCGTCGTGAGCTGCTCGGGCGTGAGGTCCTTGCACGCGTCGATCAGGCGCTCGGTGGCCCAGATGTGGTGGGCCATCGCGTCGTCGAGCAGGGAAGCGGTCATTGGCCGTGGGCCTTCGCGACGTCGCCGATGATCTGAGCCAGCTCCTGCGGTCGCGACCACATCGGCCAGTGGCTCGTCGGCAGGTCGACCCAGGTCGGGTTGCGCAGCTCGGGGATGCCGGCGAGAAATGCCCAGTCGGGATGGTCCTTGGCATAGGCCTGGTACTGCTCGGCGCTGAACCCCGTGCAGATCAGGGTGCTCGGGATGTCACGCCGGGCGTCGTTGGTTAGCACGAAGCCCTCCCGCACGACGCCGCCGGGGACCGCGACCGCCCGCTGGCGGAACGTCTCCTTCTGCTCCTCGCTGAGCCCGTCGAGGTTCTCCTCCTCCTCGATCGCCTCCCAGACCATCGGCTTCTCGACGCCCTCGAAGTCCGCGTCCAACGGTGCAATCCCCGGTGCCGTGTCGACGTACACCATGGCCGCAATCTTCTCCGGCACCCGGTCGCTCGCCGCGTACCCGCTGAACCCCGTGGCGCTGTGGACGGCGAGCACAACCGGCGTGGGTGCCGCCTCGACGGCCTCGACGATCGCGTCGACATGGTCCGCGAACGTGATCCCTGAGCGATCGGTGTCGACCGAGTCGAGGCCGGGGAGCGTGAGCGCGGTGACGTCGTGGCCATCCGCGCGAAGCGTATCGGCGACCTCGTCCCAGGCCCACGCGCCGAGCCAGAATCCGGGAACCAGGATGATCGGTGCGGAAGTCCCTCGATGCTCAGTCATGTCGCTCCTCGTGGTGCACTTGCGGTGGTCTGCGATCATGTTCGATCCACGATCGCCGATTGATCCAGTATTCTAGAACGATCCATAGATGTCGAGCAATACCCGAATCCCGGATTACGACCTCGTCGACCGCATCGAGTTGACGACGCATGCCCAGCTGCGCGCGATCGCCGATGACCTGCGGAGCACGATCCTCGAGCTTCTTCTCGAGCGCGCGGCAACGGTGGGGGAGCTTGCCGCCGCCGTCGATCGGCCGAAGAGCACGGTTGCCCACCACGTCAACGTCCTGGTGGACACGGGGATGCTTCGGGTCGTCCGCACCAGGCGCGTGCGCGCCATCGACGAGCGGTACTACGGGCGCACGGCGCGCACGTTCATGGTCGGCGTCGCCGCCCACCCGGGCGACGACCCGCTCGCCGTCCACGCCAACGCGCTCGCGGTGGCAGCGGCCGAGTCCATCCCGGCTCACGAGGCCGATGATCTACGGACGATCCTTCGTCACGCACGGATCTCCCGGGAGCATGTCCGAGAGTTCTGGGATCGCGTCGTGGCGCTCAGCGAGGAGTACGCCCAGCTGCCGCGCTCCGGTGACACCGTCTATGGCTTCGCCGCCGGCCTCTACCCGACCGATCACCCCACGCTGCCCGAACCGAGCGAACCGACCGACGCGTGAGGCGCCACCGATTTCCATCTAGAAGTCGATCCGCATCACGACCCGCCGGAGGGAGGGCCGGCTGACCTCGCGGAAGCCCGCATCGGCGAAGGCCCAGTGGCTCCCGACATGGAGCTCGCCCCAGGTGATGTCCTTGAACGGCTCGGTGATCATCGGGTAGCCCTCGAGGGCGCGGGCACCGCGTTCCCGGGCGAAGTCGACTGCGGCAGCCGCCAGCGCGTAGGACACGCCCCGGCGCCGATATCCGGCGCGCGTGATGAAGCAGGTCACGGCCCAGACGCTGTCGTCCTGTGGATCCTCGTCGCGGCCCTTCCTCCATCCGCGGGTGCGCAGCAGGCGGGGATAGGCGGTGCGAGGCTCGACCGCGCACCATCCGACCGGCTCGCCGTCGAGGTAGGCGATCAGGCCGCTCGTCCGCAGTGCCCGCGGCCGGCCGCAGTTCGTCTGGTCGCGCAAGGCCGCCGCCCGCTCCTGGCGCGTGGCCGGTGTCCAGTCTTGGCGCCCGATCCTGAAGCGCTGGCACTGGCAGGCGGCCGCGTAACCGCGCGTTCCGAGGATCGCCTGCAGGTCCTCCCAGGACGCCTTGTTCGCGGGAATGACCCTGATGGCGTCGTTTATTCGACGCGCGGGGCGGATGAACTCGGCGACGGCATCAGCCTATGACGCCTCGACAGCGGCGAGGCCGAGCCAGGAGGCGAGGCTCTCGAGCTCCGCCTGGATGGATGCCCGCATCGGCCGCGTGAATGCGACATCCTCGTGAATCGCGTTCACGCGCAGCACGGATGCCTTGCGGTCGGCGGCGGCATCGACCTTCCCGACGAGCCGATCCTCATGGAGGATCGGGAGTGCGTAATACCCCCAGCGGCGATTCGTCGCAGGCTTGTACATCTCGAGCGTGTACTCGAAGTCGAACAGCTCCAGCGCGCGGACCCGGTCGTGGGCGAGCCGGTCGAAGGGCGACAGCAGCGCCGTCCGCCCTTCGAAGTCATCGCTGAGCGCAGCGGGGTCGACGCGCCACTCTCCCTCCACGCCCTCGACCACCGCCGGCTCGCCGGCAAGGTCCACGTCGACCGGCTCGACCGGCACGGCCCTCGCCTTCTGCCGCGCGATGCCGAGCGAGGTGAGCCGTCGCTCGTTCTTCCTGCGCCTCGCCTCCTCGATCGATGGAACGGCGACCCCAGACGGGTACACCCGCTCGGCGAGATCCCAGAGCCGCTCGCGGCCGACACGCCCGGTGATGGCGACCTCTCCGCACATCCTCAGGAACTCCAGCATCTGCGTGACGTTGCGGTTGTTCGTCCACCCGCTCGATGGCCACGCGACCACGGACGTGTCGGGAATGTCGCGCGAGCTGAGCGGGCCGGAGCCTTCGAGCCGATCGAGGACGTCACGGCGGAAGCGGTCGTTGTCGCGCAGCCAGGCACGATGACGCTCGGACGGTGACCACTCCGAGGTGCGGGCGAGATAAAGGCCCAGGTCGCTCATCGGCCGCACCACGGCGTTGAACTCGAACAGCGTCCGGTCCTCCTCCAGTGCCTGCTTGAGATCGGCAGGCACATACGACTCGCCGAGGCGACTCCACGCAACGAGGTCCGCGCTCGGCGCGATCGCCGCCGTCGGGTCGAGCTGGAGAAGCGTCAGCCGCTCGACCATGGAGACCAAATCCGTCGGCCGCGCAGCGTCCAGCAGCTGAGCACGGATGGCGATTCGCCGAGCCTGCGCCTTGGTGAGTCGGTGCACCGGCGGGGGACTGCGTCCGGTCGTGCCGGCGGCCTCCGGTCGGATCGCGCCGGTCATGGCCATCCCTGGCTTGTCGAGGCGTCCGAGAAGTCGATGCGCATCACGACCCGCCTGGGCGTCGGGTGGCCCACCTCGGCGAATCCTGCGGCGGCGAAGATGCTGCGGGTGCCGACATTGAGCTCCCCCCAGGTGATCTCCTGGCCGGGCTGCGTGATCATGGGGTAGCCCTCGAGCGCCCGGGCACCGCGTTCCCGCGCGAAGTCGACTGCGGCCCGCACGAGCGCATGGCTGATGCTCCGGCGCCGGAAGCCCGCGCGCGTGAACACGCAGGTCACCGCCCAGACGCTGTCGTCGGTCTTGTCCTCCGCCCGCCCCTCCCACGGGACGCGGTAGACGCGCACGAGGCCCAGGTAGGCGGTGCGTGGCTCGACCGCGCACCAGCCGACGGGCTCGCCGTCGAGGTACGCGACGAGACCGCTCGTCGTGCCCGAGTCCGGGTGCCCAGTGTTGGTTTGCGTGCGGAGCCGGAAGGCACGTTCATCGGCGGGAAACGAGCCGAAGGACTCTTTCGGCTGCAGCTTGTAGCGCTGACACTGGCACGTCGCCGCGGGCCCGCGTGTGCCGAACACGGCCTGGAGGTCCTCCCAGCTCGCCTCGTTGGCAGGGACGACGGTGAAGGCGTCCGTCATGCCGATCCGTCGCTGGACATCGGCGCTCGCTCCGCTCCGCCGGCCCAACGAAGCACGCGCAACGCGCGGAGCGTGATCCATCGGCTCGGGGGACCCTCGGCTTCGTCGAGGTCCACGAGCAGTCACCTCGGCGTTCGCGCGGGATCGGAGTCGAGGAGCCAGGCGATCACGGTCATGGCGGCATGATGCGCCGGGTACATGACAGGCTGCGGCAGGAATCGCGCCTAGACTGGCGCCGCACCCATCCAGAGAGGCGACGAAGTGACGCCACAACGGCGGCAACATGCTCCGGATCGTGCGCGAGGACCAAAGGGGATGAGCCCGCGGGCCTGGCAGAAGCAGACCGACTATTTCGAGTGGAAGTCCCGCCGCGTTCGAGGTGTTCCGCGCGCAGCGCGTCGAGCTCCTCGAAGTCCTCGAGCCGCTGCCGCCGGAGGCCTGGGAGCGCACCGCGACGGTGACGGGCATGATCGGCGAGCTCTACGAGAACAGCGCCCTCTACTACAGCGACTGGATGGCCCGCCATGAGCGCAGCCACCTGAGGCACATCAAACGGATCATTGCCGAGGTCCAGACGGAGACATGAGCCCAGCGCCCGGATCGCAAGCCGGGCCCGACGAGTGCGCCGGAGATCGCAGTAGCATCGGTCCATGCCTGACGAGGACTGCCTGCTGTGCGACGGCGAGCGGGCCGCCGGCGCGCTGAACCGCGAGGTCGTCTGGGAAGATCACCTCTGGCGGCTCTCGATGACCCACGGTGGCTACACGACAGGCTTCGGGTACCTGGAGCCGAAGCGCCATGTGCCGCACATCACCGACCTCGACGGAGAGGAAGCCGATACGTTCGGGGCGGTCCTGGCGCGCGTCGCATCGGCGCTGAAGGAAGCCGCCGGCGCGGAGCTCGTGTACGTCTACGTCTTCGGGGGTGGGATCCCGCACCTCCATGTCCACCTCGGGCCGCATCGCGAGGGTGACGCGCTGAACTCCGACATCATTCGCGGCGAGCAGACGTACGAGCCTCAGCCGAGCGGAGCGCAGCGGGTCGTGAGCCGGGAATTCCCGGAGTTGGCCGCGGATGAGATTGCCGAAGTGATCGATCGGGCCCGACAACTGCTGTCACAGGGAACGACATGAGCATGCAGACCATTCGACCCGCCTACGACATGTGGCCGCAGTACAACCAGCGCCTCCGCGACGTCGTCGCGACGATGACCGATGAGCAGCTCGCGATCTGGCCGTCGCCCGATCGGTTGCCGATCTGGGCGACCGTCGGCCACACCGCCGCGATGCGGGTGTACTGGCTGTGCGAGATCGTCGGTGAGCCCCGTGCGGAGACGACGCCATTCTTCACCGATGGCGCCACCCTCGACTGGGCAGACGACCTCGACCACCCGCGCACCGCCGATGAGCTTGCCGAGGCCCTGGACTCGACCTTCGGGCTCATCGAGGGCTGCCTGGACCGATGGACCCCGGAGATGCTCGCCGACCCGATCGAGCGCGACTACAACGGCACGCTCCAGGTCCATACCCGCAGCTCGATCCTCCAGCGACTCTTCAGTCACGAGGCCTACCACTGCGGCGAGCTGTCCCAGACCCTCGGCATCCACGGGCTTCCCCAGATCGACCTCTGGCGGCAGGACTGAGGCGCGGGAGCCGGCCGCCGATGCGGCCCATCGGTATCCTCAACGTCATGACGACTACGGGTGACCGATTCCGTGGCGGCGCCGCGACACGACCCGGGCAGGAGCCCGAGATCGGGCACCCCGCGGCGCGCTGGTCCGGGCCCGGGCAGCTCGTGCGTCCGGCACGTCGGATCGTCTCGCTCCTGCCGTCCGCGACCGAGATCGCCTGTGCCCTCGGCCTCGCCGAGCGGCTGGTGGCCATCACACACGAGTGCGACTTCCCACCGGAGCCGCTCGTGGACGTGCCCCGGATCACAGCGAACCGCCTGGCACCGGAGGTGAGCGGATCGCGAGCGATCGATGCCGCCGTGCGCTCGTCCCTCACGGCCGGCCACGGCATCTACGCCCTTGACGAGGCGCGCATGGCCGGGCTCGAGCCCGATCTCATCCTCACCCAGGAGCTCTGTAGCGTCTGCGCCGTTTCCTACCCGACCGTCCTCGAGGCCGCCCGCAGCGCCGGTGGCGCCGACGGACCGGTCGTCGTCTCGCTCGAGCCGCACTCGCTGGACGACGTCCTCGCGACGATCGAGGTGGTCGCCCGCCTCGTCGGCGTGGAGGAGCGTGGGCGGGCGCTCGTGGCGGAGCTCCGCCGACGCCTGGAGGCCGTGGAGCGGCCGGATCGGTCTCCGCGCGTGGCGATGATCGAGTGGCTCGACCCGCTGTTCGCGCCCGGGCACTGGGTGCCGGAGCAGGTCGAACGGGCGGGCGGCACGTCGGTCATCGGCTGGTCCGGCACGCCGTCGCGCGAGCTGGGATGGGCTGCTCTCGCCGAGGCAGATCCCGAGGTCGTCGTGCTCGGACTGTGCGGCTTCGACCTCGCTACCAGCCTGGCGGAGTGGGCGTCGTTCGAGCCGCCGGAGGCCCTCACCGTGACGACGGCCTGGAGCGAGGGTGAGCTCTGGGCGGTCGACGGATCGGCGTACGTGTCGCGCCCGGGCCCGCGCCTCGTCGACGGCGTCGAGATCCTTGCCGCCGTCCTGGCCGGACGACCCGACGCACGCGCGGCGAGCCTGACTCGGTAGCCTCCAACATATCTGACACGATCCGACAGGAATCGGGTAGTACGGTGGACAGTATGAGCAACGCGACGATCCGGCCGGCCTACAGCATGTGGCCCCAGTACAACCAGCGCCTCCGCGACGCGTCGCGGCGCTGACCGAGGAGCAGCTCGCGATCCGCCCGTCGCCCGACCGATGGCCGATCTGGGGGACCATTGGCCACACCGCCTGCCAGCGCGTGTTCTGGCTGTGCGACTTCGCCGGTGAGCCCGGCGCGGAGACGACTCGGTTCACCGATGCCGCGCACAACTGCCCTGGCGACGACGACCTCGAGAACGTGCTCAGCGCCGACCAGCTCGTCGAGGCGCTCGACTCGTCCTTCCGGATCGTCGAGAGGTGCCTGGACCGATGGACCCTCGACATGCTCGACGAGGAGCTCCGCCGTCCCGAATGGGACGAGACGTGGGTCCACACGCGGGGCTCGGTCCTGCAGCGGGTCTTCAGCCACGACGCCTGGCATTGCGCCGAGCTGTCAGGAACGTTCGGGAACGCCGGACTCCCGCAGATCGACCTCTGGGACTGACCCGCGGCATCCCGACGATCCATGCGCTCCGCTAGAGCCGTTGCGGAGCGGGTGCTAGACTGGCCTTCGGCGTATCCCGCGCCCAACCTCGGCTCCGGCGCTCACGCCGCCGGCATCGGTGAGGCAAAGGGGGCTCAGTCCCCGGGATCTTGACGGCACGCCTTCGTGGTGGCGCCGAGGGAGCGTGAGTCCTTCGTCCGCCCCATGAACGAAGGAGCGTGCGATGACCACCCAGAAGCTCTTCAAGCGCCGCGTTCGCGAGCGCATGTCGAAGACGGGGGAGAGTTACACGGCGGCGCGCAGGCATGTCGCGCCCGGACGCGACCGCCTGGAGGCAGCTCGGAGGAGGCTGGCGAGCGCCAAGGAGCTCGCGTCGGACGAGAAGATCAGCGAAGCGACCGGGCAGGATTGGGAGGCGTGGCTCTCCCTCCTCGACCGCTGGGGGGCTCGGGACCGGAAGCACGGCGAGACCGTCGACTTCCTGGTCACCCGGCACGGCGTCCCGGGCTGGTGGGCGCAGGCGATCACCACTGGCTACGAGCGCGCCCGCGGCATGCGGCTCAAGCACCAGCAGCCGAACGGGTTCACGATCTACGCATCGAAGACCGTCGGCGTGCCGATTGGTGTCCTGTTCGACGCGTTTGCTGACGAACGGACCCGCGCCCAGTGGCTCACCGACGGATCGATGTTCCTCCGGACGTCGCAGCCCGGCCGCGTCGCGCGGTTCGATTGGGCCGACGGCCCGACGCGGGTCCTCGTCACGTTCGAGGTTAAAGGGCCGTCGAAGGCCACGGCGTACGTGTCCCACGAGCGGCTCCCTGACCCTGGTGCGGCGGAGGCTGCGAAACACTCATGGAAGGCGCGGCTCGCAGCGCTCAAGTCCTTCCTGGAGTCGACCGATGTCTGAGCCGCGAGTCATCCTGAGTGGCCTTGCCTACGTCGAGTCGCCTCGCTGGCATGACGGCCGGCTGTGGTTCGCCCATTGGGGGACCGATGAGATCATCGCCGTCGACCTCGACGGCACCAGCAAGGTCGTCGCTCACGGGGCGGGCGGCATGGGCTGGTCGATCGACTGGCTGCCGGACGGCCGCCTCCTGGTGACGGGCGAAGGGCTCTCGCGCTTCGAGCCTGACGGCTCGCTCGTCGCGCACGCTGACCTGAGCGACCTCGCCGGCGATTGGAACGAGCTGGTCGTCGACGGCCGCGGCAATGTCTACGTCAACGGGCGGCTCTTCGGGCCGGCAGAGGATGACCCGCCGGGGATCATCGCCCTCGTCACGCCGGACGGCCGGGCCCGCCAGGTTGGGGACGGGCTCGCCTTTCCAAACGGCATGGCCGTGACGCCCGACAACCGGACGCTCATCGTGGCCGAGTCGTACGCCGAGGGCTTGACCGCGTACGACATCGCCGACGACGGAACGCTCTCGGGACGACGCGTGTGGGCGGCAACGCCCGGCGACCACCCGGATGGGATCTGCCTCGATGCCGATGGCGCCGTCTGGTATGCGGACGTCGGTAACGGGCACTGCGTGCGCGTCCGCGAGGGCGGCGAGGTGCTCGAGACCGTGACCGTCGACCGCGGCGCGTTCGCCTGCATGCTGGGCGGTCCAGATGGGGAGACGTTGTTCATCCTGGCGGCCGAGTGGCGCGGCTTCGAGCAGGTGGACGAGGCGATCGCGGATCGAACCGGTCAGGTGCTGATCGCCGATGCGCCAGCGCCCCACGCCGGCTCGCCCTAGGCACCGCTAGGAAGGGACGTACGTCCTCAGTTCGGCGCCGGAGCCGAAGGTCCGCGTCTCGACAAGCCGCACGGTCAACGGCGCGTCGAGCGCGGGCCAGAACGGCGTGCCCGCCCCCAGCACGACCGGATGGATGATGAGCCGGTACTCGTCCACGAGCTCGCGACGCACGAACTGGCCGGCTAGATTCGGTCCGCCGACGTCGAGGTCGCCGTCGAACTCACGACGCAGGCTCTCGAGCACCGTCCCGACGTCGCCGTGCACCAGGCGCGCGTTGTGCTCGACCCGCCGGAGGCTCGTGGAGAAGACGATCTTCGGCATCGGCTTCCAGATGTGCGAGAACTCGCGCATCGCATGGGTCGCCGCTGGATCGTCCTCCCCGGTCGGCCAGTAGTCCGCCATCAGCTCGTACATCCGGCGACCGTAGAGGGTAGCGTCCAGCGTCTTCGCCTGGTCGTTGAACCACGTGTGCAGCTCGTCGTCGACGGTCGCCCAGTCGAGGCCGTGGTCCCGCGTCTCGACGAACCCGTCGAGCGAGACGTTCATGCTGTAGATGAGCTTGCCCACGTCGCGCGCTCCCTGGGGGATGGCCTACGGTCGTCAGCTGACCTCGACCTCCCCGAACTCCGGGCGCCCGGTCGGTCGATACACCGAGATCGTCACGCCCGATCCCGTGGTGCGCGACTCGTCCAGCACTAGGCCGGTCGCGATGCCGCTGTCGGGGAACAGGCGACGTCCTGCGCCGACGATCACCGGGAACACGAGCAGGTTCAGGCGGTCCACGAGGTCGTTGTCGAGCAGGAATCGCACGAGCGCGCCGCTGCCGTGCACCTGGAGCTCGCGCCCGTCGCGATCCTTGAGCTCCCGCACGGCCGAGGCCAGGTCTCCCTCCAGCACGCTCGTGTTGGCCCACTCCGGGTTCGTGAGCGTCGTCGACGCCACGTACTTCGGGAGCGTGTTGAGGCGGGTCGCCACCGTGTCGTCGGGATCGGTGGCGTTCGGCCACGAGGCGGCGAAGATGTCGTACGTGCGCCGGCCCAGGAGAAAGGCGTCAGCCTGCTGCATGACGGAGTCCATGAACGCGCCGGTCGCCTCGTCGAAGTGGGGGACCAGCCAGCCGCCGCGGTCGAAGCCGCCGCTGCGATCCTCGCTCGGGGCGCCCGGCCCCTGGTAGACGCCGTCGACCGAGAGGAAGGTCGTGACCGTGAGCTGCATCGGTTAGCTCACTTCCAGGACCTGGCGCAGCTTGGCCGCGAAGGCCTCCGGCTCGCCCGTCTGGCCGTATTCGCCTCCCAGGAAGCCGCCGTGGTCGCTCGGGAAGATGACCGGCTCGGTGCCGAGCCGGTCGGCAACGGCGTGCGCTCCTCGGTTCGCCATGTCGCCCTCTGACCCCACGCCAGCAGCGATGACGATCCGGGTCGATGCTTCCTTCAGTGCGTCGAAGTCCGGCCCGTAGTGCGTGATGGTGATCATGTTGTTCGACCCCAGCAGCGGATCCGTGCGGGAGCCATCGTCCTCGGCCGGCATGCCGAACGTCGCCGGATCAGGGCCCGGCTGCTGCGCGAAGTCATCCGCGAACTCACCCTTGTGGCACACGACGGCGATGAAGTGCGCCATCGCGGCGCCGAACCCCTTCGCCTGGTAGGTGTCGTGAATCGCGCGGGTGACCGCCATCGCGTTCTCGCGGTCAGGGAGCACCGAGGCGAGCGGCGGCTCGTGCGCCACGAGGGTCCGGACATCCTCGGGATGCTTCGAGACGAGCGCCAGGGCTGTGATCGCGCCGCCGCTGCTGCCGAAGAGGTCCACGGGGCCTGCGCCCAGCTCCTGGATGAGCCGATGCAGGTCGTCGGCATGGTCGTCTGGCGTCACCGGGCTCGTGGGATCGGTCTTGGTGCTGCGCTCGGATCCGCGGGGGTCGTACGTCATCACCGTGCGGTCGGTGAAGTGGCTCGCCAGGGTGCCGAATCCGGCGGCAGCCATCGGCAAGCCAATTAGGAACAGGGGAGGAGCGTGGCTCGAGCCGCCACGGACGTCGTAGGTCAGGGTCGCGCCGGGGACGTCCAGGGTGCGCGTGATGGCCTCGGTCACGGTCATGATGTCTCTCCTCTGGGAAGTCGGCGATTACGTGATGTGGACGCCGCAACGCGGCGATTCTCATCGGTCAGGAAGGAGCTTTGATCGTGCGGGTCCAGTCCAAGGATGCTTCGACGAAGGGGACACCCGATCGCTTCGTCGGCGACGTGTGGATCGATCGCCTCACCGGTGGTGAGCCGTGGTCGCGCATGCGCGTCAACGTCGTCCGCTTTGCACCCGGCGCGCGCAACGCCTGGCATGCGCACGCGGTGGGGCAGACCCTCCACGTGACCGACGGCATCGGCCGGGCGCAGTCGCGCGGCGAGGAGGTCGTCGAGATCCGTGCGGGCGACACCGTCACGACCCCGCCGGGAGAGTGGCATTGGCACGGCGCGGCGCCGGACCACTTCATGACCCACCTCGCCATGTGGGAGGCGCCCGAGGACGGGCCGGAGTCGGAGTGGGGCGAGCACGTCACCGATGAGGAGTACCGCGGGACATTCAACTGACGACGCTCCGATACGTCATATCGAAGTCCGGCTCCCACGCAGAGCCGTCTGGCGACGACTCCCAGCGGCCTTCGATCGTCCTCCCATCGTCTCGAAAGGTCCCGATGAACCGCTGGTGGAAGTCGGGGGCAGCCCGCCAGAGACGCCATGTGTCATCGGTCAGGCTCATGCGATAGATCCTGAGTACGCCGCGCGCGTCGGAGTACAACATCGCGTGCTCGAGGGTCGTGTCGTCGAACCCGATGATCGCCGTCACCGGCATCGGCGAGTGTGCCACCCACTCAGGATCCGCATCGGCGCTCGGCTGATCCTCCGCGTGTTCGCGGACGAACGCGCCGTCCTCGATCCACTCGAACGTCGCGCGGCCGCGACCCAGGAATCGGCCATCGACGCTGGCTTCAAACTCCCACGTACCGATGAGGAAGCCGAGCGACGCCGATGCCGTTCTCACGCCTGCGCGACCTTCTCCTCCGCGAGGATCGCGTCGATCTGGGCGACCGCCTGCGTCAGGCCCTCCTCCATGCCCATGGCGAGGACCTGCTCCATCGCCTCGGCGCTCGGGAAGACGCTGGCGATCGACATGCGCGTCCGTCCGTCGCCGACCGCCTCGATCGTCACGCGGCCCTCGTTGCGCGGCAGGGCGTCGTTCGGCGTGCCATCGTCGTTGGCGAAGCCGTCGCGGTAGACGAGCCAATGCGGCGGCTCAACCTCGAGGACGTCCCAGAAGCCGCGGGGCTGGTCGCCCTCCGGGCCGGTCATGTGATACTCGACGCGGCTGCCGGGCGCCAGGTCATGCTTCGTGAAGGTGGCGGGGTAGGCCGGCGGCCCCCACCAGCGCTCGAGCTGGCGCGGATCGGCCCAGAGCTGCCACACCCGCTCCGGCGAGGCGTCGAACTCGGCATCGACGGTCATGGTGAGGGCATCGGTGTCCTTGCGGACGGCGGTGATGGTCATCGGTCTGTCTCCTTGGTCTCGGTGACGAGCTCGGTCATGCGGTCGATCCGTCCGCGCCACAGCTCCTCGTACTGGTCGAGCAGGCGCCATGCCACGCGCAGCCCCTCGAGATTGGTGCGGACGACCTTGCGTCGCCCGATGCGCTCCTTGGTGACCAGGCCGGCCCGCTCGAGCACCGCGACGTGCTTTTGCACGGCCGCGAAGCTCATGGGGTAGTGGTCCGCAAGCTCGGCAACGCCCTCGTCGCCGGCGATCGCCCGACGCACGATGTCGCGCCGCGTCGCGCCTGCCAGCGCGCCGAACAGGCGGTCGAAGTCGGGAAGGGCGATCTGCATCGTACAACCATACGGTTGTACGAGCGTCAGGTCAAGTCCATTCGCTCTTGCTACCATCGGCTGGCACACTCAGCTGGCGACCGCGTGAAAGCAGCTCTTCGGGACCGATACGGTCCGCCCGATGTCGTGGAGCTCCGGGAGGTCGAGCGGCCGACGCCGTCCGACGGGCAGGTGCTGGTTCGAATCCGGGCTGCATCTGTCAACCGGGCAGATCTGGACGGCCTGAAGCCACGGCCCAGCTTCGTCCGCCTCTTCATGGGCCTCCGCGCTCCCAGGAACCACAGCGTCGGCGTGGACGCGGCCGGCGTGGTCGAGTCCGTCGGACCAGGTGTCACGCAGCTGAAGCCGGGCGACGAGGTGTTCGGCGACATGTTCATTGGCGGGCAGGGCAGCTTCGCCGAATACGTGTGCGCGCCGGAGCGGGCCTTCCAGCCGATGCCGTCCGGCATGACGTTCGAGGAAGCCGCCACGCTCCCGCACTCGGCGATCCTCGCGTTGCAGGGCCTCCGACGCCGCAACGGCCGGACGATCAAGCCGGGCGACAAGGTCCTGATCGACGGGGCGTCGGGCAACGTCGGTCCCTTCGCAGTCCAGATCGCGAAGGCGATGGGCGCGGAGGTGACGGGCGTCGCCAGCACCGACAAGCTCGACCTGGTGCGCTCGCTCGGCGCCGATCACGTCCTCGACTACACGAAGGTCGACTACACGAAGAGCGGCGAGCGGTACGACTGGATCGTCGACACCGATACGCATCACGGGGTCGGCAGCGTCCGGCGCGCGCTCCGGCCGAACGGCGTGTACGTCACCCTCGGCGGCGAGACGGGCGCGATCTTCTCCGGCTTGGTGGTGGGACCCCTGATCTCGCGGTTCAGCGACCGGTGGAGCGGCCTCTTGATCTGGTGGAAGCCGATGCATCGTCCGGACGTCGAAACCCTCAAGGAGCTGATCGCGGCCGGGAAGGTCAGGCCGGTCATCGATCGGCGCTACCCGTTGAGCCAGGTCGTCGACGCCCTCCGCCACGTGGGCGAGGGCCGCGCGCGAGGCAAGGTCGTCATCACGATGGGCGAGCCCTAGCGCCGGTGACCGCCGACTGGCGGCAGAGCAGCGCGCCGCTCGACCTGACGCGAACACAGGTCCTCGCGTTCCGACGGAGCGTCCAGGCGCTCGACGAGCGTCTGCCGCCGGGTGCGACATCGGTCCGACACGCTGCGTGGGCCGGCCTGCAGGACAGCATGCCCCGCGCAGCCATTCTCTCGATTCACGCCCGCGTGGAGGGCACGACCCCCACCATCCTCGAGGACCCTTCGCTCGTCCAGGTCTGGGGTCCGCGCTTCAGTGCCTACGCCGTCGCAGCACGCGACGTGGCGCCGTTCACGCTCGGGCGGCTGCCGGAGAACGTTGGGCGTCGGCGGCGCGCCGAGGAGCTCGCAACGCGCCTGCACGCGTTCCTGGACGGCAGGGAGATGGCCGACGGTGAGGCGGGGCGCGGACTCGGCGTCCATCCGAACCTGCTGCGGTACGCCGCACCGACGGGCACCGTGCTGATCCGGTGGGACGGCGCGCGCCAATCCACCGTCCGAACCGTGCCGGCACCCGACGTCGACCCGCACGAAGCTCGCCTCGAGCTGGCTCGGCGCTACCTGCACGTCTTCGGACCGATGACGGCCGATAGCTTCGCTCAGTGGGCCGGCATCCAGCGACCCGAGGGAGGCGCCGCGATGGATGCGCTCGCCTCCGAGCTGGTGCCGGTGCGGACGCCCGTCGGTGACGGGTGGATCCTGGGCAAGGACGAGCCGTCGTTCCGTGCGCCGGCCGGACCGCCGTGCGCGGCCCGGCTCCTCCCCAGCGGCGACACGTTCTTTCTCCTCCAGGGAGCCGACCGCGAGCTCCTCGTACCCGAGGCCAATCGGCGTCGCCTGCTATGGACTCCGCGCGTCTGGCCCGGCGCCGTCCTCGTGGATGGGGAGATCGTCGGGACGTGGCGACGGGCGCAAGCCCTCGTCAGCATCGACGCATGGCGTCGACTGTCGCGCAGAGAGCGCGAGGCCATCGAGGCGGAGGCGGCCTCATTGCCACTGCCGGGGCTGAGCGGCCCGATCGTGGTGCGCTGGAGCGAGTGAAGCTCGGCCGGCGCGGCCGCATCGGTCCTGTACGATCCTGCGCATGGAGGCGCCGGAACCGATTCCGCCGGAGCTCTTCCTGTCCGGCTATCCCCCGGAGATTCGTGACATCGCCGAGCGCCTGCGCAGCGTGGTCCACGAAGCGGTGCCCGAGGCGATCGAGCGCGTCAGAACGGGCTGGCGGCTGATCGGCTACGACGTACCGGCCGGCCGTCGGACGCGCTACTTCACGTTCGTCGCCCCCGAGCCCGAGCACGTGCATCTCGGGTTCGAGTATGGCGCCTGGATGGCGGATCCCGACGACCTGCTGCAAGGCGCGCACCTCAACTTGCGGAAGGTCCGGTTCGTCACCTATGAGCCGGGTGACCCGGTCCCGACCGAGGCGCTGGTGCGCTACACGCGCGAGGCGGCCGCCCTGGCGGCGATGCGACCCTCCGGACGGGGCGAGCCCGGCTGACGGCACGGTGCCAAGCTACCGGACGACGCGGTACACGACGTGCGCGACGCCCCCGTCCTCGCTGAGCCCGGTCTGCTTCAGCTCGATTCGCTGCGGGGGCTCGTCGAACATCCGGTGGCCCCGCCGAGCAGCGCGTCGACCAGGTGGATCCTGATCTCGTCTACGAGCCCGGCGGCGAGGAACTGCCGGGGGACATCGGCACCCACCAGCCCGATCCGCCTCTCGCCGGCGGCTTCGCGGGCTTTAGCGAGCGCACTCTCGATCCCATCGGTGACGAACGTGAAGATCGGGGCAGCACTCGAAGGCGGGTTGTGGGTGATCACGAAGCACGGGACGTCGCCGATTGGGCCGCCCCGCCCCACTCCGGGATGGAGTTGTCGTACGTCCGGCGACCCATGATCACCGCGCCCGTATCTTCGATCAGGTTGTCGAACACCCGCTCGAATACCCCGGGTTGTCGAACCCCCAGTTGTGAAGCCGCATCCCGTCCTCACCCAGCCCCTGGCCAGGGATGTCGTTGGGTGCGGCGATGTACCCGTCCAACGACATGCTCATGTCGATCGCCACGATGCCCATGTCGTCTCCTCTGCTTCTACCGATGAGACCGGCGGACGATCCCGAACTCATCGCGGCTCATCGGGAGGCGGTTGCGTGGACCCGTCGGGCCACGCGGCGATGCACACGCGGTTGCCGGCGCTGTCGGCGAGCGTCCAATGCCCCGGGGCCTCCGAGTCGTCAACGACGCGGCCCCCTGCGGCCACCGCCGCCGCGAGGTGCGCCTCGATTTGCTCGCGCGCGACCGACACGTCGATGTGCATCGCGTGCCGCAACGGCTTGGTCTCGTCGAGCTCCTGCATCCAGATCGTCGACCCGTGGCCGAGCGGATCGACGGCGTTGTCGTCGGCCATCGGCGCATAACCGAGCACGGCGCGCCAGAAGTCGACGTCCACCACGTCGGGCTTCGCGGCGACCGCGACCTGCACCTCCTGGACCGATGTGCGGTCGGCGACCGCGCCCTGAGCCTGCGCCACCGCCGAGATGGCCCGCGCCAGCTCGATGTGCCGCGTCTCGAGCTGCCAGAGATCGCGGCTCAGCCGAACGGTGAGTCGGGCATCCGCGATCGTCAGCAGCACCCCCGAGCCGTCGAGACCCGGCACCCCTGCGATCGCCTCGGCCAGCTGCGCCGCCTCGCGGACCGATCGGACGCGGAACACCGCCGTCGCTCCGCCGTGCAGCACCACCCAGTCGTCGAGACCCTCCGCGGCGAGGAACTCCTGCCAGCCTTGCTCGCTCATGCTCAACCTCCCCGCATACAAGGTACCCCGGAGTCCAACCTCAGCGAAGTGCGTCACGGGGTAAGGGTGCCGAGCCAGGTCCCGATGAAGAACAGCAGCGTCAGGACCACCCAGACGGCGACGAACACCGCGGGCCGATCACCGAACGAGGGCTCGACGGGGTCCGGGCGCGCTGGGCGGCGGGTGCGGGGCGTCGCGGAGCCGCGCGATTCCGGCCAGGTCGTCCACGTCGCGGTGCTCGTCCGCGGGCCGTAGCCGGAGCCGGCCCACGAGGCGGCGCTGGATCCGGTGCGGTAGCCGGGCCCCGGCCAGGGCGCTGTACGGCGTTCGGCGTCATACCGCGAGCGCCGGGCTGGGTTCGACAGGATCCGCCACGCCTCGTTGATGCGCCGCATCCGCTCGGCGGCCGCAGGTCCGGGGTTGACGTCGGGATGGAACTGCTTTGCCAGGCGCCGGTGAGCTCGGGCCGCCTGGTCGTGGCTCGCGCTCACCGGGATGCCCAGCGTGGCGTACGGATCCAACGTGGTGGCTGCCATCTCAGGCGCTCCTCGGCGGTCGCCGAGAGGCGCGGCTCGCATCGGCCCCGATGAGCAGGTCGGCGATCACCAGCAGGACGATCGCGACCTCGATGCCCTTCGTCACCCAGCCGAGCGTGAAGGAGGGACCGATCGCGAGGTAGGCGACGATCGTGACCGATGCGAACGCCGCCAGCCCCACCCGCGGCAACCAGCTGAACCGGCGGACGGCCGGCATCGGCATGGCAGCCCCGATGAGGTACGCGGCGCCGAGCGCGAGATAGCCCGCGGCGTTGATCAGGAACAGCGTGCCGCCCAGGGTGAGATGGATCATCGCCGTGGCGAGGGTGAGCTCGAGGATCACCCCGGTCAGGAGGATCCTCGGCGTCGTGTTCATTTGCATGGTGTCGACCTCCGGTCGTTGGTTCGTTGTCACACTGAGCACGAACCGATGCCGCCGAATGTGACCGGCGAAGGTCGATCGGCGACGATGTCACACCGCAAGCATCCGATCCGTGTTCCTCTCATGACAACCCCGCACTCCGACGGCGAAGTGACGCGACGCGACTGGCTGGCCGAGGAGTTCGAGCGGCACCGCGGGCACCTGCGTGCGGTTGGCTACCGCATGCTCGGATCGGTCAGCGAGGCCGACGACGCCGTGCAGGAGGCCTGGCTGCGGCTCGACCGCAGCGATCCGGGCGGGACCGATGACCTGCGTGGCTGGCTGACGGTGGTGGTCGGCCGGATCTGCCTCGACGCACTGCGCCGACGCAAGTCCCGCAACGAACAGCTCGCCGGTTCCTGGCTCCCGGAGCCGATCGTCCGCATGGCGAACGACGCCGGGCCGGAGCGCGACGCGGTGATGGCCGACTCGGTCGGCCTGGCGCTGCTCGTGGTGCTCGAGTCGCTGACACCGGCGGAGCGGCTCTCGTTCGTGCTGCACGACGTGTTCGGCGTGCCGTTCGAGGAGATCGCACCGGTGGTGGAGCGCTCGCCGGCCGCGGCGCGGCAGCTGGCGAGCCGCGCACGCCGGCGCGTACGGGCCGAGGCACCGGAGCCGGATGCCGACGTCGCGGTCCAGCGCCGAGCGGTGGACGCCTTCCTCGCCGCAGCCCGCGACGGCGACTTCGAGGGACTGCTCCGGGTGCTGGATCCCGACGTGGTCCTGCGGGTCGACGGCGGACCGAACGCGCCGCGAGCCTTCTCCCAGCCTCCGCTGGTCGGCGCCGAGAACGTCGCGCGTCAGGCCATGCTCTTCCGGTCGACGGCCGCCAAGGCCGAGCCGGTGATGGTCAACGGTGCGGCGGGGCTGATCGTCCGGTTCCCTGCCCGATCGCTCCTCGGTGCATTCACGGTCGTCGATGGGCGCATCGCCGAGATC
>JBOGTC010000052.1:0-3311 GCA_050692055.1 Candidatus Limnocylindria bacterium | reverse complement strand
CTCGAGCAGATCCGCAGCGGGGGATTCGAGCGCTGGCTCGAGACCGAGGTCGAGGCCGACGTTCCGGTCTGGGTCGATCCCGCCTTCGCCTCGACTGCCGCCTAGGGCGCTGGACCCGATGCGGCCGCGCTGCGCTCTCCGTCCGGCGGGCTCCCTCAACCCGCCACCCCGCCGCTGGCGGCTCGTGCGAAGTTGTCAGACGCCAACCACAGCCGGCTTGGGCACGCTCGGCGCCACTCTCGCTACTCAGAATATGGGTATACCTATGTCCCTCACGTCCATTGAGCGCTCTGCCCGTGCCGAAGCCGGCGGTGGTTGGAAACTGACACGAATCGGACCAACGACCGGATGGCCACAGGACCGATGACGGGCGTGGACGACCTCCTGGCCGCGGCTGGCGTGGATCCCGCCGAGGGCGTGCAGCTCGTCGCCGCCGATCGGCTGCCCTCCATCGCGTTCGACCCCAGCCTGCCGCTCGTCATCCTGCGAGTGGACGGTTCCGGCGCCCCGCCCCGGACTCTCGCCGGGCGTCATGCGCGCTCCGGGCCGCATGCGGTGCTCGCCACCCTCTACCCGCCGATGCACCCCGTCGTGCGACTGCCCGACGGCGATCGGCGAGCGCTGCAGGAGCTCGACGACGCCGCGCTGGCCGCCGGCGAGTGGCTCGTCCCGGCGCTCGACCCGCTCGACAACCTCGCCTCGCCCCATGGCATGGCCGCCATCAGCGCGCGGCTGCGGGCGCCTGACGGGTGTCCGTGGGACCGCAGGCAGACGCACCTCACGCTTCGGCCCTACCTGCTCGAGGAGGCATACGAGACGGTCGAGGCCATCGAGCACGGCACGCCCGCCGACCTGGCCGAGGAGCTCGGCGACCTCCTCCTGCAGGTGATTCTGCACGCCCAGTTCGCGGCCGAGGAAGGGGACTTCGACCTGACCGATGTCTATCGGTCCATCGCGGGCAAGATCGTGCGCCGGCATCCGCACGTGTTCGGCGAGGTGGAGGTCTCCGGCGTGGAGCAGGTGCTCGCCAACTGGGAGACGATCAAGGCCACCGAGCGGGCCGATGCGGGCGAGTCGCAGCGGGGGCCGTTCGCCGGCGTCGCGCGCGCCCTGCCGGCCCTCGCCGCCAGCCGCGAGGTGCAGGAGCGAGCCTCGGCGCTGGGCTGGGACTGGGAGGCCATCGAGGGCGTCTGGGACAAGGTTGGCGAGGAGCTTGCCGAGCTGCGGGCCGCCGACGCGCCCGAGGATCGGCTCCACGAGATGGGCGACCTGCTCTTCGCGCTCGTCAACCTGGGCCGTTGGATGAAGCTCGACCCGGAGGAGGCGCTGCGGGCGGCGAACCGGCGCTGGCTGGAGCGCTACGAGCGCGTCGAGGCGCTGGCGACGACCCGCGGCATCGATCTGGCGGCGCTCAGCCTGGCCGAGAAGGACCTGCTGTGGGACGAGGTGAAGCGGGCGTGACCGATGCGCGGCCGCGGCGCCCGGTCGCCATCATGGCGCATGCCGCCATGCCGGCCGACCCGCGCGTGCGCCGCCAGGCCGATGCCCTGCTCCAGGCCGGCCACGAGGTCGACGTCCTTGCCCTGCGCGAGTCCGGGCAGCCCGCGGAGGAGCGGCACGAGGGGCTGCGCATCCTGCGCCTGCCGGTGCATCGGCGCTTCGCCGGCTTCGCCGGGCACCTGGCGGAGTACGCGGCCTTCACCGCGGTCGCGGCGTGGCGGCTGACGCGGGAGCATCGGCGGCGGCGCTACGGCCTGGTGCAGGTGGCGACGCTGCCGGACTTCCTGGTGGCGGCCGCCGCGGCGCTCAAGCTCAACGGGGTGCCGCTGCTGCTGGACCTGCACGAGGACATGCCGGCCTTCTTCGAGGACCGATTCTCAGCGTTGCCGCTGCGACCGCTCCGCCCGCTCATCCGGGGCGTTGCGCGCGGCTCGGCGGCGATGGCGGACCACCTGCTCACCGTCCACGAGCCACTGCGTGCCTTGGCCGTGGCGCGCGGCATGTCGCCAGGACGCGTGACGGTGGTCATGAACAGCGCGGACGAGACGATCTTCGACCGGGCCGCGCACCCGGTCCGGCCGTTCATGTGGGACGGCGTCCTGCGCCTGGTCCATCACTCGGCGCTCCAGCGCATCTACGGGCTGGAGGTCGCGCTGGAGGCGGTGGCAGCGCTCGGCGCCGAGCCTGCCGCGCCGCTCGTCCGGCTCGACGTGTACGGCGATGGGCCGCACCGCTCCGAGATCGAGGCCTCCATCGCGCGGCTCGGTCTGGGCGACCGCGTCGAGCTTCATGGTCGCGTGCCGATGGAGGCGCTGCCGGCCCTCATCGCCAGCTCGGATCTCGGGCTGGTGCCCACCCTGCCCGAGCCATACCTGCAGCTATCACTCTCGACGAAGCTGCTCGAGTATGTGGCCATGGGCCTGCCGGTCATCGCCAGCGAGCTCGCCACGTTCCGCGCCCACCTCGACGGGAGCGCCGTGCGCTACGTACCCGGCGGTGACGCGGCTGCGCTCGCGGCGGCCATCACCGAGGCCGCGCGCGACCCGGAGGTGATGCGAGCCCGCGCGCAGGAGGCCATCCGGCAGGCCGCCCCCTACGCCTGGTCACGCCAGAAGGAGACGTACCTGGGCGTCGTCGATCGGCTGATGGCCGGGCACCGTGCATCGGATCATCCGGCCCGACCGGCTATGCTCTCCTGAGCGCGGTCGTTCGGGGCGTGGCGCAGCCTGGTAGCGCGCCTGCTTTGGGACTAGCGCCGCCTAATCGCTGTGCCACCAAGCGTGAGACTGGCACCGAAATCGGCCGAGTTATGCGCGATTCACAGCCTCCGGTTCGCCAGCAAATCGCCCCGCATTTGCGGCCTGCTGACTCGGAACCCGCCGGCTCCGGTGAGGCCAAGCCGGTGGCGCTTCTCGCGGCATTCGTGTTACTTGATCGGCGGCCGATTGTGGACAACCCTACGGCCTGAGCATTGTTATCCACAGGCCGCAAACGATCGTACGATCCCTAGCCGCCGTCCAAGTACCACTTGACTACGC
Source organism: Candidatus Limnocylindria bacterium (assembly GCA_050692055.1). Taxonomy (GTDB): domain Bacteria; phylum Chloroflexota; class Limnocylindria; order QHBO01; family QHBO01; genus JBOGTC01. The sequence continues at coordinate 273 of JBOGTC010000052.1, read as the reverse complement.
CACGCCGGGTCGCGACCGAGTAGCGTCGATGACGCCAGCCTGACGCCGGCGATCCTTCGCCAGACAGCGGCTGACCGATGCGACACCGCCGCCTCTCCGGTGCCCTCCGTCGCATCTGATCGCTGAGGCACTTGCGGAGGGTACTCGCGTGCCTCGCCCATTCCGGCGCCTGCAGCGTCCGCTCGTCGTCGTGCTGTCCATCGTGCTGGCCGCCGAGGCCGCCCTGGCCGGACCGTCGCTGGTGGCGGCCGCGCCGCTGGCGCCGCTGGAGGA
>JBOGTC010000051.1:0-10783 GCA_050692055.1 Candidatus Limnocylindria bacterium | reverse complement strand
TGGCGCGCCTGGCGGGCGAGGAACGCACGCCGGAAACCTGCCGCCACGCCTCGACGCGCGGCACCGGTGCGCTGCTGCGCGCGGCGCTCGACGCCGGCGTGGAGCGCATCACGATCGGCCTCGGCGGCTCGGCCACGACGGACGGTGGGTCGGGCATGCTCTCGGTGCTCGGCGCCCGCTTCCTGGACCGCGACGGCCGTGACCTGGCCGACGGCGGCGCCGCGCTCGCGCGCCTGGCGCGGATCGACGCGTCGGGCCTCGACCCGCGCCTGGCCGAGGTCAAGCTGGTCGTCGCCTCCGACGTCCAGAATCCGCTGTGCGGCGCGCGTGGCGCCGCGGCGACCTACGGCCCGCAGAAGGGCGCCGATCCGGCCGCAGTCGAGGAGCTCGACGCGGCCCTGGCCAACTACGGCCGCGCCATCGAGGCCGCCACCGGCAGGCTCGTCGCCGACCTGCCGGGATCGGGTGCCGCGGGTGGCACCACCGCTGGCCTGCTCGGGTTCACCTCCGCGGTTCTCCGCCCCGGCGTGGAGGTCGTGGCCGAGCTCGTGGGCCTGGCCGCCGCCCTCGACGAGGCGGACCTCGTCGTCACGGGCGAGGGCCGGGCCGACGAGCAGACGCTGCAGGGCAAGACGGCCATGGGCGTCGCAACGCTCGCTCGCCCGCGATCCACGCCGGTGGTCCTGCTGTGCGGCGCGCTCGGGACTGGCGCCGAGGCGCTGGAGGCCGCCACGGCGCTGACCGTGGTGCAGCCGATCCCGGACCGGCCGATGGAGCTTCACGCCGCGATGGCGGACAGCGAGCGCCTGCTTTCCGCCGCGGCCGCGCGCCTGGCGCGTAGCATCGGCATCGGCCTCGACCTCGCTCGCGCGTAGCGCATCGGTCCGTGGCCCGCGCCAAGCCGAGCTCGCAGAAGCTGGCGGCCGACCGCCGCCGCCGCCGACGTCTGGTCGAGGTTGCGCTGGATCGGCTCGGAGAACGATACGACCATCCCACCTGGGCTGGCCCGCGGCTAGACGCCGTCAGCGAGGTGGTGCTCACGATCCTGTCCCAGAACACGTCGGACACGAACTCGTTCCGGGCATTCACTGCGCTGCGAGAGCGGTATCCGTCATGGGCCGACGTGCTCGCCGCGCCGACCGACGAGCTGGTGGAGGTGATCCGCCCCGGCGGCCTGGCGCCGACCAAGTCCCGCCGCATCCAGCACGTCCTGGCCGAGGTCGACGACGCCACCGGGGGCTCGTGGGACCTGTCGTTCCTTGGCACGCTGCCGCTCGAAGAGGCGCGGGACTGGCTCGTCTCGCTGCCGGGGATCGGCCGCAAGACGGCGGCGATTATTCTCCTCTTCAGCTTCGGCCGACCGGTCCTGCCCGTCGATACGCACGTGCACCGGGTGGCCACGCGGCTCGGCATGCTGCCGCCCCGCGCGCCACTGGAGCGGGCGCACGACCTTCTCGAGGCCGCCCTCGCGCCCGAGGAGATGTATCCCTTCCACGTCGAGCTCATTCGTCACGGCCGGGACACATGCCGCGCCCCCCGGCCGATCTGCGGGCTGTGCCCGCTGACCGACGCCTGCGCCTACTACGCCGATGCACAGCGTGGCCGCGCTCCCGTTGCGCCCGTGCCGCGCGCCGCCGCGCGCGGCGCGTCGGACGAACGACAGTTCCATGACGAGCTGATCCACGGCTGGCGCCCCCCGGAGTAGCGGCCTCCCGACCGGGCACTGCCGAACGGCGGTCACCGCCGGATTCCAACCACAGCCGGCTTACGGCCTGTTACGCGCCCGATCGCTGTCACGCTCCAACCACCGCCGGCTTGGGCGCGCTCACGGTGCTCGAATGGCGGGCGATGGCTCCGCCGCGAGCGTGACGCGGGCGGTGCGCTCGCGTCCAGGGTTCATTTCGTCGCCCAAGCCGGCCGTGGTTGGCATTTGGCAGGATCGGCGACCTGACCGGCGCGCCGCTGTGGCGGACGATCGACACCGTCCCGCTGCTCCTCGGCGCCTGGCTCGGAGGGCTCCATGTCGCAGCGGCGGACGATCGGCTAGAATGCGCCCTCGCGCACGGGCCGAAGTAGCTCAGGGGTAGAGCATCGGTTTCGTAAACCGACGGTCGTGGGTTCGAATCCCACCTTCGGCTCCAGCCTCCCGCGCAGTCCGGCGGCAGCCCGCGGTGCGCATCTTGCATTCACGGTTTGGCATGGATGAGCAGCGTCAGTGTCCGGAGTGCGGCGAGCCGATCACCGACTCGGATACCGTCTGTCCCCACTGCGGAGCCTCGCTCGTCGGCGGCTGAGCGTTCCGGCGCAGCGGCCGTGGTGCTCCCGGTCGCTCACGCAAGCAGGTCCGGGGTGACCTCCGAGAGGTCGCGGCAGCCGGCGAGCGCCATCGCCAGCGAGAGCTCGTCGCGCAGCAGGGCCAGGACGTGCTCAACGCCCGGCGCTCCATTCACCGCCAGTCCCCAGATGACGGGCCGCCCGACGGCGACGAGGTCCGCGCCGAGTGCCAGCGCCTTGAGAACATCGATCCCACGCCGCACGCCACCGTCCACCACCACGAGCACCTCCTTGCCGACCGCGGCGACGATCTCCGGCAGGGCATCAATGGAGGCGACGGAAGTGTCGAGCTGCCGTCCACCGTGGTTCGAGACCCAGATCCCATCGCAGCCGAGCCCCACCGCGCGCAGCGCATCATCCGCTCGCAGCACGCCCTTCACCAGCAGCGGAACGGGGCAGACGGAGCGCAGCCACGCGAGGTCGTCCCAGCCGAAGTTGGCGGTGATGACGAGCCCGTGCTCGTCCACCGGCTGGTCCGCGGGCAGGTGGGCACCCAGCTGCAGCACGAAGGCGTTGCGCACGTCACGCTCGCGGTTCCCGGCCAGCGGCAGGTCCACCGTGACCACGACCGCGGAGTAGCCGGCGGAGACGGCGCGATCGAGCAGCGCGAGCACCCCCTCCCGCTCCCATGTGGTGTACAGCTGGAACCATCGAGGAGCGCCGGGCGCCGCTGCAGCCACCTCCTCCATCGGCCGCGACGAGATGGTCGAGAGCGTCAGCAGCGCGTCCGCCGCTGCGGCACCGGTGGCCGTGGCGAGCTCGGCCTCGGGATGCGCCAGGGCATGGAACGCGGTCGGCGCCACGATGATCGGATGCGCAAGCTCCACGCCGAACGCAGCGGTCCGCAACGAGCGCCGCGCCACGTTGACCAGCACCCGAGGCCGCAGCCGCAGCCGACCGAAGGCCGCCCGGTTGTCGGCCATGGTGAGCTCGTCTCCTGCGCCCCCGGCGTAGTAGTCGTACGCGGCTGGGTCAAGCCGCGAGCGCGCCATCGGCTGGTACTCGTCCAGGTTGATGGGCGCCACAGGCTCGGTCATTTCGGGGTCGGTCATTTCGGGGTCGGTCATTTCGGGCCGATCATGCCATCCGCGAGCGGACAGAATGGACGCCATGCACGCAACCCAGTCCTCTCGCACCCCAGCCTGGCTGCCCTTCGCCGTCGTTGGGCTCCTCGCCGCCATCGGTATCGTGGCATTCCTGATTCTCACCGGCGGGACCGATGAGCCCGAGCCCTCACCGACCGCCACGGCCTCACCGTCGCCAACCGCGGAACCCTCGCCCAGCCCAACGTTCAACGAGGCGCTCCTGAACGAGCGCCTGACCGTCCTCTTCGTCGGGACCGATGTGAACGAAGCGCGCGCCGGCCGCGACGAGCCCGTCAACACCGATGCGCTCCTGCTGGTCAGCGTCAGCGCCGATCAATCGGAGGTCGTGGAGATCAGCCTGCCACGGGACACCGTCGACGTGCCTCTGCCCGACGGCGGCGCCTGGCAGCTCAAGATCAATGGCCTCTACCGAGAGCAGGGGATCGATGCGCTGGTCGGTGCCATGGAGACGCTCTACGCGGCCGAGATCGAAGGCCACGTGTTGCTCGACATGGATGACTTCGCCGAACTGGTCGAGGGGGTCGGTGGGATCACCGTCAGCCCGGAAGGGCCGCTGGACGATGCGCCCATCGGCCTCGACCTGGATGCCGGCGAGCAGGAGATCGACGGGGAGACGGCGCTGTCGTACGTCCGCACCCGCGTGGACACCGACTACGGTCGGATGGGGCGCCACCAGGAGGCGATGGTCGCCCTCATGCAGGCGGTCACGGACGCGGACGCCGAGCTCGACCTGCCGTCACTCCTCGAGGGCCTGGAGTCGCTCGAAACCGACCTGCCGCTCGACGACCTGCCGACACTGCTCGAGATCGTCCGCCGCGCGCAGGATGCGGAGATTCGGCAGCTGGTCATCGGCCCGCCGGAATTCCTCGTGTTCGAGGGCGACCGAGGGGACGGCCGCGGCTACATCATCCAGATCGACGTCGAGGCGGTCAGGGCGGAGGTGCAGGAGCTGATCACCGACGCGGGCTGACGGGATGTCGCTATCGGCCCGACGCGAATCTGTTCAGGACTCCTCGGTCGCGTCACCACGCTGGCTGGCGGTCTCGCCCTCCGCAGGGGGAGCGCCCTCGCCCTCGGCGGCTGCGGCGGCTTCGGCCTCCTCGCCCTCGAGCTCCTCGCCTTCGGCGACGACAGGCTCCGGCTCCTCCTCGATCCGAGGCGGAACGACCTTGGCGACCAGCTCGTCGCCGTCGGTCACCACGTGGACGAGGTCGCGGTTCAGGCTCAGGTCCTTGACATGAATCGCCACGTCCAGGCTGGTCAGGGTCGATACGTTGACCTCGATCTCGTGCGGAAGATCGGTCGGAAGAGCCTTGACACGGACCGTGCCGAGGTAATGGATGAGTGTGCCGCCCGTCTCCTCGACCGCGGGCGGCTCGCCGACGAAAGCGAGGGGAACGTCGACCTCCATCTCCTGCTTGAGGTTGACGAGGAAGAAGTCCACATGCAGCGCACTGCCGCTCAACGGGTGGCGCTGCACGCTCTTGATGATGCCGCTCTTGCGGCGGCCGCCGCCTGGCACCGACAGCATGATGATGCTGGTGCGGCCGGCGGCCTTGTAGAGCGTCTCGAATTCCTTGGCGTCGATCTGCACCGAGGTCGAGTCCTCGCCCTTGCCAAAGACGACGGCGGGGATGATGCCGTCACGGCGCAGGCGCTTGTTCGCCTTGCCGTGGGCGTCGCGGGCGTCGAGGGCGAACTCCAGGTCGGCCATGAATGTGTCGTGGGTCCTCGTTTAGGTGGGCGTGTCCGGGCAGGGCCGAACGATTCGGGCGTCGTTGCGCGAAGCGGGATCGTACCAGCGAGAGGATCGAGCGGCAAGGAGGGGCGTCGCGCCGGGGCGCCATGGTCCGCTCGTCAAAGCGCAGCGCCATCGATCCGCCGGCGGCCGCAGTAATCGTCCGGGAACGGCCGGGTAGCCCAATCGATGAAGGATCTGCAGGCCACCAAAACCGTGGCCCGGCCCTGCGCTTCCTATAATCGAACGCAACATGGCCGGCACCATCATGATCGTGGAGGACGAGCCTGCCGTCGCGCGCGGCGTGCAGGTCGCCCTGGAGCGCGAGGGATACAACGTCAGCGTCCAGCCCACCGGCGAGGACGCCGTGTCAAGCTTCTCTGACGCAGCCCCGGATCTCGTGGTGCTCGACGTGCGTCTTCCCGGGATCGACGGCTTCGAGGTCTGCCGCCGGCTTCGCCGCGAGACGCGCGCGCCGATCCTCTTCCTCACCGCGCGATCGGACGAGGTCGACAAGGTGGTCGGCCTGGAGATCGGCGCCGATGACTATCTCGTCAAGCCGTTCAGCGTCCGTGAGCTCGTCACCCGCGTCAGGGCGCTGATCCGCCGTGCGTACGGCGAGCTGGCCGATACGCAGACCGGCCGCACCCTGCGCCGGGGTGACCTGGTGATCGATCTCGAGCGCAGGCGCGTGTCGCGTGATGGCGAGAGGATCGCGCTGACGACCACTGAATTCGACCTGCTGCGTCATCTCGCCGCTCGCCCGGGGCGAGTCTATACGCGATCGCAGCTCCTGGAGCTCGTGCGCGACTACGACGATGCACTCGAGCAGGACGAGCGCACGATCAACGTGCATGTCAGCCACATCCGCGACAAGATCGAGCCCGATCCCGCCCACCCGCGCTACATCAGGACGGTGCGAGGGGTCGGCTATGCATTCGCCGAGGACTGACACGGCCGCGGACCGATCTGCAGCCTCCTCCCGCCTCCGCATTCGAGACGGCATCGGGGGCTTCTTCCAGCGGCTCAACGTTCGTCTTGTCGTGGCGCTGGCCTTCGTCTCGATCATCGCCTTGACCGTGTCAGGCCTGGCGATCACTCAGATCCTGCCTGACTATTTCCGTCGCCAGGCCGAAGAAAGGCTCGAGACGGCCGCCATCTCGGTCGCGCTCATTGCGCAGCAGATCGCCGACGCTGAGCGCGAGGAGCGCCCGGGTGTGATTCTCGAGCCCGAGCTGCGGCCACTGATCGTGTTTCGGCCGGCGGCGCGACTTGCTGCCGGCCCGGTGATCCCCGCGACAATCACGATCCTGGACGAACAGGGCCAGATCCTGGCGGAAGCACTGCCGGCCAACGTCGCAGAGTTCGAGAGCCAGGGATTACGCCTGGATTCCGAGGTCCCCACGTACCGGACCGATTTCATTCCGCTCTTTCTCGACGATGAGCGGGACATTGCCGTTCGGTACCAGGTCGTCCTGTCCCAGGCCTACACGAGCCGGGAGACGACGCTGGCGCAGATTCGGGCCACGCTCGTTTCAGCCGGCATCCTGGCGCTGGTTGGATCGGTGGTCGTGGGCGCGCTCGTCGCGGCTCGCTTCGCGGAACCGATCAGCGCGCTGCGCCGCGTGGCGGGCCGGGTTGCGCAGGGCCATCTCGACGAGCGCGCTTCGGCATCCGGCGTGCTGGAGATCGACGAGCTGGGCGCCCAGTTCAACGTCATGGCCGACCGGCTGAGCGGCACGCTGCGCATGCTGGAGGCGGACCGTGACCAGCTGCGGGAGTTCATCGCCGATGTCAGCCACGAGCTGCGCACGCCCATCGCGGCGCTGCGCATGTACAACGAGCTGCAGCGCGACGGCAAGGTCGACGAAGCCGAGCGGGCTGAGTTCCTCGACCGCTCCACCGAGCAGATCCGTCGCCTGGAGTGGATGAGCACGAACCTGCTCGATCTCTCGCGGATCGATGCCGGCATCTTCCCGCTCGACGTGCGCGACGGCGACCTGCGCGACCCGATCCAGTCGGTGGTGCAGGCGCACGCGGAGGTGGCGGAGCGGCGCGGCATCGGCCTCGGCAGCGAGGTGCCGGGGAGCGCGGTCGAGCTGCGCTTCGACCGGGAGCGGATCGTGCAGCTGCTGACGAACCTGGTGGGCAACGCACTGAAGTTCACGCCACCCGGTGGCGACGTGGAGCTTCGCCTCCTGGAGGAGGCCGACAGCGTCACGGTCGAGGTGCGCGATACCGGGCCCGGCATCCCGGCCGAGGAGCTGCCGCGCATCTTCGAGCGCTTCTACCGAGGCACGAACACCGGTGATGCCCGTGCATCGGGCAGCGGGCTCGGCCTGGCCATCGTGCGATCGATCGTCGAGATGCATGGCGGCGAGATCAACGTCGCCAGCGTCGTCGGCGAGGGCAGCATCTTCCGCATCCGGCTGCCGAGGGACCTTGATCTGCCGAACGGTCAGCTCGGCGCCGAGGCGGCCGGTGCCTCGTTCGCGGAGGAGAAAGATTGACGAACCTTTACGGGGCCAGCGCCCTGCCGGCAATCGGTCCGCGCTACGCTGACGAGCAAATCCGCCCCAGATGGAGCCCAGAAGGCGACTGAAGGACCGATGACGAACGACCCCGACGGACCACGCGACCGAACGCCCACCGAACCGATCGAGGTGCAGCGTTACGGCCCGGTGCCCCAGCGCGAGCCGCACCCGCACGCGTGGCAGTCGGCGCCGGCGTGGTCGAGCCGGCCGGCTGCTGCGGTCGCCACGGAGCCGCGCCGCAGCCGTCTCGGGGCGCTGCCCATCATCCTCATCGCCGTCATCGCCGGCATCGTGTCGGGGGCGCTGTCTGCCGTGGCCGTCTCGAACGCGCTGCGGCCAGCCCTCGTCGAGGAGGGGGCGACGGACACGATTCCCGAGGGCGAGGCGGTGAGCGACGTCCGCATCGAGGAGTCGAGCGCCGTCATCAGCGCGGTCGAGCAGGTGGCGCCCTCGGTGGTCACGATCCAGTCGAGCGGCGGCGGGTTCCTGGACGGGGCCAGTGGAACCGGTTCCGGCTTCATCTTCGACGGCCGCGGGTGGATTCTCACCAACAAGCACGTCGTCCAGGACGCGCGGGACCTGACGGTCATCCTCAACGACGGTCGCCGTTTCCCGGCCAGCGTCTATGGCGTGGACACCCTCACCGACCTCGCCATTGTGAAGATCGAGGGCGAGAACTTCGCGGCTGCCCCCATCGGCTCGTCCGCCCGGCTCGAGGCGGGCCAGCTTGCCATCGCCATTGGCAGCCCGCTCGGCCTGCAGTACGAGAGCACCGTCACCACGGGCGTCGTGTCTGGCCTGGGCCGCCAGATCACCGCCGCCGATGCCTCGCGCACCAGCGCCGAGACCCTCAACAACCTGATCCAGACCGACGCTGCCATCAACCCGGGCAACTCGGGCGGTCCGCTGGTGAACAGCGCCGGCCAGGTGATCGGCGTCAATACCGCGGTCAGCACGAGCGCGCAGGGTCTGGGCTTCGCGATCCCCATCGACGTCGCCAAGCCGATCATGGCGCAGGCGCTGGCCGGCGAGGAGCTGACACGCCCCTGGATCGGCGTCTACTACGAGATGATCACTCCCGCCCGTGCCGAGCAGCTCGACCTGCCGGTCGACTACGGCGCGCTCATCGGCACCGGCAGCGGCGACGGCCAGGCCGTCTTTCCGGACAGCCCGGCCGCTGCGGCCGGTCTCGAGCCCGGCGACGTGATCGCCGCGGTCGACGGCACCCGCGTCGACACCGATAACGACCTCTCGTCACTGATCATTCCGCACGAGCCCGGCGACACGATCACGCTGCGCGTCCTCCGCGGCAGCACGACGCGTGACATCACCGTGACCCTGGGCCTGCTGCCTGACGGGAGCTAGCCGGCTCGGCGTCTGACGAGCGCGACCTCGACCGTATCCAGCTGGCCGGGAAGCGGGGCCTCGGGCTTGCGCACGCGGACCTCGACTGAGGCCACGCGTCCTGGATCGGTCGCTGCCAGCACCGATTCGGCGATGGCGCCGGCGAGCGCCTCGATGATCCGGAAGCTCCGATCCTCGACGATCCCGCGCACGAGCTCGAACAGGCCGCGGTAATCGATGGTGGCGGCCAGATCGTCGCGCTCGGCGGCGGCGGCCAGGTCGGCGTGGAGGACGAGGTCGACCTCGAAGGGCTGAGGCGTCACACGCTCCCCGGGGAGCACCCCATGGCGCGCCATGAAGCGCATGCCGCGAAGCGTGAGTCGATCGTCGGTGCTCATCGGCGCGGCGCTGCGTGGCGGACCACCGCGTCGCTGACGCGAACCGTGCGCGCCAGGTGGGCCACGTCATGAACGCGCACGATGTCCACCCCTGCGGCGATCGCCAGGGCCACGGTGGCCGCCGTGCCCTCCACGCGGTGGTCGGGCGGTGCGCCGTCGAGGATCTCGCCGATGAACCGCTTGCGGCTCGTCCCGACCAGCAGCGGCAGCCCGTCGAGCGCCGACTTGAGCTCTGCCAACCGGCGCAGCAGCTCGAGGTTGTCCGCGGGCGTCTTCCCAAAGCCGATGCCCGGGTCGACGATCATGCGCTCGCGACGTACGCCTCGCGCCGCGGCTGCCCGGACTGCCTCGCGCAGCCAGGCGGCCACCGTGTCGAAGACTCCGTCCGGATAGCCGGTTTCCCGCTGGTTGTGCATCAGCACCAGGTATGCATCGCCTGCCGCTGCCGCTTCAGCGGTCCCCGGATCCCGCCGCGCGCCCCACACGTCGTTGACGATGCTCGCCCCGACCGCCAGTGCCGCGCGCGCGACCTCGCCCTTGGAGGTGTCGATGCTGATGAGCACGCGCTCGCCGAGCTCAGCGGCGAGCCGCCGGACCACCGGCAGGGCAAGGGCCGCCTCCGTCTCGGCGTCGACCTGCGGATGGTCGCCGTAGAACTGCGGTGGCCGGGTCGACTCCGCGCCGACGTCCAGGATGTCAGCCCCGGAGTCGACGAAGCGACGAGCCTGGTCCAGCGCCGCCGCCACGACCTGAGCCTGGTCCCGGCCGGGCGCGGCGAGGCCATCGCCGGAGAACGAGTCCGGGGTCACGTTGATGATGCCCATCAGGTACGTTCGCTCGCCCCAGTGCAGGTCGGGTCCCGGCATCAGCCCTCCTCGGTATCGCCGGTGATCATGCCTCTGACCGCGCCCACGAGATAGAGGGATCCGGCTACCACGATCGGCTGGTCGCCGCCCACCTGCTCCGCGGCCTTGCCGAGTGCCTCGCGCGGCGACGCTGCGCTCGTGGCGGGCCGGCCGTCGGGCGCGACGCGGCGCCAGGCGTGGAGGAGATGCCCAGGATCGAGCGCACCGGGATCTTCGACACGCGTGAAGACCAGGCGCGGCTGCAGCGGCGCCATGGCGCGCAGCATGGCGTGGATGCGCTTGCCGCGCATGGCGCCGAAGACGATCGTCGGGCGCCGCAGGCCAAGCGCGCGCAGGGCCCGCGTGAGTGCCGCTGCGCCTGCGGGATTGTGGGCGCCGTCGAGCAGGACGCGGCCGAGGCCGATGGAAGAACCATCGAGAAGCTCGAGCCTGCCCGGCCAGCTCGCGCTTGCCAGCCCGCGGC
>JBOGTC010000050.1:0-15627 GCA_050692055.1 Candidatus Limnocylindria bacterium | reverse complement strand
CTCTTCGGTCGGGGCGTGGCGCAGCTTGGTAGCGCGCGTCGTTCGGGACGACGAGGTCGGAGGTTCAAATCCTCTCGCCCCGACCAGTACCACTCAATGTCCCGCCGCGCTCTCTCTGTCGTCGCTTCCGGTCGGCCTCGTAGTTGTGGCTGAAGCGCAATCGAGAGCGCCGGCCTCCCTTCAGCTGTCGCATCACGCGCGCGCGGTCTCCCGTCAGTGCTGCACGCTCTGGCCGCACCGTCAGGGCCAGCGGCGCGGCCGTGACCGGATCGTCGGCGAGCTCGGCGGTGATGAGTTCCGGCCCCAGCGCGGTCAGCCGGGCGAACGCCGCTGACGTGGCTTCTGCGCGGCGAGCCCCGTAGGTGCGTCAGACGCCGTCCTGTTCGGGCGAGGCCGGGCGCGCTCCCACAGCGACTTCAGGTCCTCGAGGTAGCTCACGGCCCGCGCCGGTTCGACGCGCGCAATGCTTGCGTTCGGACGGCGCGCGTCATCGAGTTCGGCGAGCAGTCGAGGCTTCGCTTGGAGGTACCTTGATCGGAACCCGCCCGCCGCCATCAATACCCGACCGAGCGCCAGGCCCGTCGCGGTCCGCCGAGTCCAGCTCGCTCAGCCAGACCGTGGGCGGCCACCGAGGCGCGATGCCGGACGTCGTCTTCGTCGAGACTAGTCAGCACGCCGTCGCGCATGACGACGCGTCCATCGATCAGTACGGTCCGCGTCTCTGAGCCGACGGCCGCGTAGACCAAAGCCGATACCGGGTCGTGCACTGGGCCGATGAACGGGTTGTCAAGCGAGAGCACGGCGATGTCGGCCTTCTTGCCGGGCTCGATCGAGCCGATCTCGTCCTCGAGGCCGATCGCGCGCGCGCCGTCTATGGTCCCCATCTCGAGCACCTTTTCGGCGGTCATGGCGGTCGCGTCCTCGTGGGAGACCTTGTGGAGGAGGGCGGCGTACTTGAGCACCTGGATCATGTTCTGGTTGTTGTTGCTCGCCGGACCATCGGTTGCCAGTCCGACGGTCATGCCGGCCTGCAGCATGTCGGTGATAGGTGCCACGCCGGCGCCGAGATACATGTTGCTGACCGGGTTGTGCGAGACCTTGACGTCGGAGGCGCGCAGCATGCGGACGTCGCGTTGGCCCAGCTTGGTGCAGTGGACCGCAAGCAGGTCCGGACCCAAGAGGCCGGCGCGCAGCAGGAGGTCGGTTTCGGGGACGCCGTACGTCCGCTGCGCGTAGCCGACCTCGAAATCGGTCTCGGCGAGGTGGTAGGTGATCAGGGTTCCGTGCTGGTCGGTAAGCTCGCGCGTCGCGCACAGTGCGGCCTCGTCCACCATCCAGAGCAGGCAGGGAGCGGTTCCAATATGGATCAGCGCATCTGGCTGCCGGTGCAGCCTGATGAGCCGCTCGGCATCTGCGAGCGCGCTGTCGACGTCCTCGACGAGGGCCGGTGGAACGCCGAGCTCGATCCCCTGCGTGACGAATCCCCGCGCCACCACCGCCCGGATGCTGGCGCGCGACAGGCCGCGGATGACAGCGTCGGTCAGGCCCGGCCGCGGATGCACATACATGAAGTCGACCAGGGTCGTGCAGCCCGACCGAATGGCCTCCACCGCCCCGTTCAGGGCAGCAGCCTCGCAGTCTTCTTCGGTCAGCGAGATCGATGCGGGCGCGGTCATCTCGCGCAGCCATCGGTACAACGGGCGGTCATCCCCCAGCCCCTTGAGCAGCCCCTGGAAGAGGTGCGTGTGGGTGTTCACCATGCCGGGCAGGATGAGCCCCCCGCCCGCGTCCAGCCGCTTGGCCGCCGGATGGCTGGCCTCGAGCTCCGCGGCCGGCGCGACGGCGGCGATGCGCCCACCCTCGACGAGAACCGCGCCGTCGGTGAGCACCCTTCGGTCCGGATCCATGGTGATGACAGTGCCCCTCGAGAGAAGGAGCGCCGGTGCGTTGGTCGGCGGTGTCACTGGACCCCTTCCACGCCAAGGTCGAGAAGGATCTTGCCCACCGTTTGACGGCTCTCGAGCGCGGCGTGCGCCCGCGCCACCTCAGCGAGCGGCACAATCCGGTCAATGGGCACGCTCAGCTCGCCACGGGCCGCATGCGCGGCGACGGACCGAACCCCGCGGCGCCAGCGCGGCGAGCCCGGAGTCGCGTGCAGGACCTCGAAGCCGGCCATGGAAGTGGACCGTTCATACAGCTTCTTGCGGACCGGAAAGGCGGGCTCGCCCGACGCCTCACCGATGTTGATGAGCCGGCCGAATCGGCGAAGGCAGTCGAAGCTGCGCGGCAGGATCTCGCCTCCCAGCGAGTCGATCACCAGGTCGACGCCGCGACCGTCGGTGAAGCTCATCGCCGCCTCGACGAAGTCCTCACGGCTGCGATCGATGACCAGGCTCGCGCCGTAGCGGCGAGGAACGTCGACCTTGCCCGGTCCGCCAACCGTCCCGATCACCTTCACCCCACGCCGATGGGCCAACTGGGTCAGCGCAAGCCCAACGCTGCCCGCTGCGGCATGGACAAGGATGACCTCCCCGCGCCGGAGGCGATGTGCAGTGTGCAGCAGGTGGTAGGCGGTGAGCGCGGCCAGCGGTAACGCGGCCGCTGACGCAAGGCCGATGCCCGAGGGCACCGGGATCAGGTAGTCTCTTGGCACCGCGACCGAGTCCGCGCATCCGCCGAGAAGGTGCGCTCCGCAGAGCGCAGCCACCCGGCGGTGGAGCAGGCGACGAGGGACATCCGGCCCAAGGCCAATCACTTCGCCCGCTACCTCGGCGCCCAGGACGGCAGGGTAGGTGACCGGATCAGGGTAGATCCCCTGGCGCTTCTGCACGTCGCTCCAGTTGACGGCGGCGTACGCCACCCGAACAAGCACCTCTTGCGGCCCCGGCTCGGGAGCGGGGCGGTCGAGAAGCTGCAGCCGATCGAGTCCGCCGGGCTGCTCGACCACGACGGCTCTCATCGGCACGGTCTCGCGGTCGTGGCTGCGGGCACCTCGCGCTCAGGGCTCGATGACGGGGCTCGGATCGTAACCGCGCCAGCCGTTGTTCCTGCGCAGGAAGAACCCGGCGAGGAATGTCAGCATGGCCGAATTGAAGGTGCGGGTCGTGATCTCCGCCACGTCGCGGTAGGGATCGAGCTCGACGAAGTCGATGGCCGCGACGCGCGCATCTTGGCCGAGGCGGAAGAGGGCCTCGAACAGGTCGGTGGGGTGGATTCCGTCAGACGTCGCGGCCGCAGTCCCGGGCGCATAGCCCAGCTCGAGCACGTCGATGTCGACGGTGACGTAGATCGCGTCGACATCGCGCCCGGCGATCTGGAGCGTGCGGTTGACGACGCCGTCGATTCCGCTGCGGCGGATCTCGCGAGCCGTGATGATGGTGCCGCCCTTGCCCTCGACCCAGCGCTTGTAGTAGCTCGCGTTCATGAACCCGTGGATGCCGACCTGCACCAGGTTGTCGCCGGCGACTCGCACGCCGGACTGGAGGATGCCGCGAATTGGCGTCCCGTTGGTGGGCCCATGGTCCATGACGCGCACGTCGTTGTGCGCGTCGAAATGAATGAGCCCGACCTGCTGCTCCGGGTGGGCGCGGCAATAGGCTCGGACCGCCGGTGCCGTGATGGCATGGTCGCCGCCGATGACGATCGGGAAGTAGTCCTCTGCCTGCGAGAAGCAGGCGGTGAGCGACTCCTCGATGTGCTCGATCCCCTCGCGCAGATCGAGGATTGGGATGGCGACGTCGCCGAGCTCACGAACCCGCAGCGAGGCGAGATCGACGTCGTAGTCGGGGCTGTAGGTGGTGTTGATCGCCCACGACTCCTTGATCGCATTCGGCGCCGCGTACGCACCGTTGGCGAAGATCGAGGTCTTGCTGGACGGTACGTTGATGATGCCGACATCGAGCGGCGACTCCCAGTCCCATGGCTCGATCCAGTTGTTGACCCGCAGCTCATGCGGGTCGTTCCAGTGCAGCCGCTTGCGTTTCTCGGGTACCAGGAGATGGGGGATGCCGCGAGGATTGCGCGGCGGCTCGTAGTGGTTGGCCATCGATCGTTTCTCCTTGGGCTGTGACCGCGAGTCAGTCGCGCTACGCACCCCGGTACAGGGCAGCAGCGCGGACCTCGGGCGCGATGGTTGCGCCGTCGTCCGAGTCGGTTGCGTAGGCCTTCTCGAGCAGGTCGTTCGAGTTTCTGAACAGGCGCCAACATGCATCGGCGGCCTCGTTCACGTTCCCCGCCAGGATCTGGTGGACGAACTCTTCATGGTCCTCAAGGAGCGGTCGGAAGCTCGCGAATACCTGGGTTGTTTCGAGTCGTATCAGGGTCCGCAGGATGCCGACCTGATTCAGCCACGCCTGGAAGAGCCGTTCATTGCCCGATACCCGGCACAGCTCTTCATGAAGCGCGAGGTCGGCCTCGACGAACTCTGAGCGGTCATCGGTTGCCGCAGCGCGCTGCAGCCGGTCAAGCGCAGCCCGGATGCAGGCCCTCGCCTCTTCGTCGCGGCGCAGGATCACGAGCCGCGCTGCGCCGCTCTCCAGAGCTGCGCGCACTTGGTAGATCTCGCGGATGTCGAGTGCGCTGAGGGCCGTGACGTAGGCGCCGCGGCGTGGCTCTTCGCGCGCAAGGCCCTCACCGCGTAGCGTGGCCAGCGCCTCCCGTACGGGGCCTCGGCTGATCCCCAGTTGCCGCGCGATCTCGGCTTCAACGAGCCGACTCCCCGGCTTCAGTGCGCCGCTCAGGATCCGCTGTCGCAGCAGTTCAGCCGCGCTCTCGCCCAGGGTGTTGGTCTCGAGGGACGGAAGCGCACCACCGTCGCCGTCGTCCGGATTTGCCATGGTCCGGAACTCCCCAAACTGGATGGTCAACTATTGACTGTCAACTGTTGACACTCTATCCTCGCCTCTTGGTGCGGTCAATGGGCTTGCGCCGAGGACCGCGTGGCCTCGACGTCGAGGAGCACCCTCCGCGATGGCTGATATGCCTCGTGCTCCGTTTCTCCTGGAGATGGAGCACATCACGAAGCGGTTTGGCCAGGTCCTCGCCGACGACGACATCTCCTTCGCGGTGAAGCCGGGCCAGATCCACGCGCTGTTGGGCGAGAACGGTGCCGGCAAGAGCACCCTGATGAAGATCCTCTACGGGCTGGTCCAGCCCGACGCCGGCGCGCTGCGCCTCGAGGGGGAACCGGTATCGATCGCCTCCCCGCATGACGCCGTGCAGCTGGGGATCGGCATGGTGCACCAGCAGTTCATGCTGGTGCCGAACCTCACCGCCGTCGAGAACGTGGTGCTTGGCGTGCAACAGCCCAAGCCGCCTCTGCTAGACCTCGGCGAGGCTCGACAACGCATCATGGACCTGGCCACGGAGTACAACCTCGGAGTCGATCCTGACTCGCTGGTGTGGCAGCTCTCGGTGGGGATGCAGCAGCGCCTGGAGATCCTGAAGGCGCTGTACCGGGAGGCGAAGCTCCTGGTCCTCGATGAGCCGACAGCCGTCCTCGCGCCGTCCGAGGTGACGCACTTGTTTCGGGTCCTGCGCAAGCTGGTGGCTGAGGGACGGGGGATCGTCTTTATCAGCCACAAGCTGAGCGAGGTGAAAGAGGTCAGCGACCACATCACCGTCCTGCGCGCGGGTCGGGTCACCGGGTCGCTGCCGACGTCGGAGGCCACAGCGGCGCAGCTCTCCGAGATGATGGTCGGCCGACAGGTGTCGCTTGACCGCACCTCGGCGCCGGCGGCCGGCCAGGATATCGTGCTCGCCCTCGACGGCGTCGGCTGCCTGAGCGACCGCGATACGCCGGCATTGCGCGACGTCAGCTTCGACGTGCGAGCGGGCGAGATCGTCGGCATCGCCGGGGTCGATGGTAACGGCCAGCGCGAGCTGGTCGAGTGCATCGCCGGCCTGCGTCCCGTCAGCGAGGGTCGCATCACCATCAACGGCGAGAATCCGGCGGGTGTCCTCCACAACCCGTCGCTGTTCGGCTTCATCCCGGAGGACAGGCACCGAGAGGGACTAATCGAGGACTTCTCGGTGGCGGAGAACGTCATCCTGAAGTCGTATGCCCGGTCACCTTTCACCGAGCGGGCATTTCTGCGCTGGCGAGCCATTCACGACCACGCTGAGACGCAGATCCGTCGCTATGACATCCGCTGCTCTGGCCCGTCGGCGAAGGCGCGCTCGGTGTCCGGCGGCAACCAGCAGAAGATCGTCGTCGCACGCGAGACGCAGGAGCAACCCAGGTTGCTCGTGGCGGCGCAGCCGACCCGCGGCCTCGACGTTGGGGCGGTGGAGTCGGTCCTCGACCTGCTGCGTGAGCAGCGCGACCGTGGGGCCGCCATCCTCCTGATCTCAACCGAGCTGCCCGAGCTCCTCGCCGTCAGTGATCGCGTCATTGTCCTGCACAGCGGCGAAGTGATGGGCGAGGTGCCGCCGACGGAGGCGTTCATCGACCGGCTCGGCCAGATGATGATGGGTCAACGCCTCGAGGCCATCTTGCCCAGGCCGGGTTCCGCGGCGTGATTCGCTCACTGCCGGGGGTGGTCGTGTCGCTGGCGCGCAGCGCGGTCCTGCCGCTGGCGGCCATCGTCGCGGCTTTCGCCGTCTCGGCGATCCTGATCGTGCTGGCGGGCGTCAATCCCCTCGACGCCTACGCCGCCATGATCCAAGGATCGGTCGGCAGTCCGGCCAGCCTGGCGGTCACCGGCGTGCGGATGACCCCGATCCTGCTGACCGGGCTGGCCGTCGCGATCAGCTTCCGGGCCGGCGTGTTCAACATCGGTGCCGAGGGCCAGCTCTACCTCGGAGCCGCGGCGGCAGCGGCGGTGGCACTCGTGCCGCTTGGAATTCCGGGGATCCTGCACATCATTCTGGCGCTCCTCGCCGGATTCGTGGGCGGAGCGCTCTGGATCCTGGTCCCGGCGTACCTGCGCGCGTATCGCGGTGTCAGCGAGGTGGTCACCACGCTGATGCTGAACTTCGTCGGCATCCTGGTCGTCAGCTACCTGGTCGATCCGACGCTCGGACCGATGGGGGAGCGAGGTGCCTCGTTCGCCCAGTCGGTCCCGATCGAGGACACCGCTCGTCTGCCGATCCTCGCGGCCCGCACCAGCCTCCACGCCGGCCTGCCCATCGGCGTGGCCATCGCCATCGCGCTGTACGTGCTCATCCAGTACACGCCGTTCGGTTTCCGCCTGCGCATGATCGGCGCCAACCCGACCGCCGCGCGGTTCGCGGGGGTGCGCAGCGCACGTCAGATGGTGCTGGTCATGCTGCTGAGCGGCGGAATCGCCGGCCTGGCCGGGGCGGGAGAGGTGATGGGCCTGCGGCATCGGCTCTTCGATCACTTCTCGCCGGGATACGGCTACGACGGCATCGCCATCGCGCTGCTCGCCGGAGCGAATCCGCTGGCGGTGATCGTGACCGCCGGCTTCTTCGGGGCCCTGCGCGCCGGTTCGAGCCTGATGCAGCAGGTGACCCGCATCGAGACCTCGATCGTGCTGATCATCCAGGCGCTGACCATTCTGTTCGTCATCGCGGGGCTCTTCCGCGGTTGGTTCCGCCAGCGCCAGCCCGAGCTCAAGGCGCCGGTACACTCGGCGGAGTCGGCCGATGCTTGATGCAGGCTTGGTGACCGACTGGGGCAGCGCCAGCATCCGCCTCGCCGCACCGCTCGCCCTGACCGCCATCGGTGGGGTCTATGCCGAGCGCAGCGGCGTCTTCAACATCGGCATGGAGGGCATGATGCTGGTCGGCGCCTTTGTCGCCGTGACCACCAGCTTCTATGTCGAGCCCTACATGCCCGCCGCGGTGGCGGCGCTCGTTGCCGGGCTGGCCGCCATGGCCGCCGGCGCCGTCGCCGGCCTCATCCACGCGTACCTGACGGTTACGCGCGGCGCCAACCAGATCATCTCGGGCGTCGCCATCAACCTGCTGGCGCTGGGCCTCACCAACACGCTGCATCGAGCGGTCTTCGGGCAGACCGGGCGGCAGCGGGCCGCCGGCTTTCCCGCGATCGACCTGCCGATCCTGGGCGACCTGCCCCTCATCGGCGACATCTTTTTCAACCACTCGCTGGCCGTGTACCTTGCCTATCTGCTTCCGATCGCCGCGCTCTTCGTGCTATTCCGCACGACGTGGGGGCTGGGCATCCGTGCCGCCGGCGACTCTCCCTCGGCGGTCGATACGGCCGGCCTGTCGGTTCCGAAGATCCGCTACGCCACGATCGTGTTCAGCGGCGCCATGGCCGGGCTGGGTGGCGCCGCGTTGGCAATCGGGGCGGTGCGCTACTTCACCCCGGGGATGACGGCCGGCCGAGGCTTCATCGTGCTCGGCGTGATCGTGCTGGGCCGATGGAACCCGATGCTCGCCGCCGCCGCCTGTCTCCTGTTCGGCGCGGCGGACGCGTTTCAGCTGCGTGCCCAGGCGTTCGGGCTCGGCATCCCGCACCACTTCTTCGTGATGCTGCCCTACATCCTGGTCGTGCTCGCTGTCGCGGGCGCGATCGGTCGAACCAACGCGCCGCAGCAGCTTGGGATTCCGTATCGGCGGGAGGACACCGATGACCGATAGCACAAGTCAGGTCGGCACACCCCCGTCGGACCGTGGGACCGTCCTGATGAGCGAGCTGACACGTCCGGAATATGAGGCCGTGATTGGCGAGAGCGTGGTGATCCTGCCGGTGGGATCGACCGAGCAGCATGGCCCGCATCTGCCGCTCGGCACCGACACGATCCAGGTAGCAGAGATCGCCGCGAGGGTCGCCCGCCAGCTGCCGGCCCTCGTCGCCCCAACGATTCCGTACGGGTACCGCTCCGGCGCCCGGACCGGCGGGGGAGAGATCTTCTGCGGTACTACCAGCCTGGCCGGGGAGACGCTCACCCTGCTGGCGCGCGACGTCCTCGCGGCGCTGCTGCGCCACGGCGCACGGCGCATCGCCGTTCTCGACGGTCACTACGAAAACAGCATGTTCCTCAGCGAGGCCATTCATCTCGCCCTCGGCGGGTCAGGCCGCGAGGACGTCCGAATCCTGAAGGTGCTGTGGGCGGAGGCGATCGACGAGGAGACGCTGGAGCGGGCCTACCCAAACGGGTTCCGCGGATGGGGGCTGGAGCATGCCGCCCATCTCGAGACGTCGGTGATCGGGGCGATTCGGCCGGAGCTGATTCGTCGGGACGCGATCGGCAAGGACGGTGTGGAATCTCTGCCCGTGTACGACGTGTATCCGCAGCCGGAGGGGCTGATCCCGTCGTCGGGCGTGCTGTCCGACCCCTCGCATGCGTCCGAGCGGGACGGGCGGCTGTTGTTGGATCAGGCGGTCAGGGGGCTTGTCCAGATGATGCGCCGAGAACTGGTGGAATGGACCCCGAACGTAGTTGGAGGAGGACTCAGAAGATGAGACAGATGCAGAGCGCGAGGGGGTGGAAGATGCCACTGGTCGTCGCAGCCGCGATGACCCTCGTGCTGGCGGCCTGCGGCGGCCCGGCCGACAACGGCGGCGATCCGGCAGATCAGCGCGTCGCCGTGCTCTTCCCGGGCCTGGTCGACGACCAGTCCTGGAATCAGGCCGGGTTCGAGGGGTTGCAGCGTGCAGAAGGCGAAGGCGCCGAGATCGCATACTCGGAGAATGCCACCCAGGACCAGCAAGTCGAGCTGTTCAGGAACTATGCCCAGCAGGGCTATAACGTCGTCATCGGGCACGGCGGCGAGTACATGGACGCCGCGCTGCAAGTGGCCTCGGAGTTTCCCGACGTCGAGTTCGTCGTCACCAACGGAAACCAGAGCGCCGATAACGTCACCTCGCTGGCGCTCAGCTACGGTGATATGGGCTACCTCGCCGGCGTGCTGGCGGGGAGCATGACCGACTCCAACCACATCGGTGTCGTGGTCGGCGAGACGATCCCGATCGCGCAGGATGCGATGCGCGGCTTCGAGGTCGGCGCGCAGCGCGTGAACCCCGACGTGCAGGTCTCGACCAGCGTTACCGGCGACTGGGCCGACGTCGCCCTCGCCCGCGAGGCCGCCCTCGCTCACATCTCCAATGGAGCTGATGTGCTTTGGCACGTGCTCGACGCGGCCGACGCCGGCGTGCTGAGCGCGGCCGAGGACGAGGGCGTCTACGTGATCGGCCTGTACGCCGATCAGAGCAACCTGGCGCCCACCGCTCACATCGGGGCCGCGATCTCGGACGCGTCGTTGGTGATCTACATCGCCGCTACCGGTGAGCTGGACGGCGAGGCGCATGTCGAGGGTGTCGCAGAGGACGTCGTGAGCTTTGGCGCCTATGCGGACGTGGTCCCGGAAGAGGCACGACAGGCGGTGAGCGAGGCTGAGGAGGACCTCGCGTCGGGCGAGGCCGAGTACTAGCTGCGAATCGTTCGCACACGTTCATTTGCACTAGGAAGCTGCGGCGCACGGCATCATCCCGTGCGCCGCACAGGAGTCAAGGACGAGGTTTTCATGACTGACCTGATGCCCAACCAGAAGGGCTTCGGATTTGTGGGCATCCCATCATTCCTGCGGGTGCCGGTCTCCCCGGCGTCGGCGCTGGACGCCGACGTGGCGGTGCTCGGGGTTCCCAGCGACGTCGGCTCCCCGTTCCTTCCCGGATCGCGGATGGGCCCGCGGGGCATCCGCGAGCATTCGCTCCGGTTTGGGACGGAGGGATACTACGACCACCGGGACAGGCGCACCTACTTGGCGGAGGAGCTGAGCAAGCGGCGGATCGTGGACGTCGGTGACGTCGACGTCGCTCCGTCGGACGTAGCGGTCACCTTCGACCGAACGACCGAAGCCATGCAAGACGTCCTCCGTGCAGGAGCCCTGCCCGTCATCCTGGGCGGCGATCACGCCATCACGTACCCCATCGTCCGCGCGTATGAGCAGCCCGTGCACGTCGTGCATTTCGACGCGCACATCGACTACTCGCCCTTCCAGCATGGCTTCATGTACACCAACATGCATGCATTCCGGCATATCCGCCGCATGGAGCACGTCCAGACCCTGACCCAAGTCGGCATTCGCAGCCTACGCAACGGGCGCGACGCGATGGAGGACGCCATCGCCGACGGCAACCGGGTGATCGACGTCGAGGAGTTCCGAGATCTGCGTCCGCGCGGAATCGCGGAGCTGCTGCCCGCCGACGCGCCGGTCTACGTGAGCATCGATATCGACGTGCTGGACATGCCGCTCGTGCCTGGCTGCGTATCCGCCGAGCCGAACGGCCTCGCGTATGCGGAGCTGCGCGACGCGCTCGTCGCGCTCAGCGAGCACGCGAACGTCGTCGGTTTCGACCTTGTCGAGGTCAACCCGGTCCTCGACGTGGGAACGGGCATCACTTCCTACCTGGCAGCCCACACCATCATGGAGTTCCTCGGCCACATCTGCGCGCAGCCCAGATGGGCTGAGCGCCGTGATGAGCGCGATGAGGAGCGACGGCTGGCGGCGGAGGCGTCCGCTCATTCCCTTCCGGAGCAAGAAGCGGAGAGCACAGGAGATGACGTTGATCATTGACACGCACGTGCATCTCTACCGCACCAAGGAGGAAGGTCGCCGCGCCAAGGAGGGATACGAGATCTGGGAGTACGGCTCAGGCGGGGAGCCGCAGTTCGCGGCGTGGGCTGGCGACCCTGACGACCTAGCGGCTGCCATGGTGGCCGCCGGCGCCAGCTACGCGGTGGTCACGAACATGCTCGATCAGCCGGCGGAAGGCGCCGACCCGGGTGAGGAACTCGTCGCGTTCAACGAGTGGCTGTGCGACCTCGCATCACGGCGGCCGCAGTTTATCCCCTGCCTGGCGGTCGCCCCGGCCTATCTGCCGGTTCCCGACTTGGTGAGCCACATCCGCGAGATGGCCGCCAACAGGGGCGCGGTTGGCGTCAAGCTTCACCCGCCTGTGCACCGGCTGAATCTCGCCGACGAGGCCTTCTGGCCCGTGTTGGAGGCCTGCCAGGAGCTCGGCTTGCGGGTCGTTTCCCATTCGGGTCCCAGTCGGGCGGGACAGCAGTACGGGGAGCCCAACGCGTTCCGGCCAGTCCTCGACGCATTTCCGCAGCTGAAGCTCGTGCTCGCGCATCTGGGCGGCGCTGCGTGGCAACAGACGGTGGGCCTGGCCGACGACTACCCGCAGGTCTACTTCGACTGCTGCGAGATCATCGAATGGCTCGGGGCCAGCCGGGCGCCGACTCGCGAGGGCGTTATCGAGCTGCTGCGGGCGATAGGGACTGACCGGGTCATGATGGGCTCGGATTTCCCGTGGTACGACATAGCCCATACGGTGGCGCTCGTGCAGGGCCTCCCCGGCCTGACCGGCGACGAGACGGAGCACCTCCTAGGCGCCAACGCGGCGCGCTTCTTCGACCTCCCCGTCCCCGGTGCCGGGGAGTAGCGCGCTGGTGGAAGAGCCGACCTAATCGCTGAAGGCATCCAGATGGCCGGCGCGGTCGGCGCTACGCCGCCGGCAGTCTGTCTGAGGAGGCCGCGCCATCGCCTCCCGCGTCGCGGAGCCCAGCTCTGGCGGGCAGCTGAGTCCGAGCGAGCGCGAGGCGATACGCGCCCCACAGGAGCAGGGTTGCGCCCAGGAATTCACCCAGCTCCTCCGCGATGACCTGGAGTTCGTGCTCGACGCTGCCGAGCGCCACGGCGTTCAAGGTGAGCTCGATTCCGGCTGCCGCGACGACGTATAGCACCAGGCCGCCAGCCATGATCGCAAGTGCCTGCGGGTCGCGGAGATACCGCCGAGCCGCCAGGAGCGCACCGCCGATGACCACCAGCGCCAGCGGCCCCAGGATGAGCGGCCAGGCGCCGGTGACCGGCAGGACGCCGGTGCGGGTGGCCTGGCCCAGGCGCTCGTGGAGCTGCGCGAACTCGTCGAGCGACATCCCGAAGAAGGCGGCCGCCAGCACCCACAGCCCGATGCGCGCGATCCAGGCTCGCGGCGCGCGCCGGACGGCGACCAGGCCCAGCAGCAGGCCGATCGAGAACAGCTGCACGCTGGCCCACCAGGTTGGCAGGTTCACCTCGTCGTCGACGTCGAAGAAGCGCAGCGGACGACCAGCTGGCGTGATGCCCTGCAGGTTGACGACGTGCAACGCGATGAGCCCCAGGTCCACCCCGAAGGCAAGGAGCACAATAGCCGGTGGCCTCCAGCGTTGCTTGCCAGGCAGGCGGCCTCGCAGTCTGGGTTTCTCTGCGTCTCCTGGCGCGGTGTCTGACACGGGCCCACTCTCGCAGCCCACCATGAGCGCATGGTGAGAGCTATGTGAGAACACGCTCATCGGCGATCGGCGCGGAGCGCGAGGTACAGCCAATCGCTGAACGAGGGCTAAGTGCCCAGCACGTAAGCCACGGGAGCCGTCTGGACGACCCGGCACTTGTAGGGGTCGGTTCGTCCCCTCGCCCCGATTCGCTCCACTCTTGCTCCGGCCACGCAACCGTGACTGTCGTACTGCCCGGCGTCTGGGACGGAAGAGAGGCTCCTCGCGTCGCCCCTAGGTAGTGAGAATTCCGCTTAATGGTTGTTGGACCTGGTCGGGCGGCACGCCGCGAACTCGCCGAGGTTCTCTCCACCGGGCGGGGGAGTCAGATCCGAGGTCGAGATGACTGGCTGCGCCTTGCTGCAGCTGGTCTGATCCCGCTGACCGCGCTGCTCGCCTTCGCCACGGTGCGTCTGACGGGCGGCTCGCCGAACCCGCTCAACCACCTGGGCTACCTCCCGATCCTGATCGCGGCCTACGCCTACGGCTGGCGCGGGTCCCTGCCGGTCGGCCTTGCCGTGTCGCTGCTCCTCGGACCGCTGGCCGCCTGGATGAGGCTGCCGGGCGGGACGGAGCTGCTCGACGCGTGGCTGATCCGGGCGGTGGTGTTCGTCGCGGTGGCCGCCATCACCGGGGTCCTGTTCGATCGCGCGCGGCAGGCGACGCTCGGCTGGCGCACGGCGGCCATCGAGATCGCTCAACGCGAGCGCGACGGCATGGTCGCCCTGGCGCGCGGTGCCGAGGCCAAGGACACCGACACCGGTGACCACATCGGCCGCGTGCAGCTCCTGTCCGAGGAACTGGCTCGAGCCGCCGGGCTCGACGTGGAGGAGGGGGCCAACATCGGTTGGTCGGCCATGCTTCACGACGTTGGCAAGCTCCACGTGCCCGACCGCATCCTGCTCAAGCCAGGGCCGCTCAGCGCGGACGAGTGGGAGATCATGCGCCGGCATCCGCTCTACGGCGAGCAGATCCTGCGCGAGGGGACCGGCTTCGAGATGGCTCGCCGCATCGCCCGCTGGCACCACGAGAACATCGATGGCTCCGGCTATCCCGACGGCCTGAAGGGCGCGCACATCCCCCTGGAGGCTCGCATCGTCCGGGTCACCGACGCCTTCGACGCCATCACCAACGTTCGTCCCTACAAGCCGGCGCGTAGCGTCGAGTGGGCGCTCGCAGAGCTCACCCGCTGCGCCGGGACGCAGTTCGACCCGGAGCTCGTGCGCCTCTTCGTGGACCTGGTGCGAGGCGATCCGGCGCTACTTGCGCGGCTCGTTGCCCACCGAATCGTGGGCGCGGCTTAAGGCGAATGGCTCCAGCGGCCGAGAGGCCGCAGGCAACGATCTCCCACAGCGACTTCAGGTCTTCGAGGTAGCTGACGGCCCGCGCCGGTTGGATCCGGTTTTCGCCTAAGCGTTCCGGAATGGGAGAACGGGCTCCCGGTTGGGTGAGTTATTCTGCCGCGGGCCTCCGACAGCCTGCCCGAGCGCCGGGCGTGCCCAGGTTGACGCCGGTCCACAGGATAGAGGCGTCGCGAACGTGCAGCTCGCGGCGGGATGTATGGCGGCTGACCGAGCAAGCTGGTCTCGATCGGTGAGAACGGGAGTGGCACTCGCCACCGGAATCCTGTTCGTGCTCGCGTCCGCGGCTGGGCAGCCCGATCCCGTACTCGGCGCGACACTCACCTGGGATGGCGGCGGCGCAACGAACAACTGGTCGGAGGCAGCCAACTGGTCGACCAATGTGGTCCCTGGCACCGGAGACATCGCCCGCTTTGATGCCTCGAGCGCCAAGCCCGCCACCGTTGATGTCAACATCGCGGTCGCCGGGCTCGAGGTCGACGCCGCGTACGCCGGCACGCTGACGCAGGCGGGCCGGACCATCACGCTGGGTGCTTCCGGCTACAGCCAGGCGGGCGGCGCGTTCAGCGGTGGCACCGCCGCCATCACCGTCAATGGCCCGTACACTCTGAGCGGCGGCAGCTTCACCAGCACGCGCGGCACCCTCTCGGTGGTGGGCGACCTGACGCACTCCGCGGGGACCTTCGCCCACGCCAACGGAACGCTGCGGCTCATCGGCGCGGCGGCCACGCTCGATGTGCCGGGCAGTGCGGATCTCTGGAATCTAACCCTCGCCCAGGGCAACGGTGTGGCCAAGACGATCGCTGCCGGTGACACGCTGGTCGTCAACGGCACGCTGACCCTCACCAACGGCACCCTGGAGGGCGGCACGCTGGCCGCCCACGGCGACATCACCCAGGCGGCGGGCTTCGACGGCGGGCTCGGCACGCTGCGCATCGTCGGTGCCGGCGCGCAGCTCTTCACCGGCAGCGCCACGCGCACCGCCGGCGCGCTGCCGCCCGTCGTCATCGACAAGC
>JBOGTC010000049.1:0-5196 GCA_050692055.1 Candidatus Limnocylindria bacterium | reverse complement strand
GTGGAGCTCCCGGGCGCGGCCGTTGCCGGCGCTGACCCGAGCTCCGGCGGCAGCTCGATCTGCGCCGCGTCGGCGGCGTCGATGGCCTGCTCCCACAGCCCCAGCCCGACACCGCTGTCCGCCGCGGCGCGGCCGAAAACGATCCGGCGGCTGTCCGGGGCATAGGCTGGATCGAACTCCAGCACGCCCTCCTCGGTCAGCACGCGGCGCTCGCTGCCGTCGGGGCGATGGAACACGAGGCGCCGGCCGTCCGCCACCACGAACGAGCGACCGTCGGGAGCCACGGCATAGTCGATCACCGGCGACAGCTCGGCCGACAGCTGGCGGCTCCCGGTCCCATCGGGGTTCATGGCCCACAGGTTCGGCACGCCGGAGCGAGCCGACACGAAGACGAGCTGGTTGCTCAACGTGGAGAGCGGCGCGCCGGTCGTGAAGCTCCAGGTTTCGGGCTCCGCCAGCTGCCCGCCTGCGGCGGAGCGAATCTCGGCCGACAGCTCGACCTCGAAGGTCGTGTTCGGCGGCAGCGGCGCGGAGGGCGTGAAGCGCAGGACGCTGGCGCCATCGGTCCCGGGCAGCTCGACAAGGTCGATTGACCCGGCCACCGCCGGTTCAACGCTCACGATGTCGGGGGTCACGCTGGCGGGGTCGATCGCTTCGGCAAAGAAGACCGCGAGCGGCGACGTGCCCGAGATGCCGTCGCTGTCGTCGGCCGGCACCACCAGCTGTGCCCGAAGGCCCGGCTCGATCGTCTCGAAGGCCAGCTCGAACGGATCGCCGAGCGTCACGCCGGCGGCGTCGGCGGCCTCCGAACCGATCGTGACCTCGTACGCTCGGTCGGGCGCCAGCGGCAGGGTCGGCACGATCTCGAGCTGCTCGCCGCTCCAGCGCAGCTCGTGCGGAAACAGCGGAGCCAGCTCGAGCGCCCCTTCGACCGCCGACGTGTCCATGAGCGTCGAGAAGGTGAGGAGAATCGGCCCCTGGAGCGCGACCCCGTCATCCCCATCAGCAGGATCGGATTCGACGACCATGGGCCGTCCGGTGGTCGTGAAGCTGAAGGGCTCCGATGCCTCGGTCATGACGTTGCCCGACTCGTCGGTCACGCCCGGCTCGATGCTCACCTCGAACTCGGTTTCCAGCGCCAGCGGCTCGGCCGGCGTGAAGGTCATGGTCGTGCCGCTCCAGCTGATCGAGCCTTCGACCTCGGGCGTGATGCGCAGCGCCGCCGCCGCCCCCTCCTGGTCGACCGGCTCGCTGAAGGCCACCTCGATGCTGGACGTGATCGGCGCGCGCCGCGGATCCGACGGGAGTGCCTGGGTGAGGCGAACCTCGAGCACCTCGGGGGGCCGGGCATCGACGGTTGTCGCGACATAGAGGACCCCGAGCAGCACGGCGAGGCCAACGCCAATGACCGCGAAGCTGCGCAGGATCGTGTTCCGCACCTTCGTTTCCGGCGTCGAGCGGCGACGTCAGCGGTGACGGAGCCTGGCGGGGAGGATCTGGAGCTCGTCCCGATACTTTGCGACAGTGCGCCGCGCGAGCGCGATTCCTTCGCCGGCCAGGTGGTCCGCGATCTCCTGGTCCGAATACGGATGCGACGGCTCCTCGGCGTCGATGAGCCGCCTGATCTGGTCCTTGACGCCCAGCGAGGCGGTGAAGAAGTGGCTGAACGGCACCACCTCGCCCGACGGGATCATCACGTACTTGTCCGCGGTGGCTCGGCTGACGGTCGACTCGTGCATGCCGATCACCTCCCCAACCTCAGCCCGCGTCAGCGACACGAGGCGCTGCACGCCGTGGAGCAGGTAGTCACGCTGGCGGTCCGCCAGGCACTCGGCGATGCGCTGGATGGTGGCGCGGCGACGGTTGATGTTGTCGATGAAGAACTTGGCCCGACCCACGTACTCGCGCACGTGCTGCTTGTCGGTCTCGGTGGCCTCGCTGCTGCGGAGGTGCGACGAGAGGCTCGAGTAGATGGGCGCCACGCGCAGGCTGAAGCGACGCGACTCCACCACCTCCACGGCGAGCTCACCGTCGATCTCGCGAATGATGACGTCGGGCCGCACGATGGACCGCGTGGCGTCGCCGCTGACGGCGGCGGTGAAGGCAGCCGTTGGATACGGGTTCAGGTTGGCCTTGACGAACTCCCAGGTGGCGACGACGTCGCGCTGGCCAACACCCAGCGCCGCGGCAATCTCGCGGAAGCGCCGCTCCCCGAGATCGGCAAGATGGTCGCCGATGACGGCCTCCGCGATCTCCGGGACCTCGATATGGTCCAGCTCGCGCAGGTACTCCACCTGGGCCAGCAGCGACTCGGTCATCGAGCGCGAGCCGATGCCGATGGGCTCGAGGCCCTTCATGGCGGCCACCACCTCGGCGACGTCACTCGCCTGGACGCCCGTGGCGTCCGCGATCTCCTGGTCGTCCTGGGTCAGGAAGCCGTTGCCATCGAGCGCGCCGATGACGTGATCCGCAACGGGATGCAGGCGTGCCGGCAGCAGCGCGTGGAGGTTCCAGGTCAGATGATCCTCCAGCGTGAAGTCGGCCTCCGCGCGCGCGATCGGATCGAACTCGTCGGCCTCGTCGCGCAGCCGCGTGGTGGTATCCCCGGGCAGGTCGTCGCTGCTTACCTGCACGCTATCCTCGCCGGCGTTCTTGCGGGGCATGCACTCGGTACAGTAGTTACCTACCACCGGGTTGCCGCAGATGGGGCAGGTGGGCAGCTCGAGCATCTCGAGCGCGGGGTTCTCGCCGAGCTCCTGGCTGATTGCCTCCTGCAGCTCGACCGAGCTCATCTGCAGGATATAGTTCGCCGCGATCTGCTTCGGCGTGACCTTGACCTGCATGATGGGCTGGAGCTGCTGGCTGAGCTCGATCGACATAACACCTCGCGCGCTGCACCGATGGGTGGCCCTCGATTATAGAAGGCCCCGGCTCGGGACCCGATCAGGCCGGGCTGGCGTTGAGGCGCCGGACGACCGGCAGACGCTCGCCGAACGTCACCAGGCTGTATCCGGCGGCGTTTTGCACGATTCGGACCCGGTACTCGGTCCGCGGCCATCCCATGAGGGCACAGAGGCGCAGCCGGTTCACGTGGTTGTGCGCGATCACGATGCTGCAGCGAGCCCGATCCTCGGCGAGCCAGCCCTCGAGGCGCTCGAAGATGGGAAAGGACCGATCCGCCACCTGCGCGCCGCTCTCGCCGCCCGGGCACGCCGTCGCGTACGGATCCCGCTCCCACGCCGCGCGCAGCTCGGGATCTCGGGAACGGCACTCCGCCGCGGTCAATCCTTCCCAGGCGCCGTAGTCGATCTCGTGCAGGCCCGGCTCGAGCTCGATCGCGTCGAGTTCGATCCCCACGCCACCTGCCACGGCCTCGGCGGTCTGCCGGCAGCGCCGGGCTGGGCTGCTCAGCAGGCGCGGCTCGTCGTGAGGGAGCTCCGATAGCTCGACGGCGATCGCCTCGCCGAGCCTGAGCGCAAGATCATGGCCGGCCGCCGTGAGCGGCGGGTCGCTGGCCTGTCCGGCGTTCCGGCCGCTGGCCGACGCATCGGTGATGGAGTGACGCGCGAGGAAGAGGTTGCCCACGGCCCGCGGAGTCTACCCGCCCCGTGCGCTATCCTGTGCCGGCCTCCCACGTTCCAACCCGGAGCGCCGATGACGTACATCTCCGATCCGAGCGCAGGCTCCGGCGCGCCCGCCCCAGGCGAGCGCGCCGGTTCGCGCCGTGCGCTGGGGTGCGCGTTCGAGATCGTCGAGACGCTGGTCCTGACGCTCCTGATCTACCTCGTCATCCACAACTTTCTGGCCCAGCCGTTCGAGGTGCGCCAGAGCTCGATGTTCCCGACCATCGTCGAGGAGGAGTACATCCTCATCGACAAGCTCACGCCCCGCTTCGACGGCTACCACTACGGCGACGTGGTCGTCTTCGACCCGCCGCCGGGATCGGGCATCGACACGGGCGGCGTGCCGTTCATCAAGCGCATCATCGGCATGCCGGGTGACACGATTCGCCTCGAGAACGGCCGCGTCTTCGTCACGCAGGGCAACGGCAACCCGGTTCTGATCGAGGAGGGATACGTCCGACGCGAGGAGGACGGGACCGCCGAGCCGACCATGCCGAACCCGGCGAGCAGGGTCGATGAGTGGGGGGTCCCCGAGGGCAGCTACTTCGTGATGGGCGACAACCGACAGGTGAGCCAGGACTCCCGCGCCTTCGGGCCGATCGGGGAGGACCTCATCCTCGGTCGTGCGTGGCTGCGCTACTTCCCGCTCGAGCGGATCGGGACCATCGATCGACCGTCATACCCGGCGCTCGAGCCGGACGACGGGGGAACGGCGCTGAGGCATCACCCGCGCGGCGGCTCCTCGGCCACGATCCAGGTGTCGACCTCGCGCTCGTAGTCGACGACCGCCTCGCCGCCGAACCACAGCTCCATCTCGGCCGCTGCGGTCTCGGGCGCATCGGAGGCATGGACCAGATTGCGCAGGCCGCTGATTCCCAGGTCGCCGCGGATCGTCCCCGGCTCGGCCTCGTTCGGCATGGTCTTGCCGACCATCCGGCGCACGACGTCGATGGCGTCGGGTCCGTCGAGCGCGATCGCGGCCACCGGCCCGGAGGTGATGAACTCGACGAGGCCGGCGTAGAAGTGCTTCCCGTGGTGGACCGCGTAATGGCGCTCGGCCATGTCGCGCGGCACCTGCATCAGGCGCAGGCCCGAGACCTTGAGCCCCTTGCGCTCGAAGCGGCCGATGATCTCACCTATGAGCCCGCGCTGGACACCGTCGGGCTTGACGAGGACGAGGGTGCGCTGCATGGCGGATGAAGGGCTCCTTGTTGGGGCTCAGCTCCGTTTCCCAGCCGCGCGGTCGTACGCCGCGGAGGCATCGGCATGCCGGCCGGCGGCGCGGAGCAGGTCGCCGTAGAGTAGCAGACGGTCCGTCGGCGGCTCGGCCTCGAGGGTGGGCTCGACCAGCCTCAGGCCATCGATCGCCAGCGCCGGGTCGAGGCGCAGGGCAACCGACAGCTCGGCATCACCGCTCTCCGTGGCGCCGATCGTGTAGGCGCCGCGGGCTGACTCGAGGCGAGCCCGGGCCGCCGCGATCCGCTCGTCGTCGAGCGGCTCGGCGTCGGTGACCTCGGCCTCGGCAGCGCCAGTCGCCTCCGACGACCATGGCGGGCGAGCCGCTCGGCGCGGC
>JBOGTC010000048.1:0-4395 GCA_050692055.1 Candidatus Limnocylindria bacterium | reverse complement strand
CTTCCGAGATGCGCTCGCCGGGCGGGACCTCACGCGTCGCCTTCGGTGGCGAGCACGAGACATGAGGTCAGGCGCTCCGCGTTGTCGCGAAGGACCGCCTCCCCCAGCGCGAGGATCTCGCGGATGCGCTCGTCCACCAGGCGGTAACGGCTGTAGCGGCCCTCGACCACGGCCTGCACGTAGCCGCACCAGCGGAGACAGGCCAGGTGCGAGGACACGCGGCCCTGAGCGAGGCCGAGGTCCGCGACGAGCTCGGTCACCGTCCGCGGACGCTCGGCCAGCAGCTCGAGGATCCGCATCCGATTGGGATCGGCGAGGCCGTGGAAGAAGGTCGCCAGGACCTCGGGCCGGTCGGACACGCCACGGGTCGCGGCAACGGGCAGGTTGCTGAGCCCGATCGCGGGCTCGGGATTGGCGACCTTCATGCGCCGCTCCGCTCGCCGCGCACGAACGCGTTGTAGCCGGACGCCCGGACGGCCGCCGTCAGCTGGGTCGTGTCCACGGACGGATCGGCCGCCACGTGGGCGCTCCGCCCGGTGAGGCTGACCTCGGCGCTCTTGACCCCGGGGACCGCCTCGAGCGCAGAGGTGACGGTCTGGACGCAGTCGTCGCAGGTCATCCGCCCGACGCCCAGGTCGATGAACTGGATGGGCTGGCGACGCGACTGGGTTTCGGTGGCCATGGTCTGCTCCCTGGTGGTGCGGCCGGCCTCGGAGACCGGCGGTGTTCGATACGAATGATACGATCATAATACGGTCTGCCGTATGCTGGATTACAGCCAATCGAGGATCGAGGCGCCAGGCTCTGCCCTCCGGAACCGCGGGTGAGCGATTCGCCGACACGGCCGATCGTCGCCGCGAGAGGAGACAAACCATCGATGACCACGCCCTACGACCTCTTCATTCTCGGCTCGGGCTCGACCGCCTTCGCCGCGGCCATCAAGGCCAGCGAGCTTGGCGCCCGCGTCGCGATGGTCGAGCGGCGGACGCTGGGCGGGACGTGCGCCAACCGCGGCTGCCTGCCGTCGAAGAACCTGATCGAGGCGGCCCGCATCGTGTGGGACGCCGCCCACCCCCGCTACGACGGCCTGTCGCCGGCCCGGATCGAGGTCGACTTCCCGGCTCTCGTCCGCCAGAAGGACGAGGTTGTGCGCGACTACCGCGCCAAGAAGTACGCGGCGGTGGCCGAGGGCATCGACGTCGAGGTCCTGACCGGCGACGCGCGCGTCGTCGGGCCGCACAACATCGCGCTCGACGGGAGGACCTTCGAGGCCGATCGGCTGCTCATCGCCACCGGCAGCCGGCCGACGGTGCCGGCCATCCCCGGTCTCGACGCGGTCCCCTACCTGACCAGCGACCTGCTCGACGCCGACGAGGACGGCCGCCTGACCGAGTTGCCACCCTCGCTCGTCGTCCTGGGCGGCGGCTACGTCGCGGTCGAGCTGGCCCAGCTGTTCGCGCGGCTCGGCAGCCGCGTCACCATCGTCGCCCGCTCCGAGCTCCTTCGCACCTACGAGCCGCTGGTCGGCGAGACCCTGGCCGAGAGCTTCACGGCCGAGGGCATCGAGATTCTGGCCAATACGCGCGTTGAGCGTGTCTCGCGCGACGGCGGCCAGGTGGCCGTCGCCGTCGAGACCCCGAACGGCGGCCGGATCATCCGGGCCGAGCGCCTCCTCGTGGCGACCGGACGGACGCCGAACACCGAGAACCTCGGCCTCGGGAGCGCGGACGTGTCGACCGACGCCGGCGGCTTCGTCACGGTCGACGCCGGTCTGCGCACCAAGCAGCCGCACATCTGGGCCGCGGGCGACGTCATGGGCCGCCAGTACGGCTCGCAGATGGCGACCCCGGTCGGTGCCCGCCAGGGCCGGCTGGTCGCCGAGAACGCACTGGCCGATGGCGGCCACCGATTCGACGGCTCGGTCATCCCGCGCGCGATCTTCGTCGACCCGCCGATCGGCGTCGTCGGCCAGACCGAGGCGGAGGTCACCGCACAGCACCTGCCCGCGGTCGTGGCCACGACGCCACTCAAGTACGTGCCGCGGGCCGGGGCAATCCACAGGACGACGGGCTTCGTCAAGATGATCGCCTCCACCATCGATGAGCGCATCCTCGGTGTGCACGTCATCGGCGAGTCGGCCCCCGAGATCATCCATGAGGCGGCCATGGCCATGCACTTTCGGGCGACGATCAGCGACTTCGTCGAGCTAATCCACGTCTACCCGACCATGGCCGAGGCGCTCAAGATCGGCGCACAGGCTTTCAGCCGAGACGTCTCCAAGCTGTCCTGCTGTGCGGAGTGACCGCGAGAGAGTGGGACAGGTACCGCATGCTCGCTTCGCGTGGGTGAACTAGGACGCCGCTCATTCCGGTGTCCAGCCAGACTGGCATTGCCCGGCGAGGACACGATGGGTCTGTCACCGGTGGCGCTAGACAGACGCGACCGATGGCTTGGCTTGTAACCGATCAAGGGCTTGGTGGGCGACACTGGACTCGAACCAGTGACCTCTTGCATGTCAAGCAAGTGCTCTAACCAGCTGAGCTAGCCGCCCACCGATTGCGTGCTCAGAGTGAACACTTGCCTGTGCGACAAGGCGCTCATCGAGCCGGACAAAAATCCTATCAGAACACTCAACTGTGCGCGATTCCTAACCGCAGCGCTCGATGAACACATGCTTGTACGAGATGCGAACTCGAGCAGCATGGTGGCGATGAGTTCCAGCTCATGCGCGCGTTCGTCGAAGTGGGACGCCGGCCCGATCACTCGCAAGACCTCAGGCGGCAGAGCCATTAGCCTTGGGGTGTGCACGGCGAACTAGCGCAGGTCATAGCTCTCGCTGGGCAAGAGATTGGCGAAGGCGTGCGCGTGCGCCGACTTGACGCCATACCGTTGACGGTATACGATCGCAAATATGCCCCGACAGCCTGACTTCCTCGATGAGCTCGATGCGGAGCGGACGGCCGCCAACCCTGAGTTCCCGCGCATCCTGGCCGCGGCCCGCGAGCGCCGGGCGCTCATCTCCCAACTTGCCGCCAAGCGTCGGGAGCTCAACATCCCACAGGCGGAGGTGGCGAGGCGGATGTCGACCTCACAGGCGTTTGTGTCACGCTTTGAGTCCGGTGAGGTCGACCCCCAACACTCGACCGAAGACCGCTACGCGGCAGCCATCGGGGTCCACATCGAGCGGCGCTTGGAGCCGGCGTAGCGGTGCTCAAGCGCCGTCAGGACTGGACACTTGCAGTGCGGTTTGACGCTCGTCCTGCTGCAGCTCTCGAGCCGAAATAGCACAACGCTCGCAGGGCTCGGAACATCCATCAGAACTGAGCACTTAATTGTGCGGGTTTCGGTCGTCCCCCCACGCTCGAAGCACAGCGCTCGGCGGCCGATGCATGTCAAGCAAGTGCTCTAACCAGCTGAGCTAGCCGCCCATCATTTCGTGCTCAGATTGGCTACATAACTGTACGCCAGCGAGCCGACCGCGCGAGCCGCGATCCTATCGGAACTCATAACTGAGCGCGAATCGCTGACCACAGCGCTCGAAAGCCACATGATTGTATGGTCGCGAGGTTCGGCTTTGGATCCCGGATGCCGGTCAGACGTCGAAGCGCCAGCGGGTGGCCCCGAATGGCTCGGCTGTCGCCACGCCGAACGCGGTGCTTGGCGTGAATTCGTAAAGGTCCCACGGCGGTGGCCCGGCGCTCGGCGCTGAAGGGCGCGATGAACGCGCCGTCCTTGACGGTCGCCGGCCATCCCTGGGCGTCGTAGCGCTCGGCGAGGCGCTGGAGTGTCGGCTCGTCCGTCACCTTCGTCGCGGCGCCGGTCGCGTCCCATGAATGCTGGAAAAGTGCTGACGGCATAGCCTCGTGAAGCGGGCTCATCCTAGGCCACCCGCACCTCCTCAGCCGGCAGCGATCTGGCCGCCACCAATGCTCCGATCTGGCGCCGCTCCTCGAGGGTCAGGTTCAAGCCGCGTCCGCCGGCGATGACCAGGTCCATGACCGCCCAGCTCAAGCTCAGGCAGCTCGACTCGCCCGGGAAGCGGCCCATCACCTTGGTCCGCCGCTTGACCTCACCCAGGCTGCGCTCCAGCAGGTTCGACGAGCGCCAGCGCTTGCGCAGGCGAAGCGGGTAGCGCAGGTGCACGGTCAGGGCGGGCAGATCGTCGGCCAGGCAGGCCGCAGCACTGGGGTACTCGCGCGCCAGCTCGCCGACCAGGGACCGCAGCGAGGCCTCGGCCGCCTCCGGCGTGGCGGCCTCGTCGAGGGCGGTCCAGTAGCTGGCCCGCACCCGGTCGTGCAGCGCCTGCTGCTTCGGCAACTTGGCCAGCACGTTCCTGAGGCGATGGACGGCACAGCGCTGGCGGTCGGCGCCCGGCCACAGCTCGTCGATGGCCCT
>JBOGTC010000047.1:0-8282 GCA_050692055.1 Candidatus Limnocylindria bacterium | reverse complement strand
CTTAGTCTCCGGCCCCCGTCCCCGGCCGTGAACGGTGATTGGGATCCTGCGGCACGACCGCTGATCGGACCGGTCAGGCCACGTCGACCGGGAGCAGCGGGCTCCCGCCGGGTCCGCAGTATGGAGGTCGCAGCGAGATGCTGACGATCGGGATCGACATCGGCGGCCGGCAGCACGTCGCGGCACGGTGCCGGGCGGGGCAGCCGCGCGCGGACCATGCGGTGCTGCGCTTCAGCGCCGACCGCGCCGGCTTTGCCACGCTCGACGCCTGGCTGGCGGCACAGCCCGAGCCGGTGGGCCTGGTGGCCATGGAGTCCTCGGGCCACTACTGGATGAACCTGGCCAGCCACCTGCGTCGCGGCGGGCGGCCGGTGGCGGTGGTCAACCCGCTGAGCGCCAAGTACTTTGCCAAGCGACACCTGCGCCGGACGAAGAGTGATCCGGCCGACGCCCGTGTCCTGGCGGAGCTGGCCATGCGTGACACCCCTGTCCCCGGCGACCCGCTGGCCGGCGCCGGGCTGCGCGCCGCGGCCCGCTTCGCGATGACCCTGGTCCGCCAGCGGGCCTCGATCTGCCAGCGCCTGCAGCGCCTGGTCGAGCTCGGCTTCCCCGAGCTGCGCGACGTGTTCGACGACCCGAGCTGCAGGACGGCGCGCGAGGTGCTGCGCCGGGCCCCGACCGCAGCGGCCGCCGCGCGGCGTCGGACCTCCACTCTGGCGGCGGCTAACCGCGGACCGCGACGCCGGGCGCTGGGTCCAGCTCGGGCGACGGCCCTGCACGCCGCGGCGCGCGGGACGACCGCCGTGCCCGAGCTCGAGGCCGAGGTGGCGTTCGAGGTGCCGGTCCTGCTCGACCAGCTCGAGCTGCTCGATCGCCAGGTGGCGGCCGCCGAGGCGCACCTGGCCGGGATGCTCGACGGTGAGCTGGCGCGCCGGCTGCGAACGATCCCCGGGGTCGGGCCGGCCAGCGCCGCGGCCTTCATCGCCGAGATCGGCGACATCGAGCGCTTCGCCGACTTCGACCAGCTGCTGGCCTTCGCCGGCATGCATCCGCGCGAGGCCAGCTCGGGGCACAAGGGGGCCAGCCCGGAGACGAGCTGGCACATGGCCAAGACCGGCAACCCGCACCTGCGTTCGGCGGCCTATCACGTCGCGCTGGCCGGCATCGTCCACAACCCGCTGATCCGGGCTCACTACCTGCGTAAGCGGCAGGCCGGCAAGAGCCCTATGAACGCGCTCGGCCATTGCATGCGCAAGGCGCTCAGCATCGTGTGGGGCGTGTGGCGCTCGGGTCACGACTTCGACCCTCGAGGAGCTCGCTCAGCTTGACAACGTCCTATGGGATCTATGCTCCGCTCCTGCAACTTATACGAGCGCGGGTGACCGCTGCCGGCCGGCAGCTCG
Organism: Candidatus Limnocylindria bacterium; assembly: GCA_050692055.1. GTDB lineage: Bacteria > Chloroflexota > Limnocylindria > QHBO01 > QHBO01 > JBOGTC01. The sequence continues at coordinate 6,879 of JBOGTC010000047.1, read as the reverse complement.
CATCAATGCCGCGGTGGCGACACATTGACCGAGGCAGCCTGCCCATCGAGCGCCGGCCAGCACCGATACGTTGCACAGCACGAGCATTGCTGTCACCTGCCGCGAACGTGGCCTGCCGCGGTGTTGCCAGATTCATGTCTTGTATGCACGGACGCTGCGTCAGCCGCCTGCGCTCGCCATGTGGATGCCCCACGCGACCAGGAACCGACCGAACTGCGCCCGGAAACCGGAGGTCAGGAGGACCCTTCGAGCTCTACGTGGGGGACCAGCTGCGCCCGCGAGATCGGCCCGTCGCGGAGCACGCGCGCCGGGGTCACCGACAGGTCGAGCAGCGTTGACGGCACGCCACCCGGCACGCGACCCCCGTCAACCACGGCGTCGAGCAGGTCCCGCTGCGTGGCGAAGGCGACCAGCACGTCCTCGGCGCCGAGCGTGTCCGGCTCGCCCGACACGTTGGCGCTCGTCGCAAGCAGGGGTCCGGCCGCAGCGATCAGTGCCAGCGCCACGGCGTGGTTCGGAGCCCGGAAGGCCACGCTGGCGGATCCATCCGGCCCGGGCAGTACCAGGGTCAGCGGTCCCGGCCAAAAGCGCGCGGCGAGGCGCTCAGCCCGATGGTCGGGCTGGAAGCCCGAAGTTGAGGCCTGGCCCAGGTCGGCGAGGAGCACCGGGATCCGCTTCTCCGGCGAGCGCCGCTTCAGCTCGAAGATCGCCGGCAGCCGGTCCGGCCGCGACCAGGCGACGCCCACGCCGTAGACGGTATCGGTCGGAAAGGCGACGAGCCCGCCCAGGCGCAGGATGTCGGCGGCGCGGGTCAGGCCGTCCGGGCTCGGATCCAGCACATCTGTCACGCGCGATCACCCACCTCGATGCGCACCACGCGTTCGACTCCCGCCAGGTCCGCCTGCATCTGGACCGATGCGCCTGCCGGCGCCAGCTCGCGCACCGCGTCCGCCTGTCCGGCACCGATCTCCAGCAGGAGAGTGGCGCCCGGTGCGACTCGCTTCGGCACATCGGCCAGCAGGCGACGGACCAGGTCGAGGCCATCGGCACCGCCGTTCAGCGCCATGCGAGGCTCGTGGGCCAGGGAGCCGGCCGCCTCGTTCACCTCGGCAGCCTCGACGTATGGCAGGTTGGCCACGATCAGATCCGGCCGCGGCAGCGAGCTGCCGGCAGGTTCGAGAAGGTCGGCGCAGGCCAGCGTCACGAGCGGCTCGACGCCGTGCGCCGCCAGGTTCTCCGCGCCGAGCTCGAGCGCATCCGGCGACCAGTCGCTGGCCGTGAGCCGGAAGCGGCCGAGCTGGAGCGCCACACGGAAGCGCAGCGCGAGGGCGACCGCCAGCGCGCCGGAACCGGTCCCCAGGTCCCAGGCGGTGATCTGCGCGTCGTCGCGTGCCAGCCGCCTGGCAGCCTCGGCGATCGCCGCCTCCGCAAGCAACTCCGTCTCCGGCCGCGGAATCAGCGCGCGAGCATCGGTTCGGATGCGAAGCGACAGCCACTCCTTGAAGCCGCGGATGTAGGCGATCGGCTCGCCGGCGGCGCGGCGAGCCAGCCAGCCCTCGAGGGAGGCCGACGCATCGGTCGTGACGGTCGCCTCCGGGTGCGCCAGGAGCCAGGCGCGGTCACGTCCCGCGGCGTGGGCGACCAGGAGCTCGGCATCCAGTCGAGGGCTGGGTGAGCCGGACTCGCGCAAGCGGTTCGTCGCAGCGGTCAGTGCGGCACCAACGGTAGTCTGGTCAGCCGCGTCTACCGCCACGGCGCGCCTCCAGCCTGCCGTCTGCCAACCACCGCCGCCTTAGGCGAGACCAGCGATTCGCCTGGCTCTCTAAATCTATGCATATCTATGTCGGCTGACGGTTAAGGCGGGCACCGAGCCCGCCAAAGCCGCTCGTGGTTGGAATCTGACAATCATGGCGCTCCCTCGGTGGCGCTCCGCCCGCCGAGTCCGCACGGGAGGCTTCCATGTCGCCAGATTCATGCGGGGTAGCATTGGAGCGCGATCCGAGGCCTCGTATCACCGTATGCAGACGAGGTCGTGCAGGGTGGGGCCAAGCGACCGATGCTCGGCTCCCCATGCATACCAGGTATGAGTCTGGGGGAAGAAGTCGTGGCCGCCTCACGACGCACCGGACGCGCCGGATGCGCCGGATGCGCCGGCATCGCCGCCGATCTCGGCCAGCCGGCGGGCCTGATCGGCCTCCGCCAGGGGCTCGACCAATCGGTCCAGGTCACCGTCGAGCAGGCCGGGCAGGTTGTGGATGGTCAGGCCCACTCGGTGGTCGGTGACACGGTCATCCGGGAAGTTGTACGTGCGAATCTTCTCCGACCGCTCGCCGGAGCCGACCTGCGAGCGCCGGGCCTCGCCGCGCTCCTCCGCCTGGCGCTGTTGCTCGATCTCCAGCAGCCGCGCGCGCAGCACGGCCATGGCCTTGGCCCGGTTCTTGTGCTGGCTCTTCTCGTCCTGGATGGCGACCATGAGTCCGGTCGGCAGGTGGGTGACGCGCACCGCCGAGTCGGTGGTGTTGACGCTCTGCCCGCCGGGACCACTGGACCGATACACGTCGACGCGCAGGTCCTTCTCGTCGATCTGGACCTCCACCTCGTCGGCCTCCGGCAGGATGCTGACCGTGGCGGTGGAGGTGTGGATGCGGCCGGATGCCTCTGTCACCGGAACGCGCTGCACGCGGTGCACGCCTGACTCGAACTTCAGGCGCGAGTAGGCACCGTCGCCGCGCACCTCGGCGATCACCTCCTTGAAGCCGCCGGCGCCGCTCTCAGAGGTGGAGAGCATCTCCACCTTCCAGCGTCGGCGGTCGGCGTAGCGGCCGTACATGCGGAAGAGATCCGCCGCGAAGAGCCCGGCCTCGTCGCCGCCGGCACCCGCCCGAATCTCGACGATCACGTTGCGGTCATCGTTAGGGTCGCGGGGCACGAGCAGCCGGCGCAGCTCGGCCTCGAGCTCCGCGGAACGACCGTCCAGGCGCTCGACCTCGTCGCGCGCCAGGGCCCGCACATCCTCGTCGGGGTCGTGGCTCATGCCGCGAGCCGCGTCGAGCTCCTCGTGCAGGGCGCGCCACTGGCTGAGCAGGTTGACGACCGGCTCGAGGCGCGCCAGCTCCCGACCGAGTCCCTGGAGCTGAGTGGGGTCGCTCGCGACCTCCGGACGGCTCAGGTCGCGCGCCACCTGGTGATAGCGCGCCTCCAGCTCCCCGAGGCGGTCGATCATCGGCCGGCCGATCCTGCCCTCAGGGCGTGACGCCGGTGGTCGGGTCCGCGACCGCCGAGGCGGGGCCGGGCGGCATGCCCGCGCGGCGATCCGCGGCGAGGCACGCCTCCAGCGAGGCGATGCTCACCTCGAGCATGGACCGGTCCGGCGGACGAGTCGTCATGGACTGCAGCCACAGGCCGGGGGCGTAGATGGCGCGAACGAGGCGATTCCCGTAGTGGCGCGCACCGAAACGCACCAGCTCGTAGCCGATGGCGGCGATGACCGGTACGAGCACGATGCGGCTGGCGATGAGCAGCCAGAGCGGCACGCCGGCGCGCGGGATGAGGCTGAAGACGAAGATGCTCAGCACGACCACGATGAGGATGAAGGTCGTCCCGCATCGCGTGTGCGCCGTGCTGAAGCGGTCGACCTCGTCCGGGGTCAGCGGCCGCTGCGCCTCCTGCGCGTGGATCGCCTTGTGCTCGGCACCGTGGTAGGCGAAGACGCGCTTGATATCGCTCATCAGGCCGATGGCGCCGATGTAGCCGATGAAGATGACGAGCCGGATGAGGCCCTCTACCGCGTTGGCGATCAGGTCGGACTCGGTCGCTGTCTCGGCGAACGTGGACAGGAAGAGCGGCAGCACGAAGAAGAGCGCGATGGCGAAGCCGATGCTGAAGACCATGGTGAGGGCGATGGCACCCCTACCGAGCTCCACGTCCTCGCCCTCGGCCGCAATCGCCGCCGACCGCATCAGCATCCTGGTGCCGATGACAAGCGTCTCGTACAGGACCAGCATGCCGCGCAGGAACGGCACCTTGAGCAGCCGGTTGTCGGCGGTCAGCGGCCGAGGAAGCGGCTCCTCCATGGTTCGGATCTCGCCGGAGGGTGGGCGGACGCTCATGGCGACCGACGTCCGGCCGCGCATCATCACGCCCTCGATCAGCGCCTGGCCGCCGTAGAAGAAGTCGGGCATGCGGAAGACGCGCTTGCCCGCCGCGTCGGTGACGGTGTTGATCACGAACGGCCCGGCTGCCATCAGCAGCTCGGGAATGAGAAAGACGAGATGGGGCGTCAGGCGCGCCGGCCACCAGGTCAGGCGCCGGCGCGTCGATGCCTTCAGCGTTGCGCGCGCTCCATGCGCCGCTGGAAGCGCTCGACCTGGCCCGCGGTATCGACGATGTTCTGCGTGCCGGTGAAGAAGGGATGGCACTTGTTGCACACCTCGACCCGGATCGACTGGGCGGTGGAGCCCACGCTGAACGTATTGCCACAGACGCAGTGGACCTGCGCCTCATGGTACTTCGGATGAATCTCGGTCTTCATTGGAGAACCTGCCTGGGAATGAGCTACGCGGAAACCACGCTCACGCGCTTGCGCGAGCGGGTCGCATGAGTGAATCGGACCTTGCCGGCGGCGGTGGCGAAGAGCGTGTAGTCACGGCCCATCCCGACGTTGTCGCCTGGATGGAACGTGCTGCCGCGCTGCCGCACGATGATCGTCCCGGCGAGCACGTCCTGTCCGTCGCCGCGCTTCACGCCAAGCCGCTTGCCGGCGCTGTCGCGACCGTTCTTGCTCGAGGATCCGGCCTTCTTGTGTGCCACTGTCTTACTACTCCTTGGCCTGCGCCTTCTTCGGCGCAGCCTTGCGCGTCGGCGCGGGACCCGCTGCAGCCTTCGACGTGGCCGGCTTGCGGGCCGATGCGGCTCGGGCCGCCTTCGGCTTGTCCGCAGCCTTGGCCGATGCCTTCGGCTTGCCGTCCGCGTTGATGGCGTCGATGCGGACGCGCGTCAGGTGCTGCCGATGCCCGGTGCGCCGGCGGTACTTGACCTTCTGCTTGAACTTGAAGATGACCAGCTTCGGGCCGCGCTCCTCGCCGATGACGGTGCCGCTCACGCTGGCACCCGCCACGATGGGCGTGCCGATCGTGACGTCCTCGCCGTCCGCGACGAGCAGGACACGGTCGAACGTGATCGATGCGCCGGGCTCGCCCGCCAGCCGCTCAACGCTGAGCGTGCTACCGGCCTCGACGCGATACTGCTTCCCGCCGGTCGTGACGACGGCGTACATGCTGCTCTCCGTTGGATGACTGGGGATGATGGGCTGTGACCGTGGCGGCCCGCCATTCGGGCACACGAGCGCGCGGGCTGAAACGTCAGTCCGCGGGAGCGTGGAGTCTACCGAGCGATGGGGGGAGTGTCAACGAAGAGCAGCCGCGTCCGGACCACCTCGGCCACGCGGAGCGGAAGGTCCAGTGCAGCCACGACATCCTCCGGACGGCCGGCGCCGGTGGCATCAAGCCGGAGGACCGCGCGCAGCCGTCCGCTGTGGCTCGTCTCGTCGACGTCGAGCACCTCCACGTCCTCGATCAGCGGCCGCAGGTCGCGATTGCCCACGTCGCTTCGACGCTCGGTCTCGCCGCGTCGCCTCTTCCCCTCGAGGGCGCGGGTGGCGAGCAGGCGGACCACTGCGCCGCGAAGCGCGTCGGAGGTGAGCGTCTCGTCGCCTCGGACGGCGACCTCGTACTCGGCTGAGCGCACCTGCGACGCGGCGGACGGAAAGCCGTGCCAGACCTCCTTGGCGGCACGCAGCTCCACGCCCTCCGGGAATTCCTCCGCTGCGGCCTGGAGGCGCTCGATCGGCACGAGCTCGTCGAAGTATGCCTCGAGCACCTCGCCCTGCAGCTCGATGCCGACCGGCAGGTTGGCCGCCAGCTTCAGGCGAGCTCGCGGCTTCAGGGCGCGGGTATAGCTCAGGGGGAGCTGCGCCTCGCGAAAGACACGCTCGAACTCGGCCACGAGCTCCGACTGGCGCATGCGCAGCGCGGGCCGTCCGCGGCTGAAGAGAATCTGCCAGCGCTGTCGCGGCTGGCCATCGATGACTCGCTGTGCCATGGGCGGCGCCATCGTACCGAAGGCGTGCTTCGCCGGCCAGCGGCGGGCGTGACTCGCCCGGCCCCGCGCCGGTGCCGCTGCATCGGTCAGAAGGTTGGCTTGTGCGACCGCATCCGGACCGACTGCAGGATCCCCATCCCGAACAGCAGGCTGATGAGGCTCGACCCCCCGTACGTGACGAAGGGAAATGGGATGCCGGTGACCGGCATGATGCCCGTCACCATGCCGACGTTCACCAGCAGCTGGAACAGGATCATGCTGGCGAGCCCGGCGGCGAGCATCATGCCGAGCGCGTCCTGCGCGGCCCAGCCGATGGCGAGGATGCGCCACAGCAGAAGACCGAACAGCACCAGCAGCACGCTGCCGCCCACGAAGCCGAGGTCCTCGGCCACGACGGTGAAGATGAAGTCGGTCGACTGCACCGGGATGTAGCCGCGCTGTCCTTCTCCGCCGACCGTCAGGCCCCGTCCCAGCCAGCCCCCGGAGCCGACGGCGTTGAGTGCCTGCACGAGCTGGAAGCACGCCCCCTGCGGATCGACGTAAGGGTCGAGGAAGCAGAAGAGCCGCTGCCGCTGGTACTCGTGCAGCATGCCCACCGCGATCGGCGCGGCCACGATGACCGCCCCGGCGAAGAGGCCCATCCAGCCCAGGCTGGCGCCGGACATGAAGAGCATCCCGACCAGGATGCCGACGAAGACGAGCGCCGTCCCGAGGTCCGGCTGGAGGAAGACCAGCAGCGTGGGCACGGCCATCAGCACCCCGGCTCCCAGGATCGTGGAG
>JBOGTC010000046.1:0-29093 GCA_050692055.1 Candidatus Limnocylindria bacterium | reverse complement strand
CCCGTCACCTGACCGGCGGGTCAGCTCGCCCGGCGCGGCCCGAGCGCGGGTGCGCGGCGCGGTAGGCGGTGCGGACGGCAGAGTCGGACAGGTGGGTGTAGATCTGCGTCGTCTGAAGGTTGACGTGGCCGAGCAGCTCCTGGACGACGCGCAGGTCGGCTCCACCCTCGAGGAGGTGGGTCGCGAACGAATGCCGGAGCGTGTGGGGCGACGTGCGAGTCGGCGCATCCGCGGCACGCACGCATCGCTCCACCGCCATCCGGGCGCCGCGGGCGCTCAACGCGCCCCCCGACGCGTTGAGGAAGACGGCGGCGCTGTGGGAACGGCCGCGTGCCGCGAGCCGGCCACGGCCCTCGGCGAGATAGCCGCGCAGCGCATGCTCCGCCGGCGCGCCGAACAGGAGCCCCCGTTCCTTGTTGCCCTTCCCGATGACACGCAGCCGGCGGCGAGACAGGTCCAGGCGGTCGAGCGTCAGCCCCGCGAGCTCGCTGATGCGCATGCCGGTGGCATACAGCAGCTCGAGGATGGCCGCGTCACGCCGGGCCAGCGCGGGGTCACGCGCTGCCCCCCTGGTCGGCGCCGTCACCAGCTGCTCCGCTTCCTTCACCGACAGCACGCGCGGCAGGCGCGCAGGTCGACGCGGTGCGCGGACTCCGGCGAGCGGGTCGGCGTCGATCTCGCCGTGGCGCAGCGCGTTGCGATACATGGAGCGCACCGCGGCAAGGCGCCCGCCCACTGAGCTCGGGGCGAGGCCGCGCTCCGCCAGAGCCGCGAGGTAGGCACGTACCGTCGACCGGTCGGGCCGCCGCCAGTCGATGCCGCGATCGGCCAGAAATGCCAGGTACTCAAGGTTGTTGCGCCGGTACTCGGTGACCGTGCCGGGCGAGGCGTTCCGCCCGCGCAGCTGGGCCAGGAACCCCTCGAGCGCCCGAGCCGCATCTGGCGCGAGGCGCGGCGCCGCGCCTGTGTCAGTCACCCGTGCCGCCCGAGGCGGCCACGGGACGCCGGCCGCTCGCTCGGCCACGACCGCTTCCTCGGGATGCAGCCCCGTCCGGAGGCGTGGCGCCATCGCTGCCGCCGGGCCTCGTCCAGGTCGAGTAATCGCACGTCGGATAGCGGTCGCATCCCCAGAACGGTCGCCCGCGGCGGCTGCGCTTGGTCGTGACCGTCCCCTCGCCGCATTGCGGACAGGTGCCGAACCGCTCGCTGGCCGGAGCCGCGTCCTTCTTGATGTACCTGCAGTCGGGGTAGCGGTCGCAGCCCACGAATGGGCCGAACCGCCCACGCTTCGCGGCGAGCTTGCCCTCTCCGCATTCCGGGCACGCCTCGCCCACGCCGGGCAGCTCGACCGCCTCTGGCTCCTCGCCGGGCAGCGGCTGCGTGTGCTTGCAGTCGGGGTAGGAGCTGCAGCCGAGGAACCAGCCGTTGCGACCGAAACGCTTGACGAGCATGTCGCCCCGGTCGCCGGTGAGCGGGCACGGGATGTCGGTGACCTCCACCTGCTTGACGATCTTCTCGCGCCCCTCGGTCACCTTGGCGATGAACGGCGTGTAGAACTCGCGCACGATCGGCACCCACGCCACGTCGCCTCGCGCCACGTCGTCGAGCCGCTCCTCCATGCGCGCGGTGAACGCCAGGTCCACCACCTCCGGGAAGTGCTCCACGAGCAGGTCGGTCACTCTGAACGCCGACTCCTCGGGAAAAAGGCGGCGATCCTTCACGTGGACGTAGCCGCGTTGCCGGATGGTCTCGAGCGTGGGCGCGTACGTCGACGGACGGCCGATGCCGTGCTCCTCGAGCGCGCGGATCAGCGTGGCCTCGGTGTACCGCGGCGGTGGCTGTGTGAAGTGCTGCTCGCTGAGCAGATCGGCGAGCGTGAGCGGCTCCCCCTCGCGCAGGTCAGGCAGCACGACCAGCCGCTCGTCCTGCTCGTCGTCCCGGCCCTCCACGTAGACGGCCTGGTAGCCGTCGAAGATCCGCTTGCTGGCGCCGGCATGCAGCGTGTAACGGCCGGCCTCCACGTCCACGCCGACCTGGTCGAAGCGCGCCGGCGGCATCTGGCTCGCGATCGCACGGCGCCAGATGAGCTCGTACAGCCGGTACTCGTCAGGCTTGAGGGCGCCACGCAGGGACTCCGGCAGGCGCGCAAAGCTCGATGGTCGGATCGCCTCGTGCGCCTCCTGCGCCCCGCGGGCCTTGGTCCGAAAGGCGTTCGGTCGCTGCGGAAGCAGCTCGTCACCGAAGCGTTCGGCGATCACCGCTCGCGCCTCCGCCACGGCGGTGGACGCCATGGCGACCGAATCGGTCCGCATGTAGGTGATGAGGCCGACCTGGCCCTCCGTGAGGCTGACACCCTCGTACAGGCTCTGCGCGACGCTCATCGTGCGCCGCGCGCTGAACCCGAGCTTGCGCGATGCCTCCTGCTGCAGCGTCGAGGTGATGAAGGGCGGTGGCGCGGTGCGCTTCCGCTCGCTCCGCGTGACGGTGGCCACTCGGTATTCGGCCGTACGGAGCGCCGCCTCATGCTCACGCGCCTCCGGCTCGGAGCCGACGCGTGCCTTCTCGCCGTCGATCCTCGTCAGCTCCGCCTCGAAGCCTCCGGTCCCTTCGACGCGCTCCAGGCGTGCGACGAGGCTCCAGTACTCCTCGGGATCGAACGCGTCGATCGCGCGCTCTCGCTCGACCACGAGCCGCACCGCGACCGACTGTACGCGGCCGGCAGACAGCCCCCGCCGGATCTTGCTGCTGACCAGCGGGCTCAGCTTGTAACCGACCAGCCGATCGATGACGCGGCGCGCCTGCTGCGCATCCACGAGGTCCATGTTCAGGGCACGCGGATGGGCAAAGGCGGCCTCGATGGCCGTCTTGGTGATCTCGGAGAAGGTGACGCGCCTGATGCGCTCGTCCGGAAGCGCGGCGTGCTGGGCGATGTGCCAGGCGATCGACTCCCCCTCGCGGTCGAGGTCGGTCGCCAGCCAGACCTGGTCGGCGCGCTGCGCCTGTCCGGTCAGCTTGTCCAGCTCACGACGACGCTCCTTGAGCGGCTCGTAGCGGGGCGTGAAGTCACCGTCGACGTCAACGCCCAGGCTGCGCGGCGGCAGGTCGCGTACGTGGCCGTACGACGCGACGACGTGGTAGCCGGACCCAAGGTAACGCTCGATGGTCTTCGCCTTCGCCGGCGACTCGACGATGACGAGGTCGCCTCCTGAGGCGGAATTCTGCTTGCGCGGCATCGGTCAGCGAGTGTAGCACCCGACCCCGCCGGCTCCCGGACGACCCGTGAGCTCGAGCAGGGCCGGTGTGCCACGGTCCATCGACCCGCCTCCTGCGCTGGCGGGTGCCTCGGTCAATCGGTGAAGTTCCAGGTCACCACGACGCGTCCGCCGACCTGCCCGATCCCAACGCCGAGGCGGTGGAACTTCGGATTCAGGATGTTGGCGATGTGGTTCCAGTGACCCGGGTACGGCTCGGCCATGAACTGGGCATGGCACCAGTCCAGCGTCGCCTGCAGGCTGCGGCCGACGAGGTAGCACTGGTTCTCGCCGGAGGCGCTGAAGCTGACGCCGCCGGCGACCAGACGAGCGTCGCGGCCGCGACCGTCGCGCGAGGTATGGCTGAAGTAGCCGTTCGATGCCTGGTCCTGGGCGTGTGCCTGGGCGACCGCATTGATTCCGGCGTCCAGGGTCAGCGGGCCGAAGCCGTATGCCGCTCGCGCGGCGTTGATCTGGTTCAGCGCGTAGCCGGTCAGGCTGCTCGATGGCGCCGAAGCCGGAACCGCAGGCGCGCTTCGCGTGGACGTGGTCGAGCGCTGCGGCGCCGGAGCTGGCGCGGCTTTCGTCGTGAACGACCAGGCCATGGTGACCTCGTTGCCATCCCTGTCGGTCGCTCCCTCGCCCAGCCGGATGTCGAACGTACGACCGGCCGCGAGCGCTCCATCGGGCGTGAAGATGAGCTGCGTGCCGGCATCGTTCCAGTTCAGCCGGCCGCGGACCATCGCTCCGTTCGTGGTGTCGATGGCTGCGAACGCGGCGTTCGTGGCATCGTCGTCCATCGGCTGGCTGAACCACATCTCGACCGCGGAGGTCTCCACCTCCCGCTCGCCCAGGCCCGGGCTGGTCTTCGTCAGCTGGGCGCCGCCACGCACCGTGAAGGAGAAGTTCGACTTCCCGCCCAGCACGTTTCCGGTCACGTCGTGCGCTCCCACCACGCTGATGGTGTACCGCGTGCCGGGAGCCAGGCGTTCGCTGGGGGTGAAGGTCATCTCGCCGCCGTTCCAGCTGAGCTCTCCGGCGACCTCGGGCGTGATGGCGAAGTGCTCCTCGACATCCGCCTCGTCCATCTCCGCGCTGTACGCGACCGAGATCTCGGTCTCCGCGCTGACGTCGTCCGCGGCGTCCGTGGGCGGCAGTCCGGTCTCGACCGCCCTGGCAGCGGCCTCGATCCTGAGACGCGGATCCCCGTCGGCGAGGGGGATGGCGGTGGTCGAGGCGAGATCCCGACCGGCGAAGCGCACCTGGAAGTCGGAAACGACGGGCGCGGTCTGGGTCGTGAACGAGAAGCGTCGTGCGCCGCCCGTCCTGCTCCCGCCCTCCCGTACGGCTTCGCCGACGACGATCAGGTAGCTCTCGTCGGTCCTCCACAGGCGCTCCGCTTCGATCGTCAGCTCGGTCGCATCGGCGTTCCAGCGCAGCGACACTGGCTGGGCCGGGAGCACCTGCAGGCCGGCTTCCACCCAAGCGGGATCCATGGGGGAATCGAAGGAGATCGAAACGGCGGCGTCCGTCGCGACGCCGACTCCCACGTTCTGCGGCAGCAGCGAGTCCGGGATCAGCGGCTGAGGCTGCGGACCGGCCTGGATGGCCGCCTGCTGCGTGAGGGTGAGGGAGAGCGTGATGGCGAGGGCTGCGCCAGAGACGCGAGTAACGCCTCTGTGGCTGCTGAGAAGCGAGCCGAGCGACTGGAGCGGTGCGGAAACGGCCGCTCTTACGGTTCGGATTCGATGCAATAGACAGGCTCCCTGGGGGGCTGGTCCACCCTCGGCCGAAACCAGGGCGTCGTGCAGTCGCGGCGGAAGCATAGCCCATCAGCACAGGCGTGTCACACGCTCCGCGCCAGCCGGCGAGCGGCGAGGGTCGGATGAAACGTGGCACCACCGAAGGCGCTGACGAGGCCGCGGGCCTCGAGCAGGGTCAGCGCGCTGGCGGCCGAGCCGGGCGTCAGATCGGTCTGTCGACGAGCTCCTCGAGCGACCCGCTCTGCCGGAGGAGATGAGCGAGGAGCCGGCCCTCAGCGTCCGACAGGCTGGCGACAACGGGAGGCTGCTGCCCGCGGGCAAGGCCGATCTGCTGCAGGAGCGCCGCGGGCGAGGTCACGATGGTCGCCTGTTGATCCGCGATGAGGCGGTTGCAGCCGCGTGACGCCACGGCATCCATCTGCCCGGGGACCGCGTACAGCTCACGCCCGATCGCGGTGGCAGCCGTTGCCGTCAGCAGCGCACCGGAGCGATCCGGCGCTTCGACCACCACGACCGCCTCGGCCAGCGCGGCGATGATGCGGTTACGGCGGGCGAAGTCCGGCCGGCCGACTGCTGCGCCGATGGGCAGTTCGGTCACCAGCGCTCCGCCGAGACGGACGATCTCGCGGGCGAGGGCGGCGTGGCGCGGCGGGTAGATTCGATCGAGCGGCGACGGCAGCACCGCCACGCTGCGTCCGCCCGCGGACGTGCATGCGCGATGGGCGGCGCCGTCGATCCCGATCGCCAGCCCCGAGACGACGACGCCGGCGCGTGCCAGCTCATCGGCGATCTCGGTGGCCGATGCCAGCCCATAGCCCGTCGCGCGACGCGTGCCGACGATGGCCACGGAGCGGATGCGGAAGGCCGCATCGTCGCCGACCACGTGAAGGACCGGCGGACGCGGCTCCAGGGCCCCCAGCGCCGGCGGGTAGCCCGGGTCGAGCGCGGTGACGACGCGCCCTCCGGCCGACCGCGTGCCGGCCACCAGCCGCTGGGCGACGCGATCCGCCCCGGTCCGATGCATCTGGCGGTACATCGGCAGCGCCGATGCCGGCAGCCGCGGCAGCTCGGCGAGCGCGCGGTCACCGGCCTGCCAGGCGGCGGCCGCGCTGCCGTAGCGCCGCAGGAGGTGCGCGAACCCGGCCGGACCAAGGCCGGGAACGAGCGAGAAGGCCAGCCAGTACGCCCGGTCTTCCGCCGGCGTGAGTGGCCGAGCCGGCGCCGCGGGCGGATTCGTGTTCGCGGACGGCAAGTCACGCCGCTCGCGCTCATCCTCGGGACCGGTCGGCCCGGTCGACCCCACTCCGATCACGCGGCGACTTCCTTCGGCCGATACTGCAGCGCCTCGGCCACATGCTCCGGCTCGACGGCATCCACGCCGTGGAGATCCGCAATGGTGCGTGCAACGCGCGCCGCTCGATCGAGGCGACGAGGCGAGAGCCCCATGGAGCGGCCGCGCCGCTCGAGCTCGGCGCGCACCTCGGCGACGAATCCATGATCCTCGTCGAATGCGCTCGGCGAGAGCTCGGCGTTGGCGGCGCCCTGCCGCTCGAGCTGTCGACACCAGGCTGCGCCGACGCGCCGCGTCACGGCGGCGGTCGGCTCTGGCCGGCGGCCGGCGACCGACCTGCCGCGCGTCATCGGGTCGAGCCGCACGAACAGGTCGAGACGATCCCGCAGTGGGCCGGATAGACGTCCCTGGTACCGGCGTCGCGCGCCGTCGTCACACGTGCAGGCGCGGTTGACGACGCCGCTCCAGCCGCACGGGCAGGGGTTGAACGCGCCGAGGAGCATGAAGCGTGCGGGAAGCCGCAGCACGCCCTCGACCCGCCCGATGGTCACCGTGCCCGACTCGAGCGGCTGGCGCAACGAGTCGAGCGCATCAGCGCGAAACTGCAGCATCTCGTCCAGCACCAGGACGCCACGATGAGCCAGGCTGGCTTCGCCCGGACGCACTCGCGGGCCACCACCAACGAGGGCCTGCATCGAGATCGTGTGGTGCGGCGCGCGAACAGGTCGCCGCCTCACCAGGGGTGACGCACGGTCGAGCAGCCCAGCGACCGAATGGATACGGCTCACCTCCGGCGCCTCCTGTACGGTCAGCGGCGGCAGCAGGCCTTCGGCGCAGCGCAGCAGCAGGGTCTTGCCCACGCCCGGCGGCCCGCAGAGCACCAGGTTGTGCCGCCCGGCCACCGCGATCTCGAGCGCGCGCCGTGCCACGAGCTGGCCGACGAGCCCGCCGAGATCCGGAGCGTCATCCGGCGGATCCCATTCCTCGACCGAAGAGCTCTGCGCCTCCGGAAGCGGCCTGCGGCCGGCCAGGTGCGCCACGGCATCGCCCAGCTTCGCTGCCGCATGGATAGCTACCTCGCGCACGACGGCTGCTTCCGCCACGTTGTCAACGGGCACGATCGCCCGAACGATTCCCGCTGCCGATGCGGCTGCCACGAGCGCCATGGCGCCGGGGACCGGCCGCAGGCTTCCATCCAGCGCGAGCTCACCGATCAGCGCCGTCCCCGCCAGGGCTCCATCGTCGAGCTGGCCGGACGCGGCGAGCACCCCGACCGCCATGGCGAGATCGTGCCCGGTGCCCTCCTTGGGAAGGTCGGCCGGCGCAAGGTTGATGGTGATGCGGCGCGCAGGGACCTCGAACCCGCTGTTGCGCAGCGCGCTCCGCATGCGCTCACGGGCCTCCTGGACGGCGCTGCCCGCGAGGCCGACGATGGTGAGGCTCGGCAGGCCGAACGAGACGTCGACCTCGGCGCGCACCAGAACACCATCCACGCCCACGATCGATGCGCTGAGAGTCTGAGCCAGCAACGGCGCCACCACCACGGGCGGGGAGACGAGGGCGGAGGACGAGAGTAGCGAGGTGCCGGTCGCACGCCTGCTCGCCTCCCTACTAACCAGCGGCGACCGGCGGCAGGAGGGTACGGCGAGGGTGCTTACCGCCGGCTTAGCCGGCGCTTATCGGGCCGCGACGACCTCGGCGGCGAGGACCTTGTCGAGCTCGCGGGCGAACGTCGATACGCTCTGGCCGAGCGGGCCATCCGGCCGGCTGGACATGAACGGCTCCCCCGAGTTGAGCGCGCTGATGGCGCCGCGATACTCGTTGATGATCTGGTAGTCGATCTTGCGGCCCAACGCCGACTCGGCATTGTCGATGTTGATGCCGGTGTAGGCGTTCGATCGATTCAGCACGAGCTGCACCTTCTCGCGCTCGTAGCCCAGCGAGCCCATGGTCTCGAGGACCAGGCGCACGTTCTTCAGGCACGACAGGTCGGCAGTCATGACCACGAAGATGACATCGGCCTCGTCGAAGAGCTGGAGGTTGAAGTCGTCGATCGACTTGGCCATGTCGACGAGCGTGTAGTCGTGCAGACCGCGTGACAGCTGCAGGATATTCGACAGGCCCGCGGGGTCGGCACGCTGGCGCTCGACGACGATATCGGCGGACTCGGGCGTGGGGGGTGCGAGGAGCAGATGGATTCCGGCGTGGTGGCTGACGAGCAGCCGCTTGAGGAGGTCGGCGTCCAGGTCGGGCTCGGTGATGGCGTTCACCATGGATCCCATGTCGAGGCCGAGGTCCAGGAACACGCGCATGTCGCCGAACTGCAGGTTGGCGTCGATCAGCGACACCCTCCGCTTCAGGTGTCGCGTCAGCGCGATGGCGGTGTTGATGGCGATCGTGGTGGTCCCCACGCCGCCCTTCGCCCCGTAGAAGCAGCACAGGCGTCCCAGCGTTGCCGTCTCGCTCCCCTGCGCCTTGGGCTGACCGGCGCCTGAGCGCGACAGGAGCGCCTTGATGCGCGCGATCAGCTCCAGCGGATGGAAGGGCTTGACGATGTCGTCATCTGCGCCGGCACGCAGGCCCTTCACCCGCTGCTCCACGTCCGCCTCCGCGGTGAGCATGATGATCGGGACCCGCCGGCCCTGCTCCGCAGCCCGGATGCGCTGAATGGCCGCGTAGCCGTCGAGCTTCGGCATCGCCACGTCCATCAGGATCAGATCCGGCGCCACGCTGCTCGCCATCTCGACACCCGCCTCGCCGTCGGAGGCGACGTGCACCTCGAATCCCTCCTGCTTGAGGGTGAAGACGAGGACGCGCTGGATGTTCAGGTCGTCGTCGACGACGAGCACCTTGGTGGCAGCCATGAACGACCCCTGGGCGGCTGAAGTGGGCGGATTATACCGATGCCATCGTGTCCGACCGCGCCCCATCGAGGTGCCGGGCCAGAAAACCGAGAACGCGCCGCTCGTACTCGGCACCCGCTACCGCGTGCGCCTCTGCGTGGCCGGCACCCTCCACCAGCATGAGCTCCTTGGGCTCGCCCGCGGCTTCATACAGCTTCACGGACTCCGTCCAGCCGATGAGCTGGTCCTCTCGCGGCGCGATGAGCAGCAGGCCACGTGGCGAGATCTTGCGCACCGCGCTCAGCGGCGACGCGAGCCGGCCGCCCGTGCGCAGCCCTGCGGCGGCCACGATCATCCGTGCCCCTGCCGTGGCGAGTGGGTAGCCCACCTCCCGCATCCGGTTCGCTATCGGGTGGTGCAGGTGCGCGTAAGCGGCATCGGCCACGACAGCGGAAACCGGCAGGTGGGGGGCGGCGATGATCGCGGCCGCCGCACCCATGCTCACGCCCATGAGCGCGATTGGTCCGAGCCCCCGTTCCTGCAGAAAGGCCACCGCTGCCGCCACGTCCCGCCGCTCGCGTGCCCCGAGCGTGACCCGCCCCGCATCGCTCTCCCCGTGGCCGCGGAAGTCGAACTGCATCACGTGGTACTCGCGCTGCAGCCAGGGCACGAACGAAGCGAGCTCGGGAAGGCGGTGGCCGCTGAATCCGTGGAGCAGGATCACGACACCCCGTGTGTCGCGTCCTGCCGGAATGAGCCAGCCGGACAGCGTCACGCCGTCATCGGTCCTGAACCTGACTGATTCGTACTCCAAGCCCAGGTCCGCCGGCGTGGCCGGCGCCCCGACCACGTCCGGCACGAAGGGACGGACCTCGGGGCTGACGAGCAGCCGCGAGCCGCGCACGGCGACGTACGCGAGGTAGAGCCCGGCGACCGCGGCCGCGAGCCGAACGAGGACGCGGAGCAGCCAGCGCATCAGCCTGCCGGCGGAGGGCCCCCGCCGGCGCGGCCCTCGCGCATGGCGGCGCTGATCGGCCGCGTCAGCTCCGAGAGCTCCATCGGGACGATCCACTTGGTGCTCTCGCCGGCTGCCAGCGCCTTGAGCGCCTCGAGGTACTGCAGCGCCATCGTCTTCTCGTCGATGCCGCGCGCGGCGGCGAAGATGGTCTGCAGCGCATTGGCGTAGCCCTCGGCGCGCAGGATCTGCGACTGGCGCTCGCCCTCGGCACGCAGGATGTTGCTCTGCTTGTCGCCCTCGGCCACGTTGATCGTCGCCTGGCGCGTGCCCTCCGACTCGGTGATCACGGCCCGGCGGTTGCGCTCCGCGCTCATCTGGCGGTTCATCGCGTCCTGGATGTCGCGCGGCGGCACGATCTCGCGGATTTCGACCGAGGTGATCTTCACGCCCCAACGGTGCGTCACCTCGTCCAGCTTGGCGCGCAGGATGTTGTTGATCTCCTCGCGCTTGGCCAGCACGTCGTCGAGCGGGATGTCGCCGATGACGGCACGCAACGTCGTCGCGGCCAGCGCCTGGCTGGCCCCGTAGAAGTCGACGACCGCAGTCACCGTCTCGGTGGGGTTGAAGACCTTCGAGTACACCAGGAAGTCGATGCTGATGGGCGCGTTGTCCTTGGTGATGCACGTCTGCTGCGGCACCTCGAGGAAGCGCTCGCGCAGGTCGACCTTCACGGCCTGCTGCACGAACGGGATGAGCAGGACGATGCCCGGCCCGCGCGCGCCCTGCAGGCGGCCGAAGAAGAAGACCACCAGGCGCTCGTACTCGCGCACGATGTGAACGATGTTGGCGATCAGGAACAGCGCGATCGCCAGGCCGATGATCACGAATACGAGACCGATCAGGTCTTCCATGGGATGTCAGGCTCCCTCCGTGGCGTGGTCCTCGCCGGGCGCGGCCGGCTCGACGATGAGCTCGAGGCCCTCGACGCCCACGATCCGGACGGGCATGCCCGGACCGATCTCGGGACCCCGGCTGCGCGCCGACCATTCCTCCCCGCCAGCATAGGCGATCCCGGTGGGCGCGATCAGCGTGTGCGCCGTGCCGCTGGCGCCGACCAGCGCGGTGGTCGGCGGGTTGGCGAGCTGGCCGCTCCGTCGCATCTGCATTAGCGCGCGGCCCAGCACCCACAGGTAGACGAGCGTCACGCCGATGGCGATGACCACCAGCCATGGGCTCACGCTCACGTCGATCGACTCCACGCCGGGCTCGACCCCGGTCCACAGCGCGAACGCACCGAGCACGAAGGCGATGATCCCGCCGATCGTCAGCAGCCCGTAGCTGGCGACGTTGATCTCGAGAACGAACAGACCGATGCCGATGAGGATCAGCAGCAGCCCGCCCACGTTCAGCGGCAGGCTGTTCGAACCGATGAAGGCCAGCACCAGCGCGATCGCGCCCAGGATGCCGCTGAAGAAGTTCGGGTGGAACAGCTCGGCGATGATGCCGTAGAAGCCGATGGTGAACAGGATGAACGCGACGTTCGGGTCACTGAGGACGTGCAGGAACTGCTGCCCGATGTTCATCTCGATCTCACGCACTGCCAGCCCGGAGAGCGCCGGGGGCGGCTCGCCGTCGAACTCGAAGGCGGCCCCGTCCACGCGCTCGCCGGAATCGATGGCGGCGAGCAGGGCCGGAAGGTCCGCCGCCACGAGGTCGACCACCGGAGGCCGCATGGCGATCGCCTCGGCGGCGTTGATGCTCGCCGCTTCTCGCACGGCGTCCTCCGCCCAGTCGGCGTTGCGATCGTGCTCGTCCGCCAGCGAGCGGATGCGCGAGACCGCGTCGTTCGTGATCTTGCGCTCCAGTGTGTCGGGCAGATCCTCGCCGGTGCCGCTGACCACCGACGCGGCGCCGATATTCGTGTTCGGCGCCATGGCCGCCACGTCGCCGGCCAGGACGATGAACGTCGCGGCGCTGCCGGCTCGCGCCCCTTCCGGTGCCACGTAGGTGATCACCGGGATCTCGCTGGCGAGGATCGCCTTGATGATGCGGTCCATGCTCGTCAGCTCGCCGCCGGGCGAGTCGATGACGACCACCGCCGCGGCATGCCCGTCATCCGCCGCGAAGCGCAGCGCCTCCTCGACGAAGGCGGCGTTGACCTGGTCGATGACGCCGCTGAGCTCGATCCGGGCCACCTCGTCGCCCTGCGCCGCGGCGGGCGCGGCCAGACCGAGCAGGCCGAGAGCGAAGGCCAGCCCCGCCAGACCGCGACGCACCCGCAGGCGAGCAAGCACGACCTGAGTATACGAATCCGACATCACCAGGCCCGCCTCGGGCCCTTGTGCGAACTCCGCCTCGGCTTCCGGCGGAGGTTGCGCGCTCCCGTTGCACGTGGTGGAGACAACGGGAAGAAGCGGGCCTACGACGGCCCAACTTCCCCGCGCATTGCATGGCGTGCAAACAAGCGGGTAAGAAGGCGCCGGAATCAGCTTCTCCTTCCCCGTTATCTCCACCTGGTGAAATTTCGTGGCGGCGGCCTCTCCGCGGATTCGAGCTCGGTGCAGAGCCACGGTTACGGCCGGGTCGCCCGACCCATCCCGAGGGCCTGCGCGGCGAGCTGTGACCAGGTCTCGAGCTCATCCCACGCCGCCAGCAGCTCCTGGCGCGAGGCGAACGAGCCGCTCAGCTTGTGCCGTTCGCGCACGCGCACCGGGCGGCCGCCGGCCTCGACCTCGAACACGACGCCGAGATGGACGGCGCCGACCGGGTTGCCGTCATCGTTCAGCAGCCCGGCAAGTCGAAACTCCGGCTCCCACGGGGCCACCAGCTCCTCGTCCCATTCGCGCCGCAGCCCGGCGAGCAGCGGATCCTGCCCCTCGTCGACGGGGTTGAGGTGTCCGCCGACACCGATGCTCGCGCGCCCGTGCAGCCGCGCGTCCCCGCCCGCATCGGTCCGGCGCATGAGAAAGACCCGGTCGCCGTCGCTCACGACGACGTACGGGATCAGCTGCTTGTGGTCGGGGTCATGCTCCGCCGCCGGCCTGTCGAGATAGCGACCGTGGCGTGCCACCGCTGCTCGCAGCTGGGAGAGGGCATCCGCATCGGCTTCACGGATTCCGTGGAAGGTGCATCCACCGGGGACCGCATCGCGGGGCAGGACCAGGACGCGCTCGACCATCGCCGGAGTCTATCGAAGACGGACGGCACGACGGCGCCGGTGCGTGGCGGCACCGGATCTTCGTACTGCAAGGTCCATCGCAAGGTCCCCGCACTACGGTGACGGACCACTCCGATCCAGACCGATTTCCACAGGACCGACCGGAAGACCTGTCTTTGAGCTGGTGCGCACCATCACCGGCGTCTCTGTAGGCCCATAGTCATGGTGGCTGAGTGGGACTACGGTACCGGCCTCGATCAGTGGACTGGCGATATGAGGGGGACGCACGATGACCGATGCTCGTCAGCACCGACGGCGATCACGACGCTCCGAGCGCCGCGGGCAGTCCCTCGTCGAGCTCGTCCTGATTCTGCCACTCCTGTTGTTCCTGTTCTTGGCGATTTTCGACTTCGCCCGTGTCTTCGCCGCGGCGATCAGCATCGAATCGGCGGCGCGCGAGGCTGCCGACTACGGGAGCCTCTACCGCTGGCACTGGAGCGCGGCGAACACTCCGGTGACCGAGGGCGAGATGGAACATCGTGCCTGCACGGCGGCCAGCAACCTCACCGATTACGCCGAGCCGACCGGCACCGTGAACCATGAAACCTGCACGAATCCGACATTCGCCTACCAGCTGATCTATCCGGGCGGCACGGTCATCGATTGCTCCACGGTGCCGCGAGCGGACGATCCGTGCGAGGTGGAGGTCAGCCTCGAGTTCGACTTTCGAGTGATCGTGCCTCTGAGCATCCAGTTCTTCGATACCCGGCTCGGGCTGCCCTCAGAGGTCACGCTGACGCGGACGAGCACCTTCGCGGTCTCCGACTTCGACGTCGACATCGAGCCATGAGCCGGATCGCCGAACGCCAACCGCGATCCCTACGAGCCCGGCGTGCGCGTGGACAGGCCCTCGTCGAGTTCGCCCTCGTGGCCCCGATCTTCTTCTTGCTGCTCATCGGCCTCGTCGAGGGCGGCCGATACGTCTTCTACTCGGACATGCTGAATCACGCGACCCGAGAGGGCGCCCGCTACGGGATCGTCCATGGCAGCAACTCGACCGATCCTACCGGACCCGGCTCGGGGGACCCCACGGGCGAGGATGTCAGGAACGCCGTCGTGGACGCAGCACCCGGCCTGGCGAGCAGCCCAGGCGACTTCGACGCCCTCGAGCCCTGCTGGCGAACAGGCACGCTGGCGCCTTCGGATCCCTGCCCCAACACCAATAACCATCGTGGAACCACCATCGACGTGAGGGCCGAGTACACCTACATGCCGATCGTCCCCCTCTTCGGGCCGATCACGATACGAGGGGAGTCGAGCCTTGTCATCAACAACTGAGCGGTGTCGCGAACGCGGCCAGATCCTGGTCATCTTCGCCGTGAGCCTCGTCGTCATCCTGAGCATGGCGGCGCTCGTCTTCGATACCGGCCTCATGCTTCTCGAACGGCGGTCGCAGCAGAACGCCGGCGACGCCGCGGCACTGGCGGGCGCCCGCTTCCTCCCCGACCGGCCCGCTGATGCCATCAGCGCGGCGGTCGACGTGGCGACGGCGAATGGCTTCACCGACGGCGTTGACTCCCAGAGCGTGTCGGTCAACGTCCCGCCGCTCAGCGGCCCGAATGTCGGTCGCCCCGGCCACATCGAGGTCCTGATCAGCTCGGCGCGTCCCTCGCTGTTCGCTCGCATCTGGGGAGTCGGCGAGCTCGACGTCGGGTCGCGCGCAGTGGCGGCGAACCACACCGGCGTGACCGGTCCGTTCGCCCTCCTCAGCCTCGACCCGACCGGATGCGAGGCGCTGATCGTCGAGGGCCAGGGCGAGCTCATCGCCAACGGGAACATCCAGGTCAACTCGACATGCGAGAATGCCCTGCGCTTGGCAGGCCAGGGCGAGATCGTCACGGCCCCCGACGTGGCATGCAATATCGCCGGCGGGTTCAGTGCCGGTGGCGCCGCCAGCTATAACTGCGAGGTGAATGAGGGGGTGCAGTCGATCCCCGATCCGCTGGCCGGACTGTCCGAGCCACCCATCCCGGTCGATCCCGATACCTCGGACATCATCTATCCGACACCGCCGGCGCAAGAGGGCGGAGCCTCTAAGGACATCCCTTCGGGGTGCCCTGGCTCAGCCAGCCCGGCGACCGAGGATGCACCGGCACTCTGCCAGTTCCCCGGCTCGTACGCAGGCACGACCTGGCGGTTGTACCCCGGTTACTACCCCGGTGGGCTGCATCTCGAGGCCGGCGACTTCTACCTGGAGCCGGGTATCTACTACTTCGCAGGTGGCGGCATCACCATCAACGGCGGCGGCGCCGGGGTCATCAGCGTCGACGCGGGCGGCACCACCCTGGGCGGTGGAGTCATGCTCTACAACGGCGACCATGCGACGGCCGCCGATGGAGCGATCTACTTGGCAGGTGGGGATGCCGGGGTGCACCTGTGGCCGCTGAACGACGCGGATGCGGAATGGAACGGGATCGTCATCTTCCAGGACCGCGAGGTCTGCCTCGACGCCAAGATCGTCGGTGCTTCGTCGTCCATGACGCTTCGCGGGACGATTTACATTCCGTGCGGCACGCTGATCGCCGAGGGCAACGGCGGGACCGTGACGACCGACCAGATCATCGCCTTCCGCTTCCAGATGAAAGGCAACATCGGCAGCCTGACGGTGGCGTATGACGAAAGCTTCCTGCCGCCCACCACCGTTGCCGGGCTCGTCGAATAGGCCGCTCAATCGATCAGGCCGGCGGCTGCGGGCCCTCCTTGGCCAGGCGCAGCCCGAGCTCGGCCGCTTCGCGTGGATCGCGCGCCCGGTGCACGCGCGGGCCGGCCCAGCGGTGCTCGGATTCGATGCGCCATGACGCGAGCGTCACGACGTGGCGACCCATCCGCAGGGCGAGGCCAATCTCCGACAGGGTCCCGTGCCGCCCGCCCACCGCCACCACGGCATCGGCGGCCGTCACCACGACCAGGTTCCGCATCACGCCCAGTCCGGTGGCGATGGGCAGGCTCACGAACTCATTGGCCTCCAGGGGGTCAGTGCCGGGCAGAAACCCGATCGTCGTCCCGCCGGCGGCCGCGGCGCCATGCGAGGCGGCGCGCATCACGCCACCCAGGCCGCCGGTGATCACGGTGGCTCCGCCACGGGCGAGCAGCTGACCGATCTCCTCGGCCGACTCGAGGACGCGATGTGCGTCCGGCCCGCGAGGATCCCCATCCCCGATGACCGCGACGAACGGCGGCCGGCGCCCGGCAACCTCAGGCATGGACCGGCGCTCCCAGCGGCACGGCCGCCAGCGACTCGTAGCGCGCCGGTCCGCGGCCGAGATGGCTGCGCATCAGCTCGACCCGGCCCACCTCGATCACGCCGGTCGGCACCTCGGCCTCGCGCACCCACGCGGACAGGTCGAGCGCCGCCTGGCCGCGGCTGCGCGCCAGGGTGATGTGCGCGCGGAAGCGATCGACCTCGAGGCCCAGCTCGCGTCGCACCGACGCAGCGACACCGGCCAGCCGGCCGTCATCGTCGGCGATCCCATACCAGGCCACGCGCGCGCGCCGGGCGGTGGGGAACGCGCCCACGTCGCCGGTCGGCAGCACGAACGGCCCGACCGCCATGACCGCCCGCTCGATCGCCGCGCGAATGCCGGGCACGCGCGTCGGATCGGTCGCGCCCAAGAAGGCCAGTGTGACGTGCCAGCCGGCCGGATGGCTCCAGCGCAGATCGGTCATGTCGGGGCGCCTTCGCCACGACTCGACGGCCGTGGCCAGGTCGCCGCGCAGCCCGGAGCCGATGGGTACGGCCACGAAGCAGCGCCAGGCGCGGTCCCGATCCGTCACGACGCCGCCTGGCGCTCCGCGCGTATGCGCGCGTCGACGATCGGGAGCAGCGCGTCCAGCGAGGTGATCACCACGAGGTCATCGGGCAGCTCATTCGCGCGGTGGCGACCGTATCGGTCGATCAGGATCGGCGTGATGCCGATGCGGCGCGCGCCGGCGACGTCGGCGTCGAGGTGATCGCCCACGTGAATGACCGATGACGGCTCGACAGCCGCCTGCTCGAGCGCCCATTCGAAGATCCGCGGATGTGGCTTCTCGAAGCCGATGCGGGCGCTGGCGGCGATGAAGTCGAACTGGCCAACAAGGTCGAGCGCGTGGAGCAGCTCCGGCAGGTTCCAGACCCAGTTGCTCACCGCCCCGACGGTCAGCCCACGCTCCTGCAGCGCGACCAGCGTGGCGTAGGCGTCGGGAAAGATATGCCAGTGGCTGGTCACCATGAACAGCTCGGCCAGCCGTCGGTAGAAGTCATCGGGCATGGGTCCGATCCCGAGCTCGGCGATCGCCGCCGCGTCGATCTCGACGGTACGGCGAAAGCTGGTCTCCTCGGTCGGGTCGAAGCCCTCGTGGAGGCCCCAGCCGCCATGGCGGTACGCGGCGCGCAGCGCACCGTGCAGGTCCTCGATCGTGACATCGACCCCGTACTCCTCGAAGGCCATGGCGTACACGTGCTCCCATGACGGGTTGGGCCGCATCACCGTGTCGCCGATGTCCAGGAAGACCGCGCGCAGCGGCGCGTCCGCATCGGCTCGTGTCGTTCTGGTCATCTGCCGGACAGGGTAGCGCAGGCGATCGACGTGGCCGTCAGGCGGCGGAGACGCCCAGGGTGCGCAGAATGCCGTAGATCTCGGTGCGGTAGCGGATGCCGGACGAGTGCCGGCTCAGCCAGAGCACGTAGTCGACATCGTGCCGGGCGAGGTCGCGCAGGCTCCACCCGGTATACCGGCCGAACTGCAGGACGCTGCCCGCGGAGGTGCTCGTGGGCGGTGGAGCGGCGGAACCGGCATTCACGGCCACCGAGACTCCCGCGACCACCGCGCGGCGGTTGCGGTCGAAGATGGACCGAGCGCGCTCGTCGCGAAGGATGGCGTAGGCGCGGTTCAGGGCAGCCATCTTGGCGGCGGCGCGCCGAGATCGGTCCCGGTCGGGGTGATACTTCAGCGCCAGCGCGCGGTAGGCGGCATGCACCACCTCCTGCTCGGCTGTCGGCACGACCTGGAGGACCGCGTAGGGGTCGAGGGGCAGTTCGGCCGGCATCGGTCCTCGAGCCTCGCTCGATCAGTCGTTGTAGAGCCGCTCCTCGATGAGCTTCTCGGCCGTCTGGCGGCCGGTCGGATCGAAGCAGCTGTATTCGAAGAGCTTCTCGTACTCGAGGTCGATGTTGTCCTGGCCGCCGCGGTTCTTCTCGATGCTGGCCACGATCCAATCGCGGTAGCGCTGCGCCTGGTACGGGTTGAACTCGATGTTGACCTTGGCGACGACGCTGTACTTGTCGTTGAGGATCAGGATGATGTCGCTCTCGTAGTTGATGGCGCTGCTGCCGCGCAGGTGATGGTTGCGCAGGCGCTTGGCCTTCAGGCCCTCTCGATCGGCGGCCACGATGGCGACAACCGGGATCTCCTCGGCCAGCGCGATGTCCTTCAACCCGCTCACGATGCGGGTCACCTTCTCGGCCTCGTCCGACGGCTCCGGGATGACGGGAACCTTCTGCAGGTAGTCGACGAAGAGCACCAGCCTTCGCTCGTCCTCGCCTGATCCACGGTGCTCCTGGACGAGCTGGCGAAGGTTGTCGATGGTGCTGGCGGTGGCGGTCCCACGCAGCAGGAAGAGGCTGCTCCCGTAGCGCGCGATGCGCTCCAGGCTCGGCCGCAGCCGCGGGTTGGCGCCGAGCTTGGCGCGCTGCCCGCTCTCGGCCGAGGCGGTGTAGCTGCTCACGACCTCCTTCTTGACGTCCTGGATCTTCACCGCGCCGGACTTCTGCGGCAGGTGGCTGAGCGCCGACTCCATGGCGATCATGCGCTGGATCAGGTACTCCTCCTCGTGCTCGAAGCACACGTAGAGGACCGATGCCTGGCCGCTGGCGGCCATGTTGCGCGCCATCTGCAGGGCCATGGTGGTCTTGCCCTGGCCCTGGGCCCCGCCGATCAGCATCAGCTCGCCCGGACGGAGCCCGCCGCCGATGGTCTTGTCCATCGGCACGAAGCCGGTGGCGATGGGCTGGAACTCCTCGATTCGGCCCGACGCGATCCGCTCGTTCAGCGTGGTGAGCACGTCGAGCGCGGAGCGCGGGGCGAGCGTGCCCTCCCCCGCCTCGAACTGCCAGGAGCGAGCCGGATGCTGCTCCTGCTGGGTCTCCTGCGGCTTCGCGATCGGCTCGTCGATCATGTCGGTGACAGGCTCCTGCGGCTGGGCTTCAATGCAGACCGATATCGGCGTTGGCGCAGCATGCGCACAGCGCCGGCCGAGTGTACGGCCCAGGTCGGGGCTGACCCAATGACCCGATAGGGCTATTCCGCGAAGCCGAGCGCGCTCATTTGGCTCTTGCCGGCGCACGAATGTTCCAGATGCCAATCACGGGCGGCTTGGGCGAGCTGGACGGCGTCGCCTGAGGGTCGCGCCACATCGCGCAAGCGTGGAAGGAGCGCCGAATCCGCTTGGCGACCCGCCCGAGCGTGCCCAAGCCCGCTGTGGTTGGAGCCTGACACCGATCGAAGGGTTAGCAGGGCGTAAGCCGGCAGTCATTGGAGCCTGGCGCCCTCGCCCGGCCCTGGCCCTCTGCGCCGGCCCGCGCAGGCGCGCGAGACGGCGTAGAGACAGTGCTACGCGGGTTGCGGAGCGGGTCCGGGTCGCCGGCGCGGCTTGCCCTCGGTGCCAGCGGGCTCCGGCTCGTCGACGCCCTCGGCCTCCTCCTCGGCGCCGGGACGGCGCGGGGTGGGGCTGGTGCCGTGCGGCGGCAGGACGCCGTCGAACAGGGCCTCGAACTCCTCGGCCTCGATCGTCTCCTTCTCGATCAGGAGGCTGGCTAGCTTGTCCAGCACATCGCGATGCGTGGTCAGCGCCGCCTTGGCCCGGTCGTAGGCGTTGTCGATCAGCGTACGCACTTCGGCATCGATCTTCGCCGCGACCTCGTCGGAGTAGTTCCGCTGCTCGCTGATCTCGCGGCCCAGGAAGACCATCTCCTCCTTCTTGCCGAAGGCGAGCGGACCGAGCTTGTCGCTCATCCCGTACTGGGTCACCATGGCGCGCGCCAGGCTCGTGGCCTTCTCGATGTCGTTCGAGGAGCCGGTCGTCGTGTCCCCGAATACCATCTGCTCCGCGACGTTGCCGCCCAGCATGCCCGCGATCTTGTCCTCGAACTCGGTCTTGCTGTGGAGGTATCGGTCCTCCGCCGGCAGGCTCATGGTGTAGCCGAGCGCCATGCCGCGCGAGATGATCGTGACCTTGCTCACCGGGTCGCACTTGGGCAGGATCCGCTGCACAACGGCGTGACCACCCTCGTGGTAGGCGATGATTTCCTTCTCCTCCTCGGTGATGATGCGGCTGCGTCGCTCCGGGCCGGCGATGACGCGGTCGATTGCCTCGTTAAACTCGGACATGCCAATCGACTTCTTGTTGCGGCGCGCGGCCAAGATGGCGGCCTCGTTGACGAGGTTGGCCAGGTCCGCGCCGGAGAAGCCGGGCGAGCGACGCGCCAGTGCCTCGAGGTCGATCGTCTTGTCGAGCGGCTTGCCCTTGATGTGCACGTTGAGGATCTCGAGCCGGCCCCTGATGTCCGGGCGGTCGAGCACCACCTGGCGGTCGAATCGGCCCGGCCGCAGGAGCGCAGGATCCAGGACGTCCGGCCGGTTGGTGGCGGCGACGACGATCACGTTGGTGTTCGTGTCGAAGCCGTCCATCTCGACCAGGATCTGGTTGAGGGTCTGCTCGCGCTCGTCGTGTGAGCCACCGAGGCCGGCGCCGCGCTGGCGGCCGACCGCGTCGATCTCGTCCACGAACACGATGCACGGCGAGTTGCGCTTGGCCTGTTCGAAGAGGTCGCGCACGCGCGATGCGCCGACACCCACGAACATCTCCACGAACTCCGACCCGGAGATGCTGAAGAACGGCACGCCCGCCTCGCCGGCCACGGCCCGCGCCAGCAGCGTCTTGCCGGTGCCGGGTGGGCCGACGAGCAGGACGCCCCGCGGGATGCGCGCGCCGAGCGAGTTGAACTTCTCGGGGTACTTGAGGAATTCGACCACCTCGGTCAGCTCCTGCTTGGCCTCGTCCACGCCGGCGACGTCATGGAAGGTGACGACCGTCTTGTTGCCCAGGAACATCCGCGCGCGGCTCTTGCCGAAGCTCATGGCCTGGTTATTCGTGCCCTGCGCTTGGCGCATCATGAAGAAGATGAAGGCACCGATGAGCAGCACCGGCAGCAGCGCGGTGATCAGCAGCCCCAGCCACTGGCCGGCGGCGCTCTCCTCGACCGCGCCGAACGTGATGGGACAGGGCTGACCCTCCGCCACGCCCGCATGCGCGCAGACCTCCTCGCGCACGTTGATGTTGCCGGGGGGCACGACGACCTCCTCGGGCTCCTGCGCGGTCGAGAGGGTGACCGTGAGCCTGGTGCCGTCCTGGATGACCTCCTCCACCTCGCCGGCGGCTGCGGCCTCGAGGAGATCGGTGTAGGTATACGCCTCGCTCTCGCTCGGGTCGACCATGAAGGTCCACAGCACCGCCAGGCCGAAGACGGCCAGGACGACGAGCACGACGCTGTTGCGGACGATTCGACTGCTCAACGTGGGTATGTCTGCCTCCGTTCGGAATCGGCGACGGCCTGTACCGACCGTCACCGCCGGGCAAGTATAGGTGCGGCTGATCAGCCGAACAAACGGTCCATTCCGATCAGGACCCGACTCATCCGATCTCGATGGTGGTACTACCTATACGCAGGACCGATACCAAACCTTCACGACAGCCTGATGACGCGCTCCCTGACCGACGCCCGCCGGCCCCC
Source organism: Candidatus Limnocylindria bacterium (assembly GCA_050692055.1). Lineage (GTDB taxonomy): Bacteria > Chloroflexota > Limnocylindria > QHBO01 > QHBO01 > JBOGTC01. Next base: position 7,000 of record JBOGTC010000046.1, on the reverse strand, counting down.
GCCGAGCTCGATAACAAGCCCCCCGCGTGGTCCCTCCGCCGCATCCAGGAGCGCCTCGATGCGCTCCGCGCTCGGCGCGGTATCGCCCACGAACTGGCGCAGCACGCGGCGGCCGAGTGCCCGCGGAGGCGGCTGGTGCCAATCAACAGCGTTGCCGTCCCGGCGCCGCTTCTCGAGCTCGGCGTCCGCCAGCTCGTCCAGCAGTGCGTCGTCGTCGCCCGCGAGGCGCGCGAACCGGGTCAGCGACTCCACCACGCCGGGCTGCAGCGCCTCGAGCCGCGGCAGCAGGTCGTGGCGCACGCGGTTGCGTAGGTGCGCCGGATCAGCATTTGACGGATCGAGGCGATACGCCAGGCCGGCCTCGTCCAGTGCCGCCCGCAACATCGCACGCCGCTCGCGGAGGAACGGCCGCAGCACGCGCCCTCGCCGCGCCGGAATCCCGCGCGCGCCGGCCAGCCCGCTGCCGCGGAGCAGGTTGATGATCACTGTCTCGGCGGCATCGTCGGCCGTGTGGGCAGTGGCCACGAAGGCATCGTCGCGGGCCGCGACCTCCTCGAGGAACCGATAGCGGGCCTCGCGTCCGGCATCCTCCAGCGAACGCCCCTCGGCGCGCGCGAGCGCGGCGACATCGCTCCGGCGAACCTCGCAGGCAAGGTCGAGGGTGGCGGCAGCATCGGCGACGAATCGAGCGTCATCGGCGCTGTCGTCGCGCAGCGCATGATCGACGTGGGCCACGGTCAGCGGCCACCGGCGTCCATCGGTCCGGACCAGGCCCGCGGCGCCGTGCAGGAGCGCCATCGAGTCGGGCCCGCCGGAGACGGCGAGGACGAGGTGCGCGCCATCCGGAATCGCGAGTGCATGAACACCACGCTCCACGGCGGATACCAGCCCTGAGAAACGGGGCGTGGTAGCGGAGGGCGGATTCGAACCACCGGCCAAGGGCTTATGAGTCCCCTGCTCTACCACTGAGCTACTCCGCCACGGCAATCAAGCTTACCGAGCGTAACTGACCCCGGCAACTGCCGAGCAAAGAGCGCATAACTATCGAACAGCACATAACTCTCAGGGCTGCGCCAGGCGCGCTGGGGCCAAATTGTTCGGCCGGCGCTCTTGACTAGTTTGACCAATTGGGCTAATGTTCGCGAATGCGGACCTCGTCTGTCCCGACGATCGACTTCTCGCCCGCCAAGAGTCAGCTCTCCGACGTGATGACTCAGGTATTCCATGGCCATCAGCCGCGGATCGTGTCGCGCCATCGCGGCAAGGAGCAGATGCTGCTCGTCCGCCCAGACGATCTCGTGGCGATGCTTGGCGAACATCGCCTCGACGTCCAAGCCGTTTATGACGTCGACGGGGCTACGCTGCGGGTCCCCGAGATGGGGGTCCTTGGGTTCGGCGAAACGCTGGACGAGGCGGTCGACGACCTCCTCGTCGAGCTGCGTGCCTATGCGACCCGCTTCTTCCGCGAGCCGGCCCGGTTCATGGCGACCAGCCGAGGCGCGCATGCCGCGGCGGTCCTTCGGTTCGCCCTGTCCGCAGAGGATGAGCAGCGGCGCATGCTCGGCATCGAGCAACCCGAACCCGAGGCGGGTGCCGTCGGCTCCGGGTGAGAACGCCCACCTGGAACGAGTTCCGAGAGTTCCTCAGGCACGACGACTGGGAGGAGGACCGGGCAACCGGCCACGACTTCTTCGAGAAGACGCTGGCGGATGGCGAGATCCTGCGCACCCACGCATCCCGGTCGGGCTCGAAGACGATGAGCCCTGGTCGCTTCAAGGCCATCCTGTCGGATCAGCTTCGGCTGAGCGAGGCGGAGTTCTGGGAGGTCCTGCGGACCAAGAGTCCGGCTCCGCGGCCGAGTCCGGCTCCTGAACCCGCTCCGCGGTCGCTGCCGTTGTGGCTCGCGCGCTCCCTCGAGCGCGAGGTGGGCTTGACGCGCGAGCAGATCGCTGAGCTCGATGAGGATGACGCGCATCGGCTGCTTATCGAAGCGAGATCCCGGCCGAGGGAGTGACCGACGTTCATGAGCGCAAGCAGGAGACCGCCTGTCAGCACGCGCGGAAAAGCCCTCTCAGCGCCTGGGTGCGCCGACATCGGGTGCCGCTGAACACGGGCACTCACCCCTGCGGCGCCGCCCCTTTGTTCGGCTCGATGAGGACCTTGAGGCCGCGGCGCTCGACGAGCGCCGCGAAAGCCGCATCCGCAGCGGCGAGAGGGTAGCGCTCTGAGATCAGCGCCCCCAGGTCGATGCGACCGTTGCTGACGAGCCGGATGGCGCGCGGGAGGTCGCGCCCGGTCATGCGCCGACAGAGCATCAGCAACAGGCCCTTGCGTCGCGCGGCGGATGCACGGAACGAGGTACGGTCATCGGACGGGATCCCGACCAGGACGACGAGGCCGCCCGGCCGCACGCTGCGCACGGCGTCCGCGACGGCGGCGTCCTCGCCGGCGACCTCGAACGCCACTTCAACATCGGGCAGGTCGGCGGTCTCGACATCGGTCCTGATTGCGTGCGTGGCGCCTAACTGGCGGGCAGCATCGAGCCGGTGCGACAGAAGGTCCGTGGCGACGATCGGCCTGCAGCCGATGGCGTGAAGGAGCTGGACGAGGAGCAGGCCGATCGGCCCGCAGCCGTAGACCCCGGCGCTCATCCCCGGCTGGACCTCACCGAGGGCCGCCGCATGGACGGCGATCCCGAGTGACTCGAGGAGTGCGGCCTCTGCATCGCCAATGGAATCGGGCAGCGCGTGGAGCAGGCGCCGCGGCCAGGCCATGAGCGTTCGCAGGCCGCCATCGGTCTCTCCGTGACCGGCGAAGCGCAGGCCCGGGCACAGGTTCGCGTGCCCAGAGAGGCAGGTTTCGCAGCGCTGGCAGGGATCGGCCGGGTCGACGGCGACGCGAAGACCACGACGAGGGCCGTCCTCCACGACGCCAGCGATCTCGTGGCCCAAGATGAGCGGACGATCGAGTGTGGCGTCGCCGATGCCGCCCTCGGCGAACCAGTGGCGGTCGGAGCCGCACAGCCCTACCGCGGTCACCCGCACCAGCTCCTCGCCGGCCTCAGGTATCGGCTCGCGCTCCTCGTGGAACCGCAGGTCGCCAGCCGCGTGAAGCCGCAGGGCCTTCATGACCCGTGGACGTCGTCCGCCTGCCCGTAGTACGCGCCCGAACCGTGCTTGCGGTCGAAGTGCCGTCGCAGCAGCGCGTCGTCGATCGCCTCCACGGCGGCCGACAGCGCAAAGGTGCGATAGGCCATCGCCGCCACAGCCTCAAGAGCGATGGCGTTGGTCACGGCATCGGCAGGATCGCGCCCCCAGGTGAATGGCCCGTGCGACGCCACCAGCGCGGCGGGCATCTCGAGGGGCTTGACTCCCAGCGTGGCGAGCGTCTCCGCCACCACTTTTCCCGTCTCGCGCTCATACTGACCGCCGATCTCTTCAGGGCTCAAGCGCCGCGTGACCGGCACGGGTCCCGGGAAATGGTCGGCATGGGTCGTGCCAAGACATGGGATCGACCGGTGTGCCTGTGCCCATGCCGATGCGAACGGCGAGTGCGTGTGAACCACGCCTCCGATGGATGGAAAGCGTCGGTACAGCACTGCATGCGCGGGCGTATCGGACGAGGGCCGCAGGCTGCCTTCGACCACGCGCTCATCAGACAGAGAGACGACGACCATGTCCTCCGGTCGCAGTCGGTCGTACCCAACGCCGCTCGGCTTGATCACGAGCGCGTCAGCCTCCCGGTCGACGCCGCTAACATTGCCGAACGACAGCGTCACCAAGCCGGCCTTGGCCAGCGCCTGGTTCGCCGCGCAGACCTCCTCACGCAGCGCGGTCAGCGACATCGACATCGTGTTCCCCTTCACTCGTTTGGGAGACATCCTAGAGCGGGAAGGCGGCAGGCGAACGTGTTCCGCACGCCAGGTTTGACATGATGCAATCGTGTGCATACAGTCGATTGCATTACGGCTGCGTAGGGCTGCCGTGAATCTGTGATCCTCCGTGTCGATCGCGCCGTACCACCGGAACGCTTCATATCCTGACCCCTGACTGCGAAGGAGGGCGCATGACCGAGTCCGTCGCACGCGAAGTGTGGTTCCTCACGGGAAGCCAGCAGCTGTACGGGCCGGAGACGCTCGAGCAGGTAGAGCGGCAGGCGTCGGAGGTGGTGACCGCGTTGGGAGACGACGACTGCATCCCGATCGCGGTGAGGCCGAAGGGGGTGCTCACCACGACCGGCTCCATAGAGCAGGTCTGCCGCGAGGCGAATCTGTCCCCGACCTGCATCGGTGTCATCGCCTGGATGCACACCTTCTCGCCGGCGAAGATGTGGATTGCCGGGCTGAACGCCCTCCAGAAGCCACTCCTCCACCTCCATACGCAGCACAACCGCGATCTGCCGTGGGCGCGCATCGATATGGAATTCATGAACCTCAATCAGGCCGCACACGGCGATCGGGAGTTCGCCTACATCGCGACGCGGCTCCGCCACCAGCGCAAGACGGTCGTTGGACACTGGCTGGATCCCAGGGTCGGCAGGCGGATCGGCACCTGGGCTCGTGCGGCGGCGGCCTGGCACGAGGCGCACCAGCTGCGGATCGTCAGATTCGGCGACAACATGCGCGACGTCGCGGTGACCGAGGGCGATAAGGTCGAGGCGCAGGCGCGGCTGGGCGTCTCGATCAACGGCTACGGGATCAGCGAGCTCACAGGACGTATGGCGACCGTCGATCCGGCCGAGATCGATATCCTGGTCGAGCGCTATGAGGACGAGTACGATGTCGTGCCGGAGCTCAGCGCCAACGGAGACCGCCACGATTCGCTCCGAGAGGCCGCTCGGATCGAGTTGGGCTTGCGCGCCTTCCTTACCGAGCGCGGAGCTGCCGCCTTCACCGACACTTTCGAGGACCTCGGGGCGCTCCCACAGCTTCCTGGCATCGCCGTACAACGGCTGATGGCAGACGGCTACGGCTTCGGCGCCGAGGGCGACTGGAAAACCGCGGCGCTCGTGCGCCTGATCAAGGTCATGGGCTCCGGTCTTGCGGGCGGCACCTCCTTCATGGAGGACTACACTTACAACTTCGGCGCCGAGAGCCCGCAGGTGCTCGGGGCGCACATGCTCGAGATCTGTCCCACCATCGCGAGCGGTCGCCCACGGTGCGAGATCCACCCGCTGGCAATCGGCGGCCGTGCAGATCCCGTGCGCCTCGTGTTCACCGCTCCGCCGGGTCCCGCGATAGTCGTTGGGCTGCTCGATCTCGGCACCAGGCTGCGGCTCATCGCCAACGAGGTCGATGTGGTTGAGCCGGAGCAGGATATGCCTCGACTTCCGGTGGCGCGAGCGCTCTGGGAGCCGCGGCCGGATCTGACGATCGCAGCAGAGATGTGGCTGACTGCCGGTGGACCGCACCACACCTGCTTCACGCAGGCAGTCGGGCTCGAGGCGCTGGAGGACTTTGCCGAGATGGCAGGGCTCGAGCTGCTGACGATCGTCGCCGGTACCACGGCGAGACAGTTCAAGAACGAGGTGCGGTGGAACCAGGTCTACTACCACCTCTCCGGAGGACTGTAGCCCTTGGCCTCGACCGAATCCCCTTCGAGAGTTGAGACGGTCGCCGCGGAGGCCGCCGCAAAGATCGCAGTCGTTCGGGAGGTGCTTGATCGGCACCAGCTGGCCGGCGTCCGCCTGCGGGGCCAGGACTGGTTCGCGTGGGCGACCTGCGGCGGGTCGAACGGAATAGCCCTGGCCTCCGACAACGGGGTCGCCGACGTGCTCGTGACGCCCGCCAACGCCTGGGTCCTGACCGATGCCATCGAGGCGCAGCGGTTGCGCGCCGAGGAGGTCCCGGAGGCGCTGGAGGTCGTGGACTTCGGCTGGACTCGCCCGGGCGAGCGCGAGGACTTCGTCCGTGAGGCCATCAAAGGCGGCCGTCTCGCCAGCGATCGGCCCGGCCGCGACGAGGTGGCCCTTCCCGATCGGCTCGTGGCGGAGAAACGCCGGCTCCGGCCGGGCGAGACCGAACGCTACCGAGAGCTGGGGCGCGCCGCTGCGGAGGCGATGACCGAGACTCTTAGGCAGGTCACCCCCGAGACGACGGAGCTCGAGGTTGGTGGGATCAGCGCCGACGCGATGCTCCGACGGGGCATCGATCCAGCCCTCGTGCTCGTTGCGGGGTCGCGGCGCCTCGACCTGTATCGACATCCGCGACCGACCCCAGACCGGATCGGAGACCATGTCTGTGTCATCGTCTGCGGTCGGCGGACTGGTCTGTACGCGAACCTCACCCGCTTCGCGTTCTTCCGAAGGCCAACGCCTATCGAACGCCAGTACGCCGAAGTCGTGGCCATGGTCGAAGCCGCCGCGTGGGACGCCTCGCGACCTGGCGCGACGCTCGGTGACGTCTTCGCCGCCATCGTTGATGCCTATGCGCGCTACGGCCACCCCGGGGCCGAGCGAGGCCACCACCAAGGGGGGACGACCGGCTACCGAAGCCGCGAAGTGGTGGCCACGCCCGGGGACCCGGCCGAGATCGTCCCGAGCGTCGCGCTGGCGTGGAATCCGTCGCTTCCCGGGAGCAAGATCGAGGACACCGTCCTCCGCTCGGCCGATCGCCTCGAGGTCCTGACGGTCGACCCGACATGGCCGACCATGGAGGTGACCGGCCGCCCGCGCCCCGACCTGCGCATCATCGACTGAATGCCGGATGCCGCCCCACAGATCAGGTGACCAGTGTCGCCGATCGCGCGCGGGGCGAGAGCGCCCGTGCCCGGATCGTCTTGAGCGACTTCATGACGTCGTTCTCGCCGCGGCCGAAATAATCGTGAAGGCGCCGGTACTCGGCGTAGAGATCGTCGTACACCGCTCGACTCGCCGGGTCGGGCCGGAAGCTCTCGTCCTTCAATCGGGCCATCCGCTCTGCCGCCTCGACGATCGTGTCGTAGCCACCCTCCGCCGCTCCGGCGGCCACGGCACCGAACATCGCCGAGCCGAGCGCTGGCGT
>JBOGTC010000045.1:0-25137 GCA_050692055.1 Candidatus Limnocylindria bacterium | reverse complement strand
GGACAAGCTCGCGCCTACAGGTCGGGCTTGTGCGACCGCATCCTGATCGATTGCAGGATGCCCATTCCGAACATGAGGCTGATCAGCGATGAGCCGCCGTACGTGACGAATGGCAGCGGGATGCCGGTCACCGGCATGATCCCGATCACCATCCCCACGTTCACCAGCAGCTGGAACAGGATCATGCTGGCCAGTCCCGCCGCGATCATCATCCCCAGGGCGTCCTGCGCCTGCCAGCCGATGACCAAGATGCGCGACACGAGCAGGGCGAAGATGACGAGGACCACCATCCCGCCCACGAAGCCGAGATCCTCTGCCACCACCGTGAAGATGAAGTCGGTCGACTGCACCGGGATGTAGCCGCGCTGCCCCTCTCCTCCCACGGTGAGGCCCCTCCCCAACCAGCCGCCGGATCCGACGGCGTTGAGCGCCTGGATCAGCTGGAAGCAGGCACCCTGCGGGTCGGCAGACGGGTCGAGGAAGCAGAACAGGCGCTGGCGCTGGTAGTCGTGAAGCAAGCTGACCACGACCGGCGCAGCCGCGATGGCGCCTCCCGCGATGAGCCCCATCCAGCCCAGGCTGGCGCCGCTGATGAACAGCATGCCGACCAGGATGGCGACAAAGACGAGCGCGGTACCGAGGTCGGGCTGGCGGAAAACCAGGAAGGTGGGAGCCGCCATCAGCAGCGCCGCGATGACGATCGTCGAGAGGCGGCCGATCCGCTCCCGGCGCCCGGTGAGGAACGTGGCGAGGACGACGATCATCAGGACCTTGCCCACCTCGCTGAACTGGAAATCGAGGCCCGCCACCGTGACCGACATCTGCGCCCCGAACAGGTTCGTGCCGACCAGCATGGTCAAGGTCAGCAGGCCGAGCACCACCAGGTAGATCGGCGCGGTGAGCGTCTGCAGCCAGTGGTAGTCGATACTGGCCGCGACGAAGAAGATGGTGAGGCCGATGCAGGCCCAGATGAGCGTCTTCACCGTCTGCGACAGTCCGCCGGCGACGGACGCATCGTTGTAGGAAGCTGAGTAGCCCATGAGCACTCCGAAGCCGATGAGCAGGGCGACATACAGAAAGAGCTGGACGTCGAAGTACCGCCACTCGCGGCCTTTGACCGATGCAACAAAGGTTGTTGTTGCGACACCCATCGGTCAGTTCGCCGTCACAAGGCTGAAGTCGTTCGGGTCCAGCCGCAGGTCCTGGTCGAGTTCGAAGTGCAGCTGGAGGAAATACTTCACCACCTCGGCCGATACGTTGCCGGGCACGACGGCCGAGTAGTTGAACGAGACGACGGCGAGCTCCGCGTCGGTCGCTCCGGTGCTGCTCGGCAGGTAGGCGACGAACCAGGAGTGGAAGGGGAGCGTCCCGCCGGGCGTGAGCTCGCCGAACTCCGCCGTACCGGTCTTGCCCGAGAGCGCGCCGGGCAGGTCGAGGTCCCTGATGTTGTACGCGTGTCCGGAGGTGATGACCTCTCGCGCGCCGATGCGCAGCGTCTGCAGGTGGGCGGGATCGGCATCGACGGTGTCGAGCACTTCGGGCTCGTAGGGCGCGACGAGCTCACCGGACACGTCCGTCTCGCCGCGCACGATCATCGGCCGCATCAGGTTGCCGCCGTTCGCCACAGCTGCATAGGAGTTCAGAACCTGCAGCGGCGTGACGGCAATGACATTCTGGCCGATGCCGGCCTGCGCCACCTCGCCGGTGAACACGCCGGCGCGACCCTGCTGCCGCGCCCAGTCGGTGCTGGCGATGATTCCGGGCTCCTCGCCCGGAAGGCGGATGCCGCTGAGGCGGCCGTAGCCAAGCTCCGCTGCCCACTCGGCCAGCGGATCGATCCCCACGTTGATCGCCATCTGGTAGAAGAAGGTGTCGGAGCTCTTCGCGAAGGCGTCGACGATGTCCAGCGGGCCGAAGCCCTGCCGGTTCCAGTCATACAGGCACTCACCCTCCGGCGCCCCCGGAATCTGGTAGCAACCGTACGTCGGCCAGCGCTGGGCGGGGTCGGTGACGCCCTCCTCCAGGGCAGCCAGCGCGGTCACCAGCTTGTAGGTCGAACCCGGCGGGTAGATATCGGTGATGGCGTGATTGCGCAGCGGCTTGTCCGGATCGGCGAGGTAGATGCTGTAGTCCTCGGCCGAGATCCCCGAGGCGAACTTGTTGTTGTCATAGGCGGGCAGTGAGACCATGGCCAGGATCTCGCCGGTCTGGGGGTTCATGACGATCGTCACGCCCTGGCTCACGTCGGCCGCCTCCATACCCCAGATGAGCGCCTGCTCCGCCAGCCGCTGAGTCTCTGCATCGATGGTCAGCATGAGGTTCGTGCCCGGCTCCGGCTCGCGCAGCGTCTCGATCACCTTGACCAGGCGGCCAGACGCGTCGCGCTCGACGAGCTGCGTCCCGTATTCGCCGCGCAGCTCATCCTCGAACGAGGCCTCCACGCCGGCCTTGCCAATGACGTCGTCCCGCAGGTAGCCGTCTTCCTGCAGCGTCGGAAGCTGATCTCGAGAGACCGGCCCGGTGTAGCCGAGCAGGTGGGACAACAGCGGCCCAGTGGCGGCGCCAGTCTCATCGAGATACTGGCGGATGGGCTCGACCTCGACGACGATCCCCGGCAGCCGCTCGCCGGCCTCCGTCAGCAGGAGGGCGGCCTGCCGGCTCACGCCGCGCTCAATGGGGACGAGGTCGTACGGTGAGCCTTGGAAGGCATCGAGGCGCGCTGCCAGCGTTGCTGCATCCGCGCCGGCAAGCTCGGCCACGCGTCCGAGGACCCGACCGCGATCCCGCTCCGGCAGATCCGCCGGCCGGACCTTGATGCTCCAGGACGGCACGTTGACTGCGACCGGGCGTCCGATGCGGTCGAAGATCAGCCCCCGTGGCGCGGGGATCGGCACCTCGACGGTGCGGGCGGCAGCCGTGCGGCCGGCATACAGCTCGCCGCTGACGATCTGCAGCTGAAAGAGCCTGCCGCCCAGGACGCCGAGCAGCAGGGTGGCGACCACCCCAAAGGCGATGAACCGCGGACGGCTACGCGGTAGATCGAGGCGGCCTTCGTTCAGGTCGGCCATCGCATCACCAGGCGCCCGATTCCTCCGGCACGAAGCGTTGGGTCAACGCGCGCGCCGGGTAGAGCAGGAGGGCGGCGATCGCTGCATTCAGCGTTGCCGCCGGCAGGATGAGCTGGAGCGGAACCCCCGCCCGCACCGGCTCGGCGACGATGCTGAAGAGCGCGAGACCGAGGACGTCGGCGAGGACGGAGCCCGCGAAAGCCGCCAGGATCGGATAGACCCACACCAGGCCGCCGAAGAGACGGCCGCCGCCCGCCACGAGCGCGGCGACGATGAGCATGGCGAGCGGAACACTGCCAAGGGGCTCGCCCACGAGGAGGTTGGCGGTAAGGCCGGCGGCGAAGGCCCACGTGATGCCGGGCAGGAAGCCATAGAGGCATGTCACCAGGACGACCGCGACGAGGACGAGGTTCGGCTTCACGCCGCCGATGACAATGACCGGGGCCAGGCCGGCGTGCACGACCCCGGTGACGATGGCGAAGAGCGGGCTCAGGTACGTGATTGCGCGGGATCTCCGGGTGGCGTGGCTCTCACGTTGAAAAGTATACGAGCGCCGGCTGATTCGCCGTAGGGCCCTTTCGGGCCATGTTTCCCGTGAAACATAGGCCATGCGCGGAGGGTGGATAACTGAACGGGGGGCACCATCAGGCACCAGCGGCCGGGTGGCTCAGTAAGCGTCGCGTAACGGGCCGGTAAGCGCCGAAACTGGTAGAATTGGGCTGCCCATCTGAACTCGCAGCGGAGCGTTCGTGGTCCGAGTCACCGCGTGCACCAACCAGAAGGGCGGCGTCGGCAAGACCACCACGGTGGTCAACTTGGGTGCCTACCTCGCCCTCTCCGGTCTTTCCACTCTCGTCATCGATCTCGACCCACAAGGCAACGCCACGAGCGGCCTGGGTGTCGATCGTCGGACGCTCGATCGATCGAGCTACGATGGCCTCGTCGATCGCGTCGCCATCGGCGAGCTGGTGATCGGCACGATGCTCGACGGCCTCGATCTCATACCCTCGGCGCCGGCGCTCTCCGGCGCGGAGGTGGAGCTGGTTGGCGTGCCGGCGCGCGAGCGGCGTCTCGCGGCCAGCCTGGCAGGCCTGAACGGTCGTTACGAGCGCGTCCTCATCGACTGTCCGCCCTCGCTGGGGCTGCTGACCGTGAACGCGCTCACGGCGGCAGATGGGGTACTGATTCCGATCCAGACCGAGTACTACGCGCTGGAGGGCCTGAGCCAGCTGGTGAACACGATCCGTCGCGTGCGCGAGAGCCTCAACCCTCGTCTCGAGATCGACGGGGTGCTGCTGACCATGTACGACGCGCGCACCAAGCTGTCGGCGCAGGTCGCCGACGAGGTGCGGCGGCACATGAACGGGACCGTCTTCACCACGGTCGTGCCTCGGAGTGTACGTCTGTCCGAAGCTCCCAGCCATGGGCTGCCCATCGCGCTGTACGATCCCGCCTCTCGCGGGGCGGACGCCTATCGCGAGCTCGCCGGCGAGGTGGCGGGACGTGGCTAGCCGGGCACCACGCGGCGGCAGGTCGTTCGGCCTGGGCCGCGGTCTCGACGCGCTCATCCCGAGCACGCGTGACGAGCGTGGCGTGCAGGAGCTTCCGCTCGAGCGCATTGCCCGCAATCCCAGCCAGCCACGCAGCCGATTCGATGACGTGCCGCTCGGCGAGCTCGCAGCGTCGATCGCCGTGCATGGCGTGCTGCAGCCGGTCGTGGTGCGGCCGCTGGCTGACGGCGGCTACGAGCTCATCGCCGGGGAGCGCCGGCTGCGCGCCGCCCGGCTGGCGGGGCTCTCGGGCATCCCGGCCATCGTGCGCGAGGCCGATGCCGGCGGGTCGCTCGAGATGGCGCTGATCGAGAACCTGCAGCGGGAGGACCTGAACGCCATCGAGGCGGCGCTCGCGTATCGGGAGCTCATCGAGCGCTTCGACCTGACGCACGAAGCGGTGGCGCGCCAGGTTGGCAAGAGCCGCGTGGCGATCAGCAACGCGCTCCGTCTGCTCGACCTGGCGCCCGAGACGCGGCAGGCGATCGTGGAGGGCCGCATCAGCGAGGGGCACGGCCGGGCGCTGGCGGCGATCAGCGTCCCCGAGCTGCAGCGCGCTGTGCTCCAGATCGTCGTCGACCGGCAGCTGAGCGTACGGCAGACGGAGGAGCTGGTCCGCCGCAAGCGCGCCGAGGATGGGCCAAGCCGGGCACGCGAGCTCCCTCATGACCTGCAGGACGTCGAGGCTCAGCTGCGCGGCCTTCTCGCCACCAAGGTGGGCATCGTGCGCACCCGCCGAGGCGGTCGCGTCGTCATCGACTTCTACTCCGACGAGGAGCTCGACCGCATCTATTCGATCATCACCCGGGGGGCGGGCGGCGGCACCGTCGACGCCGGCCCCCCGGCATCGGTCCAACCAGACCACGAGGTTGCTGCACGCGTATGACCGTCGAACGAGCACCGAAGACCCGGCGCGGCAAGGGCGCGTCGAGCTACACGGCGGCCAGCATCCAGGTCCTGGAGGGCCTGCAGGCCGTCCGCAAGCGCCCGGGCATGTACATCGGCTCCACGGATGCGCGTGGCCTCCACCAGCTCGTGTGGGAGGTCGTCGACAACAGTATCGACGAGGCGATGGCGCAGCAGGCGTCCCGGATCGACGTGACGCTCCACGACGACGGTCGCTGCGAGGTGGTCGACGACGGCCGCGGGATCCCCGTCGACAAGCACGCCACCGGCAAGAGCGCCCTCGAGGTGATCATGACCGTGCTCCACGCCGGGGGGAAGTTCGGCGGCGGCGGCTACAAGGTTTCGGGTGGCCTGCACGGCGTGGGCGTCAGCGTCGTGAATGCCCTGTCCGAAACGATGCGCGTTGAGGTCCTGCGCGACGGCAAGCGCTACGTGCAGGAGTTCGAACGCGGCGCACCGAAGATGAACGTCACGGCCAAGGGTGGCACGGTCGAGGCAAACCGTGGGCTCGACCCAGCGTGGAAGCGCCAGCACGGAACGCGCACCTTCTTCAGGCCGGACCCCCAGATCTTCGAGACTCTCGACTTCTCGTGGGACACCATCAGCACCCGCCTCCGCGAGTCCGCTTACCTCAACAAGGGTCTCTGGATTCGCCTGACTGACGAGCGTGCCGATCGCGAGAAGAACCTCTTCTTCGAGGGCGGAGTGACGAGCTTCGTGCGCCACCTGAACCGTCGCCGTGACGTGCTGAACGGCCGGCCGATTCACGTCGAGCGCGTGGTGGCGGGCACGAGCGTCGAGGTCGCGCTGCAGTACAACGACGGCTTCGCGGAGAACGTCCTGCCCTTTGCCAACAACATTCACACCGTCGACGGCGGCACCCACGTCGCGGGCTTCCGGGCCGCGCTGACCACCTCGCTCAACACGTGGGCGCGCAAGTCGGGGACACTCAACGAGAAGGAGGCGAACCTCTCCGGCGATGACGTGCGCGAGGGACTGACCGCCGTGATCAGCGTCAAGCTCACTGACCCACAGTTCGAGGGCCAGACCAAGGCCAAGCTGGGCAACGCGGACATCAAGGGCATCGTGCAGAACGTCGTCACCGATGGGATCGTCCAGCACCTCGAGGAGAACCCGGCGGATGGGCGCCGCATCATCGAGAAGTGTCTGACCGCGGCCCGCGCCCGCGAGGCGGCGCGCAAGGCGCGCGACCTCGTCATCCGCAAGGGCGCGCTGGAAGGCATGGCGCTGCCCGGCAAGCTGGCGGATTGCCAGGAGCGCGATCCGGCACGCTCGGAGCTCTACATCGTGGAGGGCGACTCCGCCGGCGGCTCGGCCAAGCAGGGGCGCGACCGCCGCTACCAGGCCATCCTGCCGATGTTCGGCAAGATGCTCAACGTGGAGAAGGCACGCATCGACCGCGTGCTATCGAGTGACAAGATCCGGCCGCTGGTCATCGCCCTCGGGGCCGGGATCGGCGAGACGTTCGACATCGGCAAGCTGCGCTATCACCGCATCTGCCTGCTCAGCGACGCCGATGTCGACGGGGCGCACATCAGCACGCTGCTCCTCACCTTCTTCTACCGGCACATGCCCCAGGTGATCGAGAACGGGTACCTGTACATCTGCCAGCCGCCGCTCTTCCGGGTCAGCACCGGCAAGGTGACGCGCTACGCGACCACCGAGAAGGAGCGCGACGCCGCGGTGAAGGAGCTGTCGCGGGACGGCAAGACGAAGAACGTGAGCGTCCAGCGCTTCAAGGGCCTCGGCGAGATGAACGCCGACCAGCTGTGGGAGACGACGATGAACCCCGACACGCGCACCCTGCTGCGCGTCGACGTGGGCGATGCCGCCGAGGCGGACGACATCTTCAGCACCCTGATGGGCGAGAAGGTCGAGCCCCGCCGCGACTTCATCCGCGGCGAAGCCCGCAAGGTACGCAACCTCGACATCTGATCGTCCGCTTGAGAAAGGCCAGAGACAAGACCGATGCCATCACGACACGTGGCCGACATCCGGCAGGTGACCCAGAAGACGGGCCGCAGCCTGGACGAGTGGTGCGAGCTGCTCGAGGCGAATGGGGTGGGTGATCGCCGCGAGGCGGTCAACATGCTGCGCGACTCGTACGCCGTGAGCCACGCCTTCGCCCTGGCGATCGCCGACAAGTGCCTGCGTCGCTCAGGCGACGACGAGTGGGGCGCGGCCGACTACGCCGCCGAGGAGGGGGACGACCGCTGGTAGCCATGGACGAGCAGGCACGCAGCATCGGCAGCAGCCAGGCGATCGTAGACGACGCCGGTCGCCGCTACGCGTTCGCCGATCACAACTGCTTTGCCTGCGGTGGCGAGAACCGGATCGGGATGCGCCTGCACATCGAGCTCGGCGAGGGAACCGCCCGGACCGAATGGACGGTGGGGGACGACTACGTCGGCTGGAGCGACAAGGCGCACGGCGGCATCATTGCCACGCTGCTCGACGAGGTGATGGCCTGGGCCCCGTCCAGCTTCGACTCCTGGGCGGTGACCGCCGAGCTGACGACGCGCTATCGCAGCCCCGCCTCGCCGGGCGAGCGGCTCAAGGCAATGGGCCGCGTCACCAACCGACGGCGGCGCATCTACGAGGTGAGCGGCGAGGTGCGCGGACCGGATGGCCGCCTGGTGGCCGAGGGCAGTGGCCGCTACCTGGGCGCTGCGCCGTCGGACAAGGCGGCGCTCAAGGAGCGCTACGGCATGCCGCCCGACCGGGCGGCTCCGGGCATCGGCGCCGAGTGACGACAAACACGACACGAACGACGAGGTAGCACAGCCCGATGGAGATGCAGCGGCTCGGCAACATCCGGCCGGTGGCGATCGAGGACGAGATGCGCACCGCGTACATCGACTACGCGATGAGCGTGATCGTCGCGCGCGCGCTGCCGGACGTCCGCGACGGCCTGAAGCCCGTCCATCGGCGAATCCTGTACACGATGCATGAGATGGGCCTGCGCTCGACCGCGGCCTATCGCAAGTGTGCAGGCGTGGTCGGCGAGGCGATGGCCAAGTACCACCCCCACGGCGACCTGGCGCTGTACGAGACGCTCGTGCGCATGGCGCAGGACTTCAGCCTCCGCTACCCGCTGGTCGACGGCCAGGGCAACTTCGGCTCGATCGACGGCGACCCTCCGGCCGCGATGCGCTACACCGAGGCGCGGATGGCCTCGATCACGGACGAGATGCTGGCCGACATCGAGAAGGAGACGGTCGACTTCGTCGAGAACTACGACGGCCGGCTGCGGCAGCCCGTGGTCCTGCCCTCGAAGCTGCCCAACCTGCTCGTCAACGGCTCGTCCGGCATCGCGGTGGGCATGGCGACCAACATCCCGCCGCACAACCTGACCGAGGTCTCCACCGCCATCGACGCGCTGATCGACGACCCGGAGCTCAGCCTCGACGACCTGTGCGAGATCGTCACCGGCCCGGACTTCCCGACCGGCGGCACGATCTTCCGCTTCGAGAACCAGCGAAACCCGGTGACTGGTGAACGTGAGACCAACGATGCCATCAGGCACCTGTATGCCACCGGGCGCGGTCGGATCGTGGTCCGCGGCCAGGTGGCCTTCGAGGAGACCCCGGCGGGCGGCATGGCCGTGGTCGTGACCCAGCTGCCGTACCAGGTCAACAAGACCACCCTGATCGAGAAGATGGCCGAGCTCGTCGGCTCCAAGAAGATCACCGACGTTCGCGACATTCGCGACGAAAGCGACAGAGATGGGATGCGGATCGTCGTGGAGGTCAAGCGCGACGGCTCACCCCACACGGTCATGCAGCAGCTCTTCAAGCACACGCAGCTGCAGACGAGCTTCAGCGCCAACATGCTCGCCCTGGTCGATGGGCAGCCGCAGACGCTGGGCCTCAAGCGGATGCTGGAGCACTACATCAGCTACCGCCGCGAGGTCGTCCGACGCCGTACCGAGTTCGAGCTGGCGCGCGCCCAGGAGCGGGCGCACATCCTCGAGGGACTGAAGATCGCCCTCGACAACCTCGACGAGGTGATCGCCACCATCCGCGCCGCGGCCGACGTGGACGCCGCGCGATCGGCGCTGATGAAGAGGTTCGGCCTGACCGACGCGCAGGCCAACGCCATCCTGGAGATGCAGCTGCGGCGGCTGGCGGCGCTCGAGCGCAAGAAGATCGAGGACGAGTATCGGTCCATCATCCAGCTGATCGCGGAGCTCGAGGATCTTCTCGCCAACCCGCGCAAGATCCTGGTCGTCATCAAGGACGAGCTCGCCGAGCTCAGGCGCAAGTACGGCGACGATCGCAAGACCCGCATCCAGGCCGATGCCAACCGCGAGCTGACTGCCGAGGACCTCATCGCCGCCGAGGACGTCGTGGTGACGCTGAGCCAGCGCGGCTACATCAAGCGCCAGCAGATCGGGACGTTCCGCTCACAGCGCCGCGGCGGCCGCGGCAAGCTGGCGATGATCACGCGCGACGAGGACGCCGTGCGCCATCTCCTCGTGGCGAACACCCACGACAACATCCTGTTCTTCACGAACCGCGGGCGCGTGTTCATCACCAAGGTGCACGCGCTTCCCGACGCCACGCGGCAGGCCAAGGGTACGCCCATCATCAACCTGCCCGGCGTTCAGGTGGATTCCGGCGAGTACGTCAGCGCCATCATCAGCCTGCCGCAGTTCGAGCCGGACCACTACCTCGTCATGGCGACGCGCCTGGGCAAGATCAAGAAGACGTCCCTGGCCGAGTACGGGCGCATCCGCGCCAACGGCCTGATCGCCATCAACCTGCAGGCTGGAGACGAGCTGCAGTGGGTTGGACTCTCGGACGGACAGAACGACATCATCGTGGCCACGAAGAAGGGCAAGGCCGCCCGCTTCCGCGAGTCGGAGGTACGGCCAATGGGTCGCGACACCATGGGCGTCACCGCCATCCGCCTGCGCGGTCCCGATGAGGTCATCGGCATGGAGGTCGTCGAGCACCTGTCCGAGCAGCTCCTCGTCGTCACCGAGCAGGGCTTTGGAAAGCGGACCGATGTCGACGACTTCCCGGTCAAGCATCGGGCCACGGGCGGCGTGATCGCGAACTCGCTCAACGCCGACACCGGCGACGTCGCGGCCATCCGCCTCGTGGGTCGTGACGAGGAGGAGGTCATGCTCATCACCGAGCTCGGCACCATCCTGCGCACCGAGGTCGGCGGGATCAACCGCTATCGGCGTGCGTCGCGCGGCGTGACGGTCATGAAGCCGCAGGCCGAGGATCGGATCGTGTCGATCACCGTCTTCGTCGACGACCGCGCCCCGGAGGAGCTCGCCGAAACCGAGCCGTGAGTGGGGAGGCATGGACCGTCTCAGCTCCTTGAGGTTCCGCCAAAGTAGTGTTCGCTCCGTTCCCGTGACATATGGGCTCGGTGCAGCCCCTTACGGAGATGAGTCGTGGTCGAACGGTGACATACGGTGCGTGAGACGCGCCGATGTCATCGTTCTGGCCGTTCCGGGACCCTTCGGCCGGCACACCACGTACGTAAGGTGCCGGGCCCCGGCACACATGTCATGGCAACGTCGCCAGCGGAGCGTGGGCCCGGGTTACGAGGCGGCGGCGATGATCTCGTCAGCCTCGCGCAGATAGGCGGTGGCACCGACCCGGCGGTGGAATGCGCGAGCGAGGTCGAGCTGTTGCTCGGCCTCATGCAGCCGCCCGTCCGCCGCATACGTCCGCGCAGCGCGTAGCCGAAGCTCGGCCTGAAGGGGCTGCTCGCCCATCGAGGCGAGGACTTCCGCAGCGCCTGCGTGGTCTCCTCCAACGACTGCTCGGCAGACGTCACGCCAAGGCACCTCCGGCATGCGCTCCAGCAGGTCCCCGGCGACCTCCGGCCGCTCCGCGGCGATCAACTCGAGCATGAGCTCCACCTGCCAGTCCGAGGGATCGCCGAGCGTCTGGCTGGCGGCAAGCCCGGTCTGGAGCTCATCAATCGCACGCCCAGACTCGGCCCGCAATCCGCGCCGCCGCGTCAACCGCGCCATGCCGACGAGGGCCGGCCACAGCACCTGCACGTCGCCGATCTCCCTCGCGATCGCCATTCCCAGTCGCATCTCAGCCAGCGCCGCGTCCGCGTTGCCCCGAGCATCCAGGATGTACGCGCGCGTCCCGCGTGTGGACGGCTCCACGTAACGGAATGCCTCAGGGGCTACGCGCAGGGACTCGGCCAATGCCAGCGCCTCGTCCCATTCGCCCACGGAATACCGGGACGAGACAAGGTTCCCGCGCTTGAACCATGCCCCCTGGTCGTCGCCTTCCGATTCCGCCAGCCGGAGTCCCTGCTCTGCCGTGAGTGCGGCTTTACGCAGGTCGCCGATCATCGACCAGGCACTCGACAGGTTGACGAGGGCACGGCTGGCAACGCGACCCCGGTGGCCGACCGAGGCAAGAGCGTCCTCCAGCACCCGGATCCCCCTGCGGTCGCCGAGACCCACCTGGCAGACCCCGCGTGTCACGAGCGCGTCGGCGCGAACAACGTCGTCCCCGACTCCGCTCGACAGCGCCACCGCCTCATCGGCCAGCGCGATGCCCGTCGCGTACTGGTATCCGACCATCGCTCTTCGTGCCCGCTCGGCGATGACGAGCGCCTTCGCACGGGATGCCGGCCTCCCTTCGAGCAGCGAGTCCGCCCGCTCGAGCCAGGCGCGCGAGTCGGTCGTACCCCCGCTGAACCACCCATGAAAGCTGGCCTCGACCGCCGCCTCGGCGGCCCGTTCGTAGTCGCTGGCCGCCTCGAACGCGTCCACCGCGCGCTTGAGCTCATCACCCACGTGGCCGACGAATCCAAACGCCCTGCCAGCGGCCAGGAGGAGGCTGGGCGGCGGCTCACCACCGTCAGGAAGGAGGTCGAGCGCACGCCCGAGGAAGCGTGCGGCCGCAGGGTACGCGCTCAGAGCGAGTGCTCGCTCGCCGGCCTTCTGCAAGGCGCCCACGGCGCGGGCGCCCAGTGCCGCCGCGTCGATCCCTGCCGCCTGAAGAAGCTCGATAGCAGTCAGATAGTGGTGGGACAGGGTTTCCGCGCGATCCTCGGCGCGGTCCTCCGGGAGCGATTCGATCCACGTCGCTGCTGCGAGATGCCGTTCGGCGCGGACCTGACGCGGCAGCTGTCCATACGCCGCATCGCGCACGAGCGCATGGACGAACACATGCTGGGTCGCACCTGCCACCGCCGACCGGTGCTCTCGCCGCACGAATTCCTTGCGCTCGAGCGAGCGCAGGGCCTCGGTCAGGCGCCACGACTCCATCCCGCCCAGCGAGCCCAGAGCATCCGACCAGAACACTTTCCCGAGCACCGCGGCATGCTGAAGCATCTCCTTCTCCGCCGCGGGCAGAAGATCGATGCGAGCGGCGACGATGCCCTGCACGGTCTCGGGCAAGCCTCCCTCGACGTCGGCTCCTGCCTGAAGCATGCGCACGAACTCCTCCGCGTAGAGCGGGTTGCCCGCAGCGCGCTCCACGAGCGCCCGCTGGGCGTCCACGTCGAGCAGCGGACGTTCGAGCAGGGCGTGGACGAGGCGCGTCGTGTCCGCGTCGCCGAGCGGCGACAGCGAAACCGTGGTCGCATTGCGCTTCCCGCCACCCCAGCCCTGCCGGCGATCGAGCAGTTCCGGACGAGCCGTGCAGATCACGAGCAGCGGCACGCCGTCGACCCAGTCGATGAGACCATCGACGAAGTCGAGCAGGCCGTCATCCGCCCAATGAAGGTCCTCGAACACGAGCACGGCCGGTCCGCTCTCGGCGACAGCCTCGAGGAATCGACGCCAGGCGGCGAAGGCCTCGCCCCGCCGATCGCCGGTTCCGACCTCGTCCCCACCCAGGCCGACGAGCGGCCGCAGATGCCGTTCGACCCAGGATCGCTCGCCCGGGTCGTTCAGCACGGCGACGGCTTCGGCGAGCTTCGCCTCGGCGGCGTCAGCGGGATCCGACTCGAGGATGCCGGCCTGCGCCTTCACGATCTCGCCGAGCGCCCAGTACGAGACGCCCTCGCCGTATGGCAGCGAGCGACCCTGGCGCCAGGTGATCAGCTCCTCGTCCTCGTCCGCGACCCGGCCGAGTTCGAACACGAGCCGGCTCTTCCCCATACCAGGAACGCCGACGAGCGTGACGAGCTGTGTCGAGCGCTCCCGACGCGAGCGACCGAGCGCATCGACGAGGACATCGACCTCCGCGTCACGCCCCACCAGCTCAGCACGCCCTCCACCGCCGAGGTCGACTCCGAGGCGCGAGCGCGGCTCGACCGCCTCGAAGACCGTGATCGGCTCGGCCTTGCCCTTGGCCTCGACCGGGTCGAAGTCGCGGTACAAGATCTCGCGGTCGGTCGCGCGATGGGTCTGCTCGCCGACGAGGATCCCGTCCACGGGCGCGGCCGACTGGAGCCGCGCGGCCGTATTTATCACGTCCCCCGCCACCATCGCCTCGCCTTCGCCCGGGGATGCCCCGAGCGTAACGAGCGCCTCTCCGGTGTTCACCGCGATCCGCACGTGCAGGTCGCGACCCGCCGCTTCCTCGTTCAGCTGTGCGATGGCCTCCCGCACGGAGAGCGCTGCACGAACGGCCCGTTCCGGGTCATCCTCGTGCGCCACCGGTGCGCCGAAGACCGCCACCACGGCGTCGCCGATGAACTTCTCCACGTTCCCTCCGAAGCTCTCGAGCGCGTCACGAGCGCGCAGGTGGTAGACGCGCAGCAGCGCCCGGACGTCCTCGGGGTCGCTCGTCTCCGCCATCGCCGTGGATCCCACGAGGTCCACAAAGACGACTGTGACGACCTTGCGCTCCTCTCGGCCCGGCGCTGGAGCCGCGGCGAGCGACGCCCCGCACTCCGAGCAGAACTTCGCGGCGTCCGCGTTGTCGGAACCGCAGGAGCGGCACGCTGCCATCGGCCGAGTCTAGCGCCGGCGCTCAAGCGCTGGTCCGGCCGTCGCCTTCAACGCCAACGGGTGGGGGCCCAATGAAGTCCGCCGCGATCAGCCCGAATGCCGTGGTCGGGTCGACCAGGCGACACTGCCCGCCGCGGGCCGCTAGAATCGGGCGTGCCTGACCCAGCGCCGCAGGAGACGACGCCGTGTACGCCGACGAGTTCAGCATCTACGCCGGCAACGCCAACCGCCCCCTGGCCGAGCGCATCTGCCGCTACCTCAAGACGCGCATGGGCGACGTCGAGGTCTTCCAGTTCGCGAACGAGAACATTTTCGTCCGCATCCTCGAGAACGTGCGCGAGCAGGACGTCTTCCTCGTCCAGCCAACCAGCCGGCCGGTGAACCAGTCGATCATGGAGCTGCTGATCATGATCGACGCATTCAAGCGCGCGAGCGCCGGACGGATCACGGCTGTCATCCCGTACTACAGCTACGGCCGGTCGGACAAGAAGGACCAGCCGCGGGTGCCGATCACGGCGCGACTGATCGCGGACATGCTCACCGTGGCCGGGGCCGATCGGGTCCTCACCATGGATCTTCACCAGGGCCAGATCCAGGGATTCTTCTCCATCCCGGTCGACGAGCTCACCGCGGTCAACCTGATCTGCGCGCACATCAAGGCGAAGAACCTGGATGACATCGTGGTCGTGAGCGAGCTGGGCTTCGCCAAGAAGGCGCGGCACTTCGCCGAGCTCCTCTCCGCCCCCCTGGCGATCGTCGAGAAGCGGCGGTTGGGCAACCAGGACCGGACCGAGGTGATGAACATCATCGGCGAGGTGACCGGGAAGACGGCCGTGATCATCGATGACGAGATCATGACCGCCGGATCATTGATGGAGGCGGTCGGGGCGCTCGAGGCGGCCGGCACGAATGCGATCTACTCGTGCGCCACGCACGGTGTCTTCTCCGGCTCGGCCCTCGAGAAGATCGCTGGCAGCGCGCTGACCGAGGTGATCATCACCGACACGATCCCGCTGCCCCCGGAGGCGGCCGATGATCCGCGCATCACGGTCCTCAGCGTCGCTCCGCTGTTCGGCGAGGCGATCAAGCGCATCCACCGCGGCGAGAGTGTCGGCGCGCTGTTCTCGTCGGAGGTCGACCTCGTCGAGAACATGACCTTCTGGGACGAGCGGGCGGACGAGGACGCGGAGACCATCCCCGCCGAAGCCGACGAGCAAGAGGACGAGCGCGAGCCCTTTCGGGTGAGCGTCGGCTAGGAGCCGGCCCCGCCTCGGCAGCCCCGCGTCGATTGCGCGATGATGTCGTCATGGCGCAGTTGGATGGGAAGCACCGGGCCCAGTTGCCCGACAGCGCCTTCGCGTACATCGACTCGCGACGGCGGCGGCGGTTGCCGATCCACGACCAGGCGCACGTGCGCAACGCGCTCGCGCGCTTCAGCAGGGTGGCGTTCGAGGATGAGGCGGCCAGGGAGCAGGCGCGGACCCGGCTGCTGAAGGCCGCGCGCAAGTACGGCATCGTGCCGGTGGGCTTCATCAGTGGCCAGCTGCGATCACTGACGCTTGAGAACGAGCGGCTCCACCACGAGGTGACGGCACGATCCACGGACGTTCGCAGTTTGCCCATCGGAGTCGTGACCTTCCTCTTCACCGACATCGAGGACTCGACCGGTCTGCTCGGCCGCCTCGGCGACGGGTATGCCGGCGTGCTCGAGCGGCTGCGTGCCATCCAGCATGCGGCCGTGGAGCGCAGCGGCGGCCGCACCGTCGACACGCGCGCCGACGAGTACTTCGCCGTGTTCGAGCGTGCCACAGCGGCAGTCGAGGCTGCGCTCGCCATCGACCGCGCGATCGGTGACAGTACCTGGCCCGGGCGCCGCGAGATCCGCCTTCGGATCGGGATCCACAGCGGAGAGCCCACGCTGACGGACACTGGGTATGTCGGCCTTGCGGTGCACGCCGCGGCGCGCGTCTGCTCGGCGGCGCATGGCGGCCAGATCCTGCTCTCCGCCGCCGCCCGCGATGCCTCCGGTGACGCCCTGCCGCCCCAGGTCGTGCTCCGCAGCCTGGGCCCGCATCGGCTCCGTGGCCTCTCCGAGGCTGAGGAGCTCTTCCAGGTCGAGCGCCCGGATCTGCAGGCCGCATTCCCGTCGCCACGACGGCTCGGCGCGACGCCATCGGATTGATTGTCCTGCGCCCCTGCGACATCCTTCGCGGCTGAGGGCGGCCTGCGAGGGTGGCCATCCAGTCGAACCCACCTTCGCGGGTATACTCGACTGCCCGATGTTCAAGTTCCTCAACCGCCTGACCGATTCGAACGAGCGAGAGGTCCGGGCCCTCCAGCCGATCGTTGACCGCATCAACGAGCTCGAGCCAGAAACCCAGGCCCTATCAGACGACGGGCTCAAGGCAAAGTCCGATGAGCTGCGCGCCCGCCTGCGCGACCACCTCGGCGCGATCCTGACGCCCATCGAGCTGCGGGAGAACGATCCTGAGGAGGACGCGGACGAATCCGCGCTGGCCGGCGCCGACGCGGCACGCCTGGCGGATCGGCTCAAGCAGCAGCGCGAGGCCGAGCTCAAGCAGATCAACGCCGCTCTCGAGGAGGTGCTGCCGGAGGCCTTCGCCGCCGTGCGTGAGGCGATGGTGCGCGGGCTCGGCAAGCGCCACTACGACGTCCAGCTCATGGGCGGCATCGTCCTGCACCGTGGAGCGATCGCCGAGCAGCGGACCGGCGAGGGCAAGACGTTCGTGGCGCCCCTGGCGGCCTACCTGAATGCGCTCGTCGGGCGTGGCGTCCACGTTGTGACCCCCAACGACTACCTGGCCAAGCGCGACGCGCAGTGGATCGGCGCCATCTTCCATCGGCTGGGCATGAGCGTTGGCTCCATCCAGCACGATACCGCCTTCATCTTCGATCCCGACTTCCCGGCCACCGACGAGCGGCTGCGCGACCTGCGCCCGGTCTCTCGCCGCGAGGCGTACGGCGCGGACGTCACCTACGGCACGAACAACGAGTTCGGCTTCGACTTCCTGCGCGACAACCTCGTCGTCGATCTGAACGCCCGAGCCCAGCGCGGACACTTCTACGCGATCGTCGACGAGGTCGACAACATTCTCATCGACGAGGCGCGGACACCCCTGATCATCTCCGGCACGGCGGAGGAATCGGCTGACAAGTACATGCAGTTCTCCAGGCTCGTGCCGCGGCTGGCCGCCGAGGAGGACTACATCGTGGACGCCAAGTTCAAGCAGGTGGCCATCACCGAGGCCGGCACCGACAAGATGGAGCGCTGGCTGGGCGTCGAGAACATGTTCGCCGACGACTTCAGCCTGGCCCGCCACCTGGAGCAGGCGCTGAAGGCGCAGGTCCTCTACCAGCGGGATCGCGATTACGTTCTCAAGGACGGCCAGATCGTCATCGTCGACGAGTTCACCGGGCGCCTGATGCCCGGGCGCCGCTGGTCGGAGGGTCTGCACCAGGCCGTCGAGGCCAAGGAAGGGGTGAAGATCCAGAACGAGTCGCGAACGCTTGCGACCGTCACCTTCCAGAACTACTTCCGCATGTACCACAAGCTCGCCGGCATGACGGGCACCGCCGAAACCGAGGCGGAGGAGTTCGCCAAGATCTACAACCTCGAGGTCGTGGTCATCCCGACCAACAAGGACATGATCCGCGGCGACTACGCCGACCTCGTCTACGCAAGCCAGAAAGGCAAGTGGGAGGCGGTGGTCGAGGAGATCGTGGAGGAGCACGAGAAGGGCCGTCCGGTCCTTGTCGGCACGATCAGCGTCGAGGTCAGCGAGATGCTCGGCGACATGCTGAAGCGGCGCGGCATCAAGCACAACGTGCTGAACGCCAAGCTCCATGAGCGCGAGGCCGAGATCGTCTCGCAGGCAGGCCGATCCGGGGCGGTGACGATCGCCACCAACATGGCCGGCCGGGGCACCGACATCCTCTTGGGCGGCAACCCCGAGATGCTCGCCGCCGATCTCCTGCACAAGAAGGGCACAAACGTCCTCGACGCCACGCCGGAGCAGTACGCCGCAGCGCTGGAGGAGGCCGAGCGCGAGTGCGCCGCCGACAAGGAGCGCGTGCTCGCGGCGGGCGGCCTGCACATCGTGGGCACCGAGCGCCACGAGGCGCGGCGCATCGACAACCAGCTCCGCGGCCGCGCGGGACGGCAGGGCGACCCCGGCAGCAGCCGGTTCTACCTGTCGCTCGAGGACGATCTGATGCGGCGCTTCGCCAACGACCGCGTGCAGGGCCTCATGCGGACGCTCGGCTTCGACGACAACACGGCGCTCGAATCGAAGATGGTGAGCCGCACCATCGAGGGCGCCCAGACGCGCGTCGAGGGCTACAACTTCGACGTGCGCAAGCACGTCGTGCAGTACGACGATGTCATCAACCGCCAGCGCGAGACGATCTATCGCGAGCGCGACCGGATCCTGCGCTCGGAGGACCTGTCGCCCACGGTGCAACTCATGCTCGAGGACGAGGTCGCCGCTCTCGTCGCGGAGCACACGGCCGCCGAGTATGCCGCCGAATGGAACCGCGACGGCCTCAAGGCGCAGCTCGCCACGATGCTCCCGGCCCTGACCGACGCCGAGCTGCGGGTGGTGGACGACGCCAACGATCCGGGCCCGCTGATGGAGCAGCTGACGGCGCTGGTCTCGGAGCACTACGAGCGGAAGCGCGCCGAGACCGGCGAGCAGGGCATCCGCGTCCTCGAGCGGCTCGTGCTCCTCCGCGTCATCGACGCGCTGTGGGTCGAGCATCTGACCGCCGTCGACGACATGCGCCGGGGCATCGGCCTGCGCGCCTACTCGCAGCGAGATCCGCTGAACGAGTTCAAGATCGAGGCGTATCGGATGTTCGACGAGCTCAAGACCACCATCCGCCATGACGTGACACACACGATATTCCGCGTGTCGGTCCAGCAGCAGCCTCCGCAGCAGCGGAGCATGGCACGCAACATGACAGAGGGCCGTGCCCCGGTCGCGGGAGGCGCCACGACGACCTCATCCGGCGCGGCCACCGCCACGGCGGTCGCGGGATCGGGCAACGGCGCAGGCCAGCCGGCGCGCTCCGGCCCCAAGATCGGCCGCAACGATCCGTGCTTCTGCGGATCCGGCAAGAAATACAAGAAGTGCCACGGAGCGTGACAGTCGGGTATCGAGCGCGCGGTGAGGGTTGCGATATCTGATCGAGCCGCTACGATGAGCGCAACGATGGTCGCGAGACACGGTGACCTCGCCGGCCCGCCATAGATGGAGGGATTCGTGAAGCAGCTGACCGCACCGCCAAGAGCCTCCGTCCCCCTCCCCGTCTCCTCGGCGGCTCACCTACCACCGGTCACACGCTTCCGAGATCCGACCCTCCCCTACGAAGACCTCATCATGTGCGAGCGTGACTGCATGCGCTGCAGCTACGCGGCGACCCTCGACTGCGACGGGAACTGTGGCGTCTGTCCGCGCCAGGACTATTGCCCCTGCGTGAACCCGGCCAAGGTGCGCACGAAGACGAACCGCCTGGCCGAGATGGAGCTCCCCATGCTGGCGTCGGTTGGACGCAATTAGGGACGAGGCGCTGCGTCTGGCGCAGCTGGTCGCCGACACGGCGGTGCGCCTTTGACCTGGCCACGAAGGAATCCGAGCTCGCCGAGCTGACCGAGCGCTCGGCGGACCCGAACCTGTGGGATGACCAGGCCGCCGCGCAGCTGACGCTGCGACGCGCGGAGGAGCTGCGTTCCGAGATCGCTGCCTGGCGCGACCTTGAAAAGCGCGCCACGGGCCTCGCCGAGATGGCCGAGATGGCCGCCGCCGATCCGGACGAGGCCGCCTCGCTGCAGCCTGACCTCGAGCGCGAGCTATCGGCCCTCCAGGCCGATTGGAAGCGGATGGAGCAGCAGCTCCTCCTGTCGGATCAGCACGATGAGCTGGCGGCGATCGTATCGGTCCATGCAGGTGCCGGCGGGACGGAGAGCCAGGACTGGGCCGAGATGCTGCTGCGGATGTACCTGCGCTGGGCGGAGCAGCACCGGCACAAGCAGGAGATCCTCGAGGCGACCGAGGGAGAGGAGGCGGGCCTCAAGAGCGTGAGCTTCGTCGTGGACGGGCGCTGGGCCTACGGGCGGCTCAAGGGGGAGCGCGGCGTGCATCGGCTGGTTCGCATCAGCCCCTTCGACTCGGCCAAGCGGCGCCACACCAGCTTCGCGCTGGTGGAGGTCATGCCGCAGGTGGCCGAGGACGCCGAGGTCGAGATCGATGACAAGGACCTGCGCGTCGACACCTACCGGGCCAGCGGTGCCGGAGGGCAGCACGTCAACAAGACCGATTCGGCCGTGCGGCTCACCCACCTGCCGACCGGCATCGTGGTGGCGGTGCAGAGCGAACGAAGCCAGCACCAGAACCGCGACCGCGCGATGTCGGTGCTGCGCGCCAGGCTCGTCGAGCGGCAGATGGAGGAGCGCGAGGCGGAGATGGCGCGCCTGCGCGGGGAGCATGTCGAGGCGGGATGGGGAAACCAGATCCGTTCCTACGTGCTGCAGCCCTACACCATGGTCAAGGATCTGCGCACCGGCGTGGAGACGAGCAATCCGTCGGCGGTGCTCGACGGCGACCTCGACGCCTTCGTCGAGGGCTACCTGCGCTGGCGGGTGGGCAAGCCGCCACCGTCGTAGGCAAAGTCATCCCCGGGCGCCGAGTGCGCCGATGCTAGGATGGCCCGCAGACCGATGACCGCCACCATCCTGCGCCGCATCTCGGCGCGCGCTGACGAGACCGATGCCCCGGTCATCAGCATGATGGACGTCGGGATGACCTATCCCAACGGCAAGGTCGCGCTCGACGACGTCAACGTCACGATCCCGGCCGGGGACTTCGTCTTCCTGGTCGGACCTTCGGGCGCCGGCAAGAGCACGTTCATCCGGCTCCTCATCCGTGAGCAGCTGGCGACCTCCGGGCGCGTCGCCGTCGCCGGTCGCGATGTGGCTCGCCTGCGCCGCCGCCATGTGCCGGCGCTGCGACGGCGGATCGGCATCGTCTTCCAGGACTTCCGGCTGCTGCCGAACAAAACGGTCTGGGAGAACGTCGCCTTCGCCCTCGAGGTGACCGGCGCTCCCGGCGCCCACGTGCGCGCGCGCGTGCCACAGCTCCTCAACCTGGTGGGCCTCCACGAGCATTCGCACCACCTCCCGACGCAGCTGTCGGGCGGCGAGCAGCAGCGCACCGCCATCGCGCGGGCACTGGTCCACGACCCCGCCATCCTCATCGCGGACGAGCCCACCGGCAACCTGGACCCGGTCACCAGCTGGGAGATCATCCAGCTCCTGATCCAGATCAACCAGCTCGGGACCACGGTGCTCATGGCGACGCACAACCAGGAGATCGTGAACGCCATGCGGCGGCGCGTCCTTGCGCTCGAGCACGGTCGGCTCGTGCGGGACGAGTCGGCCGCCGCCTACGAGCGAGAGTACTGACCGATGGCCTTCGCGCGGTTCATCGGCTTCAGCGTGGTCCGGGCCTGGCAGGGGTTCTGGCGCAACGCAATGATGAGCCTGGCTGCCACCGCCACGGTGATCCTGATGCTGGTCCTGCTGGCATCGCTGTTCATCGTCATCAGCGGCCTGAACTCGGGCCTCGAGTTCATCGAGAGCAAGGTGGCGGTGACGGCGCGGCTGGTGGACAACCTCTCCGACAACCGGCTCGATCGCCTCAGGTCCGACGTCGAGGCGCTGCCGGGGGTCGCGACAGTCGACTATGTCTCCCCCGACGAGGCGATGCGCCGCCTGCAGGAGTCCTACCGGGAGACCGGCCGCGAGCTCGACGTCGGGGGCGCAGACATCCAGCTATTCGCCAGCCTCGAGATCGGCCTGACCGATCCGAACTCCTCGTCATCGGTCACCGAGATGCTCAGCGAGCGTGACGAAGTGGAGCGGATCATCACCCAGCAGGCCGAGTACGACAACCTGCTCGGAGTGATCAACGTGGTCCGCACGGTGGGCATCGTGGCGATTGGGCTGGTGGGCCTGACGGTCCTGTTCATGATCATCAACACGATCCGCATCGCGGTCTACAGCCGTGCCAACGAGATCGAGATCATGCGCCTGGTGGGTGCCTCGGACTCGTTCATCCGGTGGCCGTTCATCCTGGAGGGGATTCTGTGCGGCCTCATCGGAGCGATCATCACGGTCGTGCTGGTGTCGATGGTCTGGGATCCGATCCAGCCGGCGATGGTCCGCGTCTTCCAGATGCCGACCGCAGTGAGCGCACAGTTCCTGACGACGCTCTCGCTCCTGATCTTCGGAGTAGGCCTGGGCGTCGGGGCGCTCGGCTCCTGGATCAGCGTACGGTCGTACCTCTCGGCCACCACATGACGCACGCCCCGGAGCGCGAGGCCACTCTGGGCTAGACTCGACTTCCTGATGCCCGAATTTAGTCCTTCTCCCACGCCTGAGACGGCGCCGCCCGCATCCGCGCGCGGCGGCACGACGGTCGCCTGGGTGGTCTCGCTCATGCTGGCCGCGGTCGTCGGTGCCCTGCTCTTCCTGGGCGGCTACCTCGCCGCTGGCGGCGGCGGCGCGGGCGGCACGAGCTGCGCGGCGCCAGCCGAGGAGTTTGCCGCCTTCTGCGAGGCGTACGACCGGCTCAAGGCCGAGCACGTCGACGAGCTCGATGACACCAAGCTGGCGGAAGGCGCCATCCGCGGCATGTTCCAGTACGGCGTCGAGGATCCCTACTCCGGCTACATGGCGCCGGAGGAGTACCAGCGGGCGCTGGGTGATCTCTCCGGCAAGTTCTCGGGCATCGGCGCCGAGATGGCCATCAAGAACCTCGATGACCCCAGCGACCTGGCCGCCTGCGACCAGTTCACCGCCACCTGTGTCTTCGTGGTTGTCGCGCCCCTGGCCGGCACACCTGCCGAGGCCGCGGGCCTGCAGGCGGGGGATGTCGTGACCGCCGTCGACGGCGACTCCGTCAACGGCTCGACGATGCAGGACCAGATCAACCAGATCCGCGGCGAGGAGGGGACCGACGTCACGCTCACCATCCAGCGTGATGGGGGCGAGCCGTTCGACGTGACGATCACCCGCGCCGAGATCACGCTGCAGGAGGTCGAGGCGAGGCTCATCGACGGCAACGTGGGATACGTCGAGCTCAACGGCTTCTCCGACGCCTCGAGCCAACAGTTCCGCGAGGCGCTGGCCGACCTGATCGACGACGGGGCCACCAGGATTGTCTTCGACCTTCGCGACAACCCGGGCGGGTACATCGAGGCCGCTCAGGAAGTCGCCAGCCAGTTCATCGAAGAGGGGCTCATCTTCAGCCAGGAGTCGGCCGGCAACGACGTGCGCGAGTGGCGCGCCACCGGCGACGGCGTGGCCACCGATCCCGGCATCCCGCTGGTCGTCCTCGTGAACGGCGGCAGCGCATCGGCCTCGGAGATCGTGGCGGCGGCGCTGCAGGAGTCCGGCCGCGCGACCATCATCGGCGAGCCGACCTTCGGCAAGGACACGGTGCAGGTCTGGAGCCGGCTGGAGAACGACGGCGGCGTCCGCATCACCATCAGCCGATGGTTCACGCCCGGGCACAACTCCGTCGCTCCCAACGGCATCCAGCCCGATATCGGCGCGGCCCGGACCGCGGAGACCCCGCCCGACGAGGATGTGGCGCTCGATCGGGCGCTTGCTTTTCTCAGCAGGCCGGGCGTCGGTGCCGAGGCCGAGCCTGATGAGCCTGACGAGCCCGATCCGTCGCCGCCCGGCTCGCCCTCGGGCAGCCTGCAGCTGCCGGTGACGCTGGGCGTTGTGCCGCTTCATCGGTTCTGCTAGCATCGCGCCCAACGAAAGGAGGTGGTGTGCAGTGAGTAGTTCCAAGCACGCCACCACCGAGGCGGTGCGCTAACACAGCTTCGCGTGGTGTAGCGACGGAGGAGCCGGCCGAAACAGGCCGGCTCTTTCCATGTTCGCCGCCGGCTCTCCTCCTTTCCTGGACCGATGGACCGATGCCCGACGAGACGATCGCCGTCAACCGACGCGCCCGGCACGACTACGCCATCGAGCAGACGCTCGAGGCTGGTCTCGTGCTGACCGGGACCGAGATCAAGTCGATCCGCGCCCATCGCGTCAACATCGCCGAGGCCTACGCGCGGATCGAGCGCGGCGAGGTGTGGCTGATCGGCGCCCATATCGCGCCCTACGAGCAGGGCAATCGCTATAACCACGAGCCGCTGCGAACGCGGAAGCTGCTCCTGCGCCGCGGCGAGATCGACGAGCTGACCGGGCTCACCACGGCCAAGGGCCTGACCATCGTGCCGCTCCGACTCTACATCCGCGGTGGGATGGCCAAGCTGGAGCTGGGCGTCGCCCGCGGCAAGAAGGCGCACGACAAGCGCCGAAGCATCGCCGAGCGGGACATGCGCCGCGAGCTCGAGCGCGAGACGAAGACGTCGGGACGGATCAAGCTGTAGGACCGAACGCCTGTTCACTTCGGCGCATCGGTCTGGTACAATGAGCCCCGATCGGTTCCGTGGGGATGTCAGGTTTCGACAGTGCCCGGGGACCGAGAATCGCAGGTCGAGGTTGCTCGCAGGCCTCGTAAAAAAGCGGGCAATTGCTGTAACTGGCAACGATAGTTACGCCCTCGCTGCTTAGGCAGTGAGCATCGACGTCGTCCACCCTCCCCGGACGGCGAAGATGTCA
>JBOGTC010000044.1:0-16293 GCA_050692055.1 Candidatus Limnocylindria bacterium | reverse complement strand
GCGCTGCACGCCGCGCAGGACGCGGGAGGCGCCAAGGTCATCGTGCAGGCGTACGCCGACGCGGATGCCTCGGCGCTGCGCGGGCTCGCGGACGATCTGCGCGGCATGACCGGCCGCTTCGTGGCGGTGGCTGTTGGAGCATCGGACGGCAAGCCCTCGCTGATGGTGGCAGCCAGCCGAGACCTGGCCGCCGAGGGCTTCGACGCAGTGGCGGTCGTCCGTGCCGCCGGACCGATGATCGGCGGCGGCGGCGGGGGACGGCCGGAGCTGGCCCAGGCCGGCGGCAAGGACCCGTCGCGTCTCGACGAAGCACTACGCGAGGCGGCGCGCCTGGCGCTCGAGGCGCTGCAGCGGCTCGAGGCTCGCTGACGCGCGACGTGGCCGCCATGCAGCAGCTGCTTGGCCGCGTCGCCGACCGTGTTCGCGCCACGGCCGTGCGGAACGACGGCCGGCCGGTGGCGATCGCCGCGCTCGACATCGGCACCGAGGTCGCCAAGGCGCTGGTCGTGAGCGCCGAGCGTGACGAGGCCGGCCGGCTCGTCGGAATCATCCGCGGCACCGGGCGCCGGCGGCAGGGTCTGACGCACATGCAATCAGGCACGGTGAGCGATATCGACGCGGTCGTGGCCAACTGCCGCGCGGCGATGGACGAGGCCCGCGAGATGGCGGGCATGCGCCCGCTCGCGGCAGCCGTGGGCATCGCCGGCGAGCTGGTGAAGGGGACGACCAGCGTGTTGGTCCAGCGCCGCGATGACGGTCGCGTCCCGCTCAACGACGAGGAGCTGGAGCGAATCGTCGCACGCGCGCAGTCCGCCGCGCTGCGTGAGGCGGAGAGCCTGCTTGCCTGGGAGTCGGGCATCGAGCGGCTCGAGGTGCGGCTCGTCCACGCGGCCATCGTCGAGATGAAGATCGACGGCTACCCCGTCAGCAATCCCATCGGCTTCACCGGCGCCCATCTCGAGCTCAGCCTCTTCAACGCCTTTGCGCCCATGGTCCACCTCGGGGCCCTGCAGTCGGTGGCCACCGCGCTCGGGCTCGAGCTGCTGGGCGTGATCGCGGAGCCCTACGCGGTCGCCACCTGCCTCGATCCGGGAGAGCTGGGCGACGCCGGCGCGGTGTTCGTGGACGTGGGCGGCGGAACCACCGACGTCGCCCTCGTGCGCCGCGGTGGGATCGCCGGGACCAAGATGCTGGCGCTCGGTGGCCGTGCCTTCACCAAGGGCCTCGCCGAGCGCTTCGCCCTGCCCTTCGCGCGCGCCGAGGCGCTGAAGCTGGCGCTCGGCAACGGCGACGACCTGCCCGAGGCGGTCGAGCGGGAGGCGGCGGAGGCGCTGCTGCGCGAGGATGCGCTCGTGTGGCGAGCCGGGGTGGAGCTGATGATCGCGGACCTTGCCGCCGGCGAGCTGCTGCCCGGGCGGATCTATCTGTGCGGAGGCGGCGCGGACCTGGCGCAGGTGCGCGAGGCGCTCGATGATGACGCATGGTGGCAACGCATGCCGTTCGCGCGCCGTCCCCAGGTCCGTGCGCTTGCTCCGGGTGACGTCGCCGGCCTGCGCGACGCGACCGGCAGGCTCGAGACGCGCCAGGACGTGACGCCCATGGCGCTGGCCCACCAGGCGCTGATCCTCGACGCACAGGCATCGGCCCTCGACCGCGCCATGCGCGGCGCCGTGCAGGCGCTGAGGCTGTGACCGACTCGATCCTCCTTTACCTGGAGCCCGACGACGAGATCACCACGGTCGTGCGCCGGGTGCGCGACGCGGTTCCCGGCCGCGTGGTGCTCGTTGCTCCGGGACGTTCGAAGGCGACCTCCAGCGCGGTTTCCCTGCGGCTGCTCGCGACCCTGGCCGGGACCGACCACCGTGAGGTCGCCGTCGTCGGTGACGCACTGACGCGCTCGCTGGCGTCCGAGGCCGGGCTGAGCGCCTACGGCTCGGTGACGGACGCCCGGGTCGCGGCTCCGGTCGAGCCTGCCGAGCCACGCCGGGCATCGATCCATGTCGTGCGCGGGGACGACCCGACGACGGTGACGGCGGCGGACTCGGCCGCCGCTCTCGCGCCTCGCTCGGCGCGGGGGGACGAGACACGGCCCGTACCGGTCCAGCGGGCGCCGCCGCCCGAAGCAGGGCGGCCGCGAGCCGCTCGACGCCGGGGGCGGGCGCTGCCCCTCATTCCGCTGCTCGCCGTGGGGATCCTGCTCGGGGGAGTCGGCGTGGCCGGAGCGGTCGTGCTGCCGGCGGCCACCATCCGCATCGCGCCCGAGGTGGCGCGCGTCGGGCCTGTCGAGTACCGGCTGCGCTTCGACGATCCCGACCTGGTCGCGGGAACGGTGGAGGCCACGCAGGAGGGCACGGCCACCGGCAGCTACCAGGACTTCGTGCCCGCGAGCGGACAGGTCACGTTCCGCAACTACAACATCGTCGCGATCGAGGTGCCCGCCGAGACGCAGGTCGCGGCAGGCGAGATCAGGTTTGTGACGACGACGGCGGTGGTGGTGGAGGGGGGCTCGCTGACCGGCGCCGGCTTCATCGCCCCCGGCCTGAATTTCGCTCCCATCCTCGCGGAGGCGGCTGGACCCGGCGGCAACGTGGCGGCCATGGAGATCGACACGATCCTCGACGAGCAGACACGCAACCGGCTGCGCGGGTTCCCGCAGAATACGCAGACGCTGGTGCTTAACGAGGCGCCGACCGCCGGCGGGCTGGAGAGCTCCGGCCCGGTCATCGAGCAGGCGGACGTGGACGCGGCGATGGCTGCCCTGCGCGAGGAGCTCGCCGGCCGCGTGTCCGAAGAGCTGTCCGGGACCGATGGCGGCGTCTTCGCCGATCCCATCGAGCCGCCGCAGCCGGTGATCGAGGTTCCCGACGGCCTGGTCGGAACACGCGACGAGGCGAGCTTCACGCTGACCGGGACGCTCGCCTACGATCGCGCGACGCTTGCGGAGGACGAGATCGAGGCGACGGCGCGCGAGCAGCTGCTCGATGACGCCTCCGCGGTGCCGGCGAACCACGTGCTGCTGCTGGCGTCGATCGAGGTGTCGATCGGGGAGGCGCGACGCGAGAATGGCGCGCTCGAGGTGGCCGCCTCGGTGAGCGCGCGGTCGGCGAGGCGCCTCGACGCCGATGGGATCGGCGAGCGCGTGGCAGGAATGCCCATCGAGGCCGCCCGGGCGGAGCTGGCCGACCTGGGACAGGTGCGAATCGACACCTGGCCCGGCTGGGTGAGCGAGCTCCCGACACTGGGCTGGCGCCTGGAGGTACGGATCGACGATCCGGCCGCGGACGATCCATCGGTCTCGCCGTCGCCGTGAGCCGTCTGCTCGGGGTCGACCACGGCAGTCGTCGCATCGGCCTGGCGATCGCCGATACCGAGACGGGCATGGCCTTCGAGCGTCCGGCGCTGCGCCGGCGTGGGACCGATGCCGATCTCGCCGCCCTGGCGGCGCTGGCGCGGGCCGAGGGTGTCGCGCTGATCGTCATCGGCCTTCCGTTCAACATGGACGGTTCGGAGGGTGCACAGGCACAGGCAGCACGCGAGTTCGCCGCGGCGCTGAGCGCCGCCGGGCTGACGGTGACCCTCGAGGACGAGCGGCTCACCTCGTGGCAGGCCGCCGGCGAGCTGACGAGCGCGGGGCGCCGACCGGACCGCCGGAGCGGCGTCGTGGATTCGAGCGCCGCACGGATCTTGCTGCAACAATACCTCGACGCCTGCCGGCCATCGCCGGCTGACCGCCCTGAGGAGACCGAATGAGCCGACGCCCCACGCCTTCTTCGTGGGACTACGAGGAGCGCCGCAACTCCCGCATTCGCGAGCTGCGCGAGCAGCGGGAGGGCCCGGTGCGCCGCCGGCGTCGGATCCAGCCGCTACTGATCCTCCTGTGGCTGGCGGGCACGATCGCACTCCTCGGCGTCCTGCTCGTCTTCGGATTCACGACGTTCTTCGCGCCGCGGGTGATGGCCTGGGTGGAGGAGAACCCCGGTGCCATCGAGCATGGCGTGGTGCAGGACTTCGTGGAGTGGTACCGGCCCGGGGAGCTCGCGGACGAGCCGGCGAGCACGGATCGCCGGCGCGTGACGGTGGTCGTGGAGCAGGGGGCGACGGACACGTCGATCGGGCGCACGTTGCTGAGCGAGGGCCTCATCCGCTCGGAGATCGCCTTCCAGTACGCGGTGATCGCCGCGAATCGTGAGGGCACCCTGGCGGCGGGCACGTACGACCTGTCCCCGACGCTGCGGCCGAGCCAGATCGTCGCGGCGCTGCAGGGCGAGGAGTTCGGCGAAGTCGCCAGCGTGACGATTCGCGAGGGGCTGCGGCTCGAGGAGGTCGTCGCCACGTTCGGCGAGAGCGAGCTGACGATGAACCTCGAGGAGTTCGCCTCATTGCTGCAGGCACCGCCTGCCGATCTGCTCAACCGGTTCGACTTTCTGAACGACCTGCCGGCGGGCCGCTCGCTGGAGGGCTACATTCCGGCCCAGACGCTGGAGTACGAGATCACCAGCTCGCCGCGGGAGGTCGTGGAGCGCCTGCTTGGCCAGTTCGGCAGCCAGCTCACCCCCGAGATGCGCGAGGCGATCGCCGCGAAGCAGCTCTCGATCGACGAGGCGGTCATCATCGCCAGCGTCGTCGAGCGCGAGGCGGTGATCGACGATGAGCGGCCGCTCATCGCCGCGGTCTACACGAACCGGTATCTCCAGCCCGACAACCCGGAGACGGTCGGCCTGCTGAACGCCGATCCGACGCTGCAGTACGGCCTCACGACCGGGGAGCTGCGACCGCTCGGCCATCCCCTGCTGGCAGGAACCGAGGGTGGGACGCTGCCGGTCGATGACTGGGGATCGGTCGACTGGTGGCCGCAGCTGCAGGTCGGGGGGAACGAGGTCGCCATCGCGGAGGGCCTCGGGGGTTACCAGACCTATGTCAACCCGGGGCTGCCGCCGACGCCGATCTCGGCGCCGCGCACCGGCTCCATCGAGGCGGTCGCTATCGCTCCGACCGACGAGGGGCTGCTCTACTTCGTCGCCGGTTGCCCGGACGGCGTGCGTGACGGCTCGCACTACTTCGCCACGACGCTCAACGGGCCCGGCAGCCACAACGAGAACATCGCCCGGGCGAACCAGGAGTGCGCGGGCCAATGACCCTCGTTCAGGACGCAGCCACCGTTCGGCTGGCGACGGTCCGCGCGTTGCTGAGCGAGGTCCAGCTCGATGCCGCGCTCATCAGTCGCTCGGCGAGCAAGCGCTGGCTGTCGGGCTTTGCGCTCGGCCGCGGCGAGGAGCCCACGTCCGGCTACTCGGGGACGCTGCTGATCACCCCCGACGAGGAGATCCTGCTCGCCGACTCGCGGTACACCGAGCAGGCCGAGCTGCAGGCTCCCGGTTGGCGCCTCGTCCGCACCGTGGATGCGCTGCCGATGGAGCTGCCACCGCTGCTGGCGGCGCGCGGCATCGCTCGCCTGGGCATGGAGGCCGGCGTCGTGTCGCACGCCGACTGGTCGGCGGTGGCCGCCGCCGCGCCGGGGGTCGAGCTTCACGCCCTCGACGAGGAGCTGGCCGCGCTGCGCGTGCGCAAGACGGCGGACGAGGTCGATGCCATCGGCCGCGCCTGCGCCCTGACCGATGCCTGCTTCGAGCACCTGACCGGCTGGATCCGACCCGGCATGTCCGAGGCCGATGTCGCCTGGGAGCTCGAAGGCTGGTTCCGTGCCAACGGGGCGGAGGACCTGGCGTTCGACACGATCGTGCTGGCCGGCGCCCGCGCCTCGATGCCGCATGGCCGGCCGTCCGATGCGCTGGTCGAACCGGGCAACGTGCTGCTCATCGACTTCGGCTGTCAGGTCGACGGGTATCGGTCCGACATGACGCGTACCATCTTCATCGGCAGCGTCCCGGACGAGCTGCGGCGCTACCACGACGCGGTGCGCGAGGCCCAGCAGCTCGCCATCGAGGCGCTGCGGCCCGGGATCAACGGCCAGGAGGTCGACGCGGTCGCCCGCGAGCGGATCGAACGCGAGGGTGTCGAGGCGTACGGTCACGGGCTCGGCCACGGCATCGGCCTCGAGACGCATGAGGAACCGCGCCTGCGCAGGACCGAGGCGTACCCACTCGAGGCGGGGATGGTCTTCAGCGTGGAGCCAGGGATCTACCTGCCGGGGGTGACCGGGATCCGCATCGAGGACATCGTCGCGCTCACCGAGTCCGGGCCGCGCCTGTTGACCAGCTCGCCGCGCGAGGCGCTCATCATCGGCTCGTGAGGAGCGGTGGGTCCACGGCACCCGGCCCGAACGCGGCCCCGAACTGCCCGAATTCACATGGGGTGCGCGTTGCGCGGCCTGCCGCGGCAGATTTCACTGGATGGAGCTAAAGGGGAAGTAGAGGCCCCGGATCGGTCGATCTTCCCCGTGCGTTGCATACGATGAGAGCCGCGGGGAAGAACGCGGCCCGTGGGCGTCTTCTTCCCCGTTATCTCCATGTGATGCAACGCCTTGGTGGTCGGACCGCGGCACCTCGGTGCATCGCCGCCGATGCGGTTGGGCTCCGGGCAGCGGCTATCCTGTCACCTACGGCATCGGTTCACCACCAGGAGCAACGTTTGATCAGCACCGGAGATGTCAGGAAGGGGATCATCATCGAGCTGGACGGGCAGCTCATGAAGATCCTCGACTGGAGCCACATCAAGATGGCGCGTGGCTCGGCGCAGGTTCGTATGAAGCTGCAGAACGTGCGCAAGGGCGACATCGTGGAGCGCACCTTCCAGGCCGGGAGCCGCTGGCCTCGTGCCCGTGTCGAGCAGCGCAAGGTGCAGTATCTCTACACCGATGGTGACGTCTACCACTTCATGGACAGCGAGACGTATGACCAGTTCGTGGTCTCGGGGGCGATGCTCGGCGACGAGTCGCGATACCTCAAGGAGAACACGGAGGTCGTCGTGAGCTCGCACGAGAACGAGATTCTCGGCGTCGATCTGCCTGTGGCCGTCGACCTCGTCGTCACCCAGACCGATCCCGGCTTCGCCGGCGACACCGCCACCGGTGCCAGGAAGGCGGCCACGCTCGAGACCGGCCTCGTTGTGCAGGTGCCTCTGTTCGTCAACGAGGGCGACCTGCTGCGAATCGACACGCGCAGCGGCGAGTACATGACCCGGGTGCAGTAGAGGGTGCACGTGGCTGCCACGTTTCGGGCGCGGCTTCCGAAGTTGCCATCTACCGCTGTGGTCGGCGTTATCGACTGTCGCAGCCTCCGAAGTTGCCAACCACCGATGTCGTGGGTGCTAGGCGACCGATCGGCACGTCAGGAGCCGATCGAGGCGCCCGTCCACGCTCAACCGGTGCCGACGAAGGGAGCGGGATTCCATCTAACGACGATGACAGCGATAGATGGCAACATGGGCGCAGGCGCCGGTCGACTCGCCGCGCTGGCAGCGGTCCGTACCAGAGCCGGTTGCGATTAGGCATGGCCGACCAGCCGTCGCTGTGGGACCTGCCCCAGGATCCACCCGAGCCAGAGGAAACGCTGGCACCCGGCCCACCCGCGCCGGCACAGGGCCCGGACAGCCCGGCGCCGCGCCCCGCGCCAAGCCCGGACAGCACGGTGCCGCGTGCCGCGCCCCGCATCCTGCGAGTCACTGACCTGAATCGCCGCGTCCGCGCCCTGCTCGACACGGATGCGATCCTCGCCGATATCTGGGTCGAAGGCGAGGTCAGCCAGCCGTCCTTTCCGCCATCGGGTCACTGCTTCTTCACGCTCAAGGACGCCAACAGCCAGGTGCGCGTCGCGCTCTTCAGAGAGGAGCTGGGGCGGGCCGTCGTGCGGCCGGCCCACGGCATGAACGTGATCATCCACGGCCGCGTCCGGGCCTACGAGCCGCAGGGCGTTTACCAGCTGTATGTCGATTCGATCACGCCCGCCGGCGCGGGTGATCTCCACGCCCGGTACGAGGCGCTCCGTGCCCAGCTTTCCGAGGCAGGCCTGTTCGACGAGTCCCGCAGGCGACCGGTGCCGCGCTGGCCGCGGCGCATCGGGGTGGTGACCTCGCCGGTGGGCGCCGTCTGGCGCGACATCAACAACGTCCTGCGGCGGAGGTATCCGCTGGTCGAGCTCGTCCTGTCGCCGACCGTGGTGCAGGGCGCGACCGCCGCTCCGGCGATCGTCCGCGCGCTCCAGCGGCTCTATGCGCAGGCCGAGCTCGACGTCGTGATCCTGGCCCGTGGCGGCGGTTCGCTGGAGGACCTGTGGAGCTTCAACGACGAGCGCGTGGTGCGCGCGGTCGCAGATGCGCCGGTCCCCATCATCGTGGGAGTCGGTCACGAGTCGGACGTGACGCTCGCCGACTTCGCCGCCGACCTGCGCGCCCCGACGCCGTCCGCGGCCGCGGAGCTGGCCACCCCCGACGGCACGCAGCTGCCGGCGATCCTCGGCCGGCTGCGCGACAGGGCATCGGCGGCGCTGACGGGAAGGGCGGCTGAGCGACGGCACTTCATCGAGGCCGAGCGCAGGGCGCTGGTCTCACTGGCGCCGGACATCGGCGCCGCGCGTCAGCGAACCGCCGACCTGGTCGACCGGGGTGGGCGATCCCTGCGCGATCGGCTCGAGCGTCGCCGGCTGGCCGTGACAGCGCTGCGCGATGCCCTGGCCGCTCTCTCGCCGTTGGCCACGCTGGAGCGTGGGTATGCGGTCGCGCGCACCGCGGACGGTCGCATCCTGCGCCGGGCAGGCGACGCGTCCGCAGGAGACCCGCTCCACGTGGTCCTGGCTCGCGGTACCGTGGAGACGCGCGTCGAGCGCATCCGATCCGACGGCACCGAGGACCTGCTCTCATGACCGATGCCTCTGCCACGACCAACGAAGAGCTGGCGAAACGCCCCTTCGACGAGCTCGTGTCCGAGCTG
Organism: Candidatus Limnocylindria bacterium; assembly: GCA_050692055.1. Lineage (GTDB taxonomy): Bacteria > Chloroflexota > Limnocylindria > QHBO01 > QHBO01 > JBOGTC01. Next base: position 7,409 of record JBOGTC010000044.1, on the reverse strand, counting down.
CAGCGGGTCGTCCAGGCGCTGGAGGCCGGGAGCGTGGGCCTGGAGGAAAGCATCGAGCTCTACAAGCAGGGGCTCCGGCTGCACGCTGCCTGCGAGGAGCGTCTGCGCGCCGCCGAGCTGACGATCACCGAGCTCGGCCGTCGCGGGGTCGCCGGAGCCGAGCCCCAGACGGGCAGCGAGTCGCCGCAGTCTGGGTGACGGTCGCGCGGTGGTCGTAAGCCTGCGAGGGAGAGCCGTTGCATCGGTTTATACTTTGCCGGCCCCTGATTTCCGGAGAGACTGAGTGACCCTGCTTGAAGTTATCCGCGAGCCGGCGCAATTGCGAACCTTGAGCAAGGCGCAGCTGGAGGCGCTGGCGCTCGAGCTGCGCGAGAAGATGATCCGCACGGTGCACAGCACGGGCGGGCACCTGGCGAGCTCCCTGGGCGCGGTGGAGATCGCGCTGGCGCTGCACCGCGTGATGGACTCGCCGCGCGACCGCATCGTGTGGGACACCGGCCACCAGGCCTACGCACACAAGCTGCTGACGGACCGATGGGATCGGTTCGACACCCTGCGCCAGGTCGAAGGCATCGGCGGCTTCCCGCGCCGCACCGAGTCAGAGCATGACGTGTTCGACGGTGGCCACGCCGGGACCGGCGTGAGCATCGGCCTGGGGCTGGCGGCGGCGCGCGACCTCCTGCCGCGTGGCAACCCCGGACGGAAGCAGCGGATCGCGGTCTGCCTCGGCGACGCCGCGCTCGGCAGCGGCCTGACGATGGAGGCGCTCAACCACCTGGGCCACCTTCGCCATCGGCTGCTGATCGTGCTCAACGACAACGAGATGAGCATCAGCCCGTCGGTCGGCGGCCTCAGCACGCGCCTCAACAAGCTGCGTCTGTCGCGGGCCTACCAGGAGACGAAGTCGGCGACGGTTCGTGCGCTGCCCCGCGTGCCGGTGATAGGGCGGCCCGCATTCGACTTCCTGGCCTGGGCCAAGGAGGGCTTCAAGCGCTCGTGGGCCAAGGTCGGCTTCTTCGAGGACATGGGGATCACCTACATCGGCGTGCTCGACGGCCATGACCTGGGCGAGCTCGAGGCGGCCTTCGAGGCTGCGTTCCAGATCGACGCGCCGGTCCTGGTCCACGTGAAGACGATCAAGGGCCGGGGTTACGCACCCGCCGAGGAGGACAGCATCAGCTTCCACGGCGCGAGCCTGCCGCCGATGGACCTGACGCTGATCGACCCCACCGAGGAACCCCTGCCTGCAGAGTCGGCGCCGAAGCGCAAGCCGAAGACGTACACGCAGACGTTCGTCGAGGAGCTCGTTCGCCTGGGTGAGACCGACGACCGCATCTGCGCCATCACCGCCGGCATGCCCACCGGCACCGGCATGTCCCGCTTTGCCGATCACTTTCCGCGGCGCTTCTTCGACGTCGGCATCGCGGAGCAACATGCGCTGACCCTGGCCGCGGGGCTTGCCCTGGCGGGCAAGCGCCCGGTGGTCTCCCTGTACTCGACCTTCAGCCAGCGCGCCTACGACCAGCTCGTCCACGACGTGTGCCAGAACGATGCGCCGGTGCTGCTCGCGATCGATCGGGCGGGCCTCGTGGGCGAGGACGGCACCAGCCACCAGGGCATGTTCACGCTGGCCGCGCAGCGATCGCTGCCCAACCTGGCGATCGGCTCGCCGAAAGACGAGCAGGAGCTCCGCGACCTCGTGGTCACCGCGCTCGCCCATGACGGGCCGATGAGCGTGCACTTCCCCCGAGACGCCGGCGAAGACCTGCCGGATCGTCCGGGTGAGGCGCTGGAGATCGGGCGGGGCGACGTCGTGCGCACCGGCGACGAGCTGCTGCTCGTGGGCTTTGGCCCTATCGTGCAGCGCCTGTTGCGCGTGGCCGATGCCCTCGAGTCCGAGGATGGGCTGTCAGTCGCCGTCATCAATGCACGCTGGGCGAAGCCGCTCGACGAGAGGTTGCTGGCCGAGTACGCCGCGGGCAAGCGGCTGGTCGTGACGGCCGAGGAGTCGGCAGCCATGGGCGGCTTTGGGGACGGCGTCCTCGACGCGCTGAACCGGGCCGGCGTCCGGGTACCGCTCCACAAGGTCGCGCTGGCCGAGGGCTTCGTGCACCACGGCGCCGTGGACGACCTGCGACGGCAGCAACGGATCGACGTGCCAGGTATCCTGTCGCAGGTCCGCGAGCAGCTCGGCCTTTCGGCGTCGGCCCGCCGCCGCGGTTCGCGCTCGAAGGTCAGCGCTGCCTAGGCGTGGCTCATGGCGAGCGAGCTGCCGCCGCTGCGCACGCCCCTCGGTGACGGAGCGGCGGCTGCCGCTTGTCATATGCCGTTCCGAGGCGCGTTAGCCGAGACCGGACCGCCGCAGGACCCTCTGAAGCCGCGACCCACGCTCAGCAATTGCGCGGCCTGCTCGTGACGAGCGGCATCAGCCCGCTAGCGCGCTTCAGCGCGGCATATGACAGTAAGGAGCTCGGAGAAGCGGCGCCAGGTCTACCATCGGCGCGTGGCGCGCGTTCGACTCGACCAGCTGCTGACCGAGCGCGGCCTGGCAGCGTCGCGTTCCGAAGCCCAGTCCATGATCCTGGCCGGTGCGGTGATCCTCGAGGGATCAGGTTCGCGGACGCTGAAGGCCGGCCAGCTCGTCGCGCCGGACGCATCGGTCTCCGTGGTGGAGCGGCCGAAATGGGCGAGCCGGGCGGGGGAGAAGCTCGCGCACGCGCTCGAGACGTTCGAGGTTGATCCTACCGGGCTTGCCTGCCTCGATGCGGGGGCATCCACCGGCGGCTTCACCGATGTCCTGCTCGCGCGCGGGGCACGGATCGTCTATGCCGTCGACGTCGGCCGTGCACAGCTGATCGATCGGCTGCGGCGCCACCCGCGCGTCGTCAGCATGGAGCGCACGAACCTGCGCGAGCTGCGCGGGCTTCCAGAGCCCATCGATCTGGCCACGCTCGACCTCAGCTTCATCAGCCTGCGCCTGGTGCTTCCGGCGGTACGCACGCTGTTGGCCGACGGCGGCCGCGTCATCGCGCTCGTCAAGCCCCAGTTCGAGGCCGGTCGCGAGTCAGTGCCGCGGGGCGGGGTCGTCCGCGATCCGGAGGTCTGGGAGCAGGTGCTCGGCGATTTCATGTGGGCCGCCGAGGATGCGGGGCTGCACCCACGCCGCGCCATCCGCTCGCCCGTGACCGGCACAGAGGGCAACGTCGAGTTTCTGGCTGACCTGCGCTGCGAGGAAGGCGACAAGATGGAGATGGCCGATTACGTCCTGAGCTACGTCGAGGCGATTCACGGGCCGAAGCCCCGCGCGTAGCACGCGCGTATTACGATGCCCCGCATGAAGCGTCGAGGGGCGCCAACGGTCGAGCAGCTGGGCATCGGCTTCGAGGGCCTCGAGGTGGCAGAGCCGCCGATGCCGGCGGAGCCTGCGCCCGACACGATGCGCCAGATCGTGAGCCTGCGCATGCCGGACGCCCTGCTCGCCCGGGTCGAGGAAGCGGCCCACGCTCGCGGCGTGTCGCCGTCGAGCCTGATGCGCGCCCTCATCGCGGCGGGGCTTGATCGCTCCTATGCCGCCGTGACGGAATCGACCGACATGGCCGCTGACATGGCGGAGCTGCGGCGCACGGTCGACCGGATCGCCGCGCAGCTGGAGGCGGCGCCGAAGGAGCCACGGTCCGGATGAGGCGTATCGGCTTCGCCTGGAATCCATATAGCGAAGGTGCGCCGGCGATGCTCGCCCGAGGTCGCGCGTGGTGCGAGGCCATGGGCGTGGAGGCATGGGACGCGGCCGGCGACGACCGCGAGCGCATCGGTTCGGAGCTGAACGGCACCGACATGGTGACCGTCCTCGGCGGCGACGGCACGTTCCTGCGAACCGCTCGCGCCATCGGCGGGACGGGCGTTCCGGCACTCGGCGTCAACCTCGGCCGCGTGGGCTTCCTGGCCAAGGTGGAGTCAGAGGGCATGGAGCGGGCGCTCGAGCAGATCGCCGCCGGAGACTTCCAGGTGGAGGAGCGATTCCGGATCGAGGCTGCACTGACGCGGGCGGACGGATCGCGCGAGGAGCATGCATGCCTGAACGAGGTCGTCGTGGCGCGCGGCAGCCGCGTGCGCATGATCCAGCTCGAGGTCGAGGTCTCCGGCTCGCACCTCGCCACGTACGTCGCCGACGGCGTGGTCGTGGCGACCCCCACCGGCTCGACGGCGTACAGCTTCAGCGCGGGCGGGGCGATCCTCGATCCGCGCCTGCGCAACATGATCATCACGCCGGTGGCAGCCTATCTCTCTCCTCTGCACAGCGTGGTGGCGGGCGAGGACCACGTCGTGCGCGTGACCCTGCGCGAGGCGGCGGGTGCGGCCCGCATCAGCCTGGACGGCCAGGCCGACTTGCCGATGGGCGTGGGCGACCGCGTGGAGATCCGGGCGCTCGCGGAGCCGCTGCGCATGATCGAGCCGATCGGCAGCACGCCGTTCTACGACCTGCTGCGCACCAAGGCCGCGCTGCTTCCGTACTAGACCGATGGCCCTGCGTGAGCTGACCGTCGAGAACCTGGCCGTCGTCGAGTCGGTGCGCCTGGCGCTGGCTCCAGGCTTCACGGTGCTCACCGGGGAAACCGGCGCCGGCAAGTCGCTGGTCGTCGATGCCGTAGCGCTCGTTCTCGGTGCTCGCGCCAGCTCGGACCAGGTGCGCTCGGGGGCCGATGCCGCACGGGTGGAGGCCGTCTTCGACTCGGTGCCCGAGGCGGCGGAGGACCCGCTCGAGGACGTCATCGCCGCGGGCGATGGCATGGCCATCGTGCGGCGCGAGGTGACGGTCGATGGTCGCTCCATGGTGCGGGTGAACGACCGCGCCGTGACAGTCGGGGGGCTCGCCACGCTCGGCGAGCGCCTGGGCGAGATCCACGGGCAGCACGAGCAGCAGCGCCTGCTGGAGCCATCCCGCCAGCTCGCGCTCCTCGACGGCTACGGTGATTTGTACGCCCGGCTGGCCGGCGTCCGGGCGGCGCATCGCTCGTGGCGGGCGACCCTCGCTGCCGCTGCGGAGCTGCTGACCGATGCCCACGAGCTGGCGCGGCGCATCGAGCTGCTGCAGCACCAGGCGGATGAGATCGCCCGTGCGGCGCTGCGGATCGGGGAGGATGCGGAGCTGGAGGCGCAGCTGCGCGCCGCCGAGCACGCGGAGACGATCGCGCGATCGGCGGCCGAAGCGGTGGCGGCCCTGCGCGACGACGGCGGCGGGCTCGATGCGCTGGCCGCCACCGAGCGTTCGCTGCTCACGGCCGGGCAGCATGACGAGCGTTTCTCGGCGCTCGCGGACCGCGCGGCGTCACTGTCGGCCGAGGCCACCGAGCTGGGACGCGACGTCGCCGGGCTCGCCGACCAGGTGGACCTGGATCCCGCCAGTCGCGCCGCCGCCGAGGAGCGCCTGGCCCTGATCTACGAGCTGAGGCGCAAGTACGGGACCACGATCGAGGGCGTCATTGCCTTCGGCGATGAGGCGTCGGCCGAGCTGGCGCGGCTGCAGGACCAGGAGGGCGAGCGCGACAGGCTTCGTGAGCAGGAGGCCCGGCAGCGGGCCGCGCTCGACGTCGCCGCCGCCGAGCTGAGGGCAGAGCGCCGGAAGGCGGCCCATCGGCTGGCGAAGGACGTGAACGCCGAGCTGCCGCCGCTGGGGCTGCCGGCCGGGGCATTCGGGGTCGAGATCGACGAGGCCGAGATCGCTCCGTCCGGCGCGGATCGCGTGACCTTCACGTTCGCGCCGAACCCGGGCGAGGCGCCGCGGCCGCTGGCTCGCATCGCGTCCGGCGGAGAGTCGAGCCGGCTGTCGCTCGCCCTCAAGGTGGTGCTGGCGGCGGCGGACGAGACGCCGCTCCTCGTCTTCGATGAGATCGACGCCGGTGTCGGCGGGCGCAACGCGGCGGCGGTCGGCGAGCGCCTGAAGGCGTTGAGCCGATTTCACCAGGTGCTGTGCGTCACCCACCTGCCTCAGGTGGCGGCGCACGCGGATGCGCACGTCGTCATTCGCAAGCAAGCCAGCGGCGGCAGAACCGTCATCGAGGCGCGACTGGTCGACGGCGCCGAGCGCACCGCCGAGCTGGCGGCGATGCTCGCGGGCGAGGGAGCAGGGGGGGAGGCTCATGCCACCGCCGAGGCGCTCCTGCGAGGGACGGACCGGTGAGGCCGGGCCCCTTGCGCGACCTCGGTTGTGCCAGATTCCGACCACCGCCGGCTACGGCAGGCCCAGCGCTGTCAACCACACGCGACGACATAGATATACCCAGATTCAACGGCACCGACACGGCTCCGAGTCCGCCTAAGGCGACGTTGATCGGAATGTGGCACAGAGCCACGGCACAACAGCCGAAGACCTCTCATCGCATGCACCGCGAATGACAGCCGGCGCGGGATTCAGGGCGGCGGTCGATGCCTTCCTCTTGGAGCTGCGAGTCGAGCGAGGCCTCTCCCCACTCACGATCTCAGCCTACCGCCGCGATCTCGCCCAGTTCGCCGAGCACGCCGGGAGGAGCTGGCCGTCTGACCCGCAGCCGCTCGTGGACTTCGTCGCGGCGCTGCAGCGCGCCGGCGCGCGGGGCACGACGCAGGCGCGCAAGTCCGCCGCGGTGCGCAGCTTCTACGCCTTCGCGCTGCGCGAGGGCCTGGCGACGCGGGATGTTCCGTCGCTCGTCGACGCGCCGCGTCCGGGCAGCTACCTGCCTGACGTCCTGGCTCCCGACGACGTCGCGCGCGTCCTGGACGCGCCGCCCTCGGACGAAGCGACGGGGATCCGGGATCGCGCCATCCTCGAGCTGCTCTACGGCTGCGGGCTGCGGGTGAGCGAGCTGGTGGGCCTCGACACCGACCGCGTGGACCTGGATCGCCTGCAGGTGCGGGTCATCGGCAAGGGCAACAAGGAGCGCCGCGTGCCGATGGGGGAGGAGGCTCGGGATCGGCTGCATCGGTACCGGACCGGCCCACGGCGGGCCTGGACGGCCGGCAAGCCCACGACCGCGGTCTTCGTGGGCAAGCGCGGGCGGCGAATGTCGCGCGAATCGGTCTGGCGGCTCGTGAAGCGCTGGAGTGCGGCGGCCGGCCTCCGTGAACGGGTGACGCCGCACACGTTTCGGCACAGCTTCGCCACCCATCTGCTCGAGGGAGGCGCCGACCTGCGCGTGGTCCAGGCGCTGCTCGGCCATGCTAGCATCAGCACCACCCAGCTCTACACGCACCTGACCGGCGAGCGCGTGCGCGAGGTTTACGCCAGAGCGCATCCGAGAGCCTGAAGCGGAGGCCGATGAGTTACGCGCGGAACCTTCTCAGCCGTGGCGAGGAGGTCGTCCACGAGAGCCGGCAGCATTGGTTCGCCGTGATCGCGCGCACGTGGAGCTGGATCCTGGTCGCCCTGCTTGCGC
>JBOGTC010000043.1:0-21898 GCA_050692055.1 Candidatus Limnocylindria bacterium | reverse complement strand
CCCCGCCGGGCGCTTCTTCGTCGCTCCGCGCCCATGCCACCAGCTCATCTGCGCCACGGGCATTGACGATGCGATCCGGCGTGGGCTTCACGCCGGACAGGAAGGAGCGCTCGCAGCCGTTGCCGAGCCAGGACAGCTGGCCCGGCGCGTGGGCATCGGTATCGATGGCGACGCGGCAGCCGGCCTCGACCGCCAGCCGCAGGAGGCGCTTCGGCGGATCGAGCCGCTCCGGGCGTGAGTTGACCTCGATCGCCTTGTCGAAGCGGGCAGCTGCGGCAAACACGATCTCCGCGTCGAACGCCGACTCCGGCCGGGCACGCCTGCCGGTCTTCATGCGGCCGGTGCAGTGGCCCAGGATGTCGAGGTGCGGGTTGGCGAGCGCCGTCGCCATCCGCCGCGTCATGAGCGGCGCCGCCATGCGCAGCTCCGAGTGCACGCTGCCGACGACCACGTCGAGCTGCGACAGCAGCTCATCGGTCTGGTCGAGCGAGCCGTCCTCGTTGATGTCCACCTCGATCCCGGTCAGGATGTGGAAGGCCGGCGCCAGCTCGGCATTCAGCGCCGCCACCACGTCCAGCTGCTCGCGCAGGCGCTCCGGTGACAACCCGTTCGCGACCGTCAGGCGGGGCGAGTGGTCCGTGAGGACCATGTACTCGTGGCCCAGCTCCATCGCCGCCTCGGCCATCTCGCGAATGGGGCTGCCTCCGTCCGACCACTCGGAGTGGACGTGGCAGTCACCCCGCAGCGTGGCTCGCACCTCCGCCGCGCCCTGGGCCAGCGGCGTGCCCTCGGTCGCCTCCAGCCGACGCAGGTAGACCGGCTCCTCGCCGCGCAGCGACTCGGTGATCGTTCGCTCGGTCACGTCACCAATCCCCGCCAGATCCCTCAGCGTTCCGGCGCCGGCCCGCGCCTGGGCTTCCTCCGGACCGATCTCGACGAGCGTGGCCGCTGCGCGCCGAAACGCACGCACCCGGTAGCTCGGCTCCCGGGCGGCCTCGAGCAGGAAGGCGATCCGCTTCAGGTCAGCGATCGGATCGCGCGGCTCAGCCACGGGTCGGTCCCGCGTCGCCGGCGTGCCACGTGGCGGCACGTAACGACCAGGGAACGCGCCTCGTCGCATGCTGCTTCGCCGGTACGTCACGCAGCGTGGCACCGACCATCGCGCTACGGAACCGTCAGGATGCGCGTGGGATTATCGATCGTCATCTGGCGGATCTCCCCCTCCCCCACCGCCGCGGTGCGCAGCTTGGGCAGGAAGTGCTGCTGCAGGTAGACGTAGCCATTCCCGCCGTTCGCCCTGAGGTTGCTGTTGTGGCACACGTCCTGGCTGAGCAGGACCTGCGACGCGAAACCGCGCTCCAGCAGCTCCACGATCATCTCGATGAGCCGTGGCTCCTCAGCCTCCTCGGTGGCGAACCGATGGCCGATGAAGTCGAACTCCAGGTTCGCGCCGGCATCGAGGATGGCGAGATAGTGGTCAAGGTCGAGGTACGAATCGGCGTGACCGATGACGACGCGCCCGGGATCCACGCCCTCCTCGGTGAAGATCCGGAGCTGCGCCAGGCCGACCGCCGACTTGACGGCATGCGTGGTGATAGTCATGCCGGTCGCCTTCGACGCCCGAGCCGCCGCCCGATGCACGCGCTCCTCCAGCGCCGAGATCCAGGGCTTGTCCACCCCGATCTCGCCGATGATGCCCGGCCGAACGCCCGAGCCGGCGACTCCGTCGCTGAACTCGCGGATCATCTCCTCGGCAAGGTCGTCCGCGCTGCGCCGATCGATGAGCGCCTCGGCGGGGTAGTACGCCTCGCGGTACCAGCCGGTGCCCATCACGATGTTCAGGCCCGTGGCGCTGGCCAGCCTGCGAAGCCGATGCGCGTCTCGCCCCACGCCCGGCAGCGTGAGATCGACTAGCGTCGCGCCGCCACGCCGACGGAAATCGCGCAGCTCGTCCCCGATCAGATCGTCGTCGGGGGTGAGCTCCCAGTAATCCCATCGGTCCCGGATATGCCAGAGGTGGATGCCGGTGTGCTCGTGGGGGAGCGCGAAGCCGACGCGCTCGGGCGGGATCGGTCCCGAGACCGTCATCACGCGGGGGGCCATGGGATGGTCCTCCTTGGGTTTGTGGCGCCGGCTCGGCGTTCGCAGGCCGCCGGCGCATCGGTTCAGTTGGACGGCTCCAGTTTGCCACCGCGACGTACCGTATGGCTGATGCTTCGCACCCTGGCCATGGCGCTCGCGCTCAAAAGTGGCTCAATGGGATCGACGTCTACCTGGACCCGATCGATACCTCCACTGATGCGAGATGCCGGACCAGCGGGATCGGTACCCGCTCCAACTTTCCCGTCTAGCAATGTGGTTACTGGTACGCGACAGATTCGCAGCGGATGGTCCTCGTAATTTGGGCAAATCTATGACGGGGACCAGGGATGGCGTCGCCTATGTCGCGTTGCAGTCATCCCATTGCTAAAGAGGCAGGACACAAAGCGTCGCCGGTAAAGCGGCGTCGCGGCAACGGAATCGGTCCGCCAGATGTTGTCTGCGCGAAGCGGGCAACGGTATGCTCGTAGCGTGCCGCGATCGCGGTGCCGGAGGAGAGAGCCCGAGCCGTGTTCACCATCGACGTCGCGAACACGATCTTCGTCATCTGCCTGGCGGTGGGCGGCATCCTGCTGCTGATCACCGTGCTCCTCGAGGATGTGCTGGGCGGCGTCCTCGACTTCCTGAACATCGACTTCGACCTGGGCGGAGTGACCCTCATGCCGCTCCTCCTCGCCTTCGTGGCGATGTTCGGGGTGGGCGGCCTGATCGGCACCGAGGCGCTCGGCATGAGCGCCGGCCCGGCCTCCCTGGTGGGCGCGCTCGCCGGTTTCGCCGGTGCCGGGCTGGTGTACGTCATCTTCAGCTTCCTGCGCCGCGCGGAGGCGCCGGAGGCGTTCAGCCTGCACGACCTGGTGGGTCGGACGGCCCGCGTCTCGGTGGGGATCCCGGCGGGTCGCAACGGCAGCGTGTTTCTGACCTATGCCGGCGCGTCGCACGACCTGACCGCAACGGCCGAGGTCGACGTCCCGGCCGGAACCATCGTCACCGTCAGCGATGTCGTCGGCGGGACGCTCATCGTCCGAGCCAATGCGCCCGCAGCGCCCGAAGATAGAGGGGACTCCTATGCCTGATCTCGTCAACTTCGTAGGCGGCGGCCCGCTGCTCATCATCGTCGCGGTCGTCATCGTCGCGCTGCTCGTGAGCTACGTAGCCAGCCGCTACCGGGTGGCGAACGCGAACGAGGCGCTCATCGTGGCCGGCTCGCGCGGCGCGAAGGTCCGCGACGAGAAGGGCGAGGTCGCGGCCACCAGCGGTCGCGTGGACGACAAGGGGATCAAGGTCGTGGTGGGCGGCGGCACGTTCGTCCTGCCGCTGGTCCACAAGGTCGGGCGCCTCAAGCTGACGGCCCGCCAGATCGGCGTGGCCCTGCCCGACGCGGTCACTAGCCAGGGCATCAAGGTCGCGGTGCAGGGCGTGGCGACCTTCAAGATCGGCCGCGACGTGGAGTCGATCCGCAACGCCGCCGAGCGCTTCCTCGATGCGAAGGAGGAGCAGGTCGACTCGATCGTGAAGAACGTGCTGGAGGGGTCGCTGCGCTCGATCGTCGGCACGCTCACGATCGAGGAGCTGATCATGGACCGCCAGAAGCTGCTGCAGCAGGTCCAGGACTCGGCCAAGGGCGACCTCGCCACCTCAGGGCTGCAGATCGACGCCTTCACCATCCAGTCGATCGCCGACGAGTCCGGCTACATCGAGCTGCTCGGCCAGCAGAAGCTCTCCGTCGTCGAGCGCGATGCCCGCATGGCCAAGGCCGGCGCGGACCAGGAGGCGGCGGTCCGCGAGGCCGAGGCCGAGCAGATCAAGATCGACGCCCAGCGCGACGTCGCGGCGCCGCGCCGAGACCGAGACCCAGACCTCCGCCGCCGAGGCCCGTGCAGCGCAGGCCGGGCCGCTGGCGCAGGCAGAGGCGCAGCAGGAGGTGACTCGCAGGCAGACCGAGCTCGCCGAGCTTGCCGCCGCCCGCACCGAGAAGGAGCTGCTCGCCTCAACGGTCCGGCCGGCAGAAGCCGATGCCGAGGCCGTGGTGCGACGGGCCGAGGGCGATCGCCAGGCGAAGATCGCGGCCGCGCAGGCGGAGGCCGAGCGGCAGAAGCTGGCGGGCCAGGCCGAAGCATCGGTCCTCCAGGTGAAGGGCGAGGCCCAGGCCCGGGTCGTCACGGTCAACGCCGAGGCGGAGGCGCACCGCACCGAGGTCGAGGGCAACGCCGAGGCGGGCGTGACGCTGACCAAGGGCGAGGCGGAAGCAAAGGCGCTCGCCCTGCGTGCCGAGGCCTACAAGCAGTTCAACGAGGCGGCCGTGATCCAGACCGTGCTCGGCATGCTGCCGGAGATCGTGCGTGCTGCCGCGGAGCCGATGGGCAAGATCGGCTCCCTCACCGTCCTCTCGAGCGACGGCGCCTCCGAGGTCGTGCGGACGACGACCCGCACCGTCGCCGAGGCAGGTGCCGCGGTCAAGGGCCTCACCGGGCTCGACGTCCCGGCCCTGATCGGCGAGGCGATGGGTGCCCGCGCGGACGGAGGCCCACCCGCTCCGCCATCCGAGCCACCCACGCGCGAGACGCGCCGTCGACAACCGGCCGCGAGCCAACCATCGGCGCCGACGCGGGCCGATCGGCCGCAGGCGTCAAGGACGCAGGCCGAGCCGGCCACCGCCTTTGCCGATGCGGTCGACACGATCCGGCGCGCCGGAGCCACCGGACCCACGGCCGGTCCGCTGCGCGCGCAGGCCGCCGAACCCACGCTCGAGATCGACGAGGCCACGCCGCCTGATGACGCGGCTGCCATGCTGGCCGAGGCGCTTGGCCGCGTGCCGGGGATCAACCGATACCGTGGCGCCACGCTCGCCGAGCTGGCCAACCGCGGGCCGCGGATCGCGCGCGGCCTGTGGGGAATCGCTCGCCCGCGACTCACTGATCGTTACGGGGCGATGACGATCGGCCAGCTGCTGGAGCGCTTCGCCTCCACCCGCTCGAATGGGTAGCGTCGGCCCGTCAGTGTGTCGCTGCGCAAGCTCATCGCGCATGATCCGCCGGAGACGAGCGATGCCACACTCAATTCTCCGCTGGTGCAACCTACGTGTGCATCAGCCTGCCGGAGACCACCATTGACCCCCACTATGTTCAGCGTGTGCATGTTGACCGGGGCATTGGACCCCACCATGCCCGCCTCGGGTGCGGGTTGAGGCTCTAACGTGCACCGCTGGAACGTTAGCCGGGTCTTCGCCCACGCGGGCGACGCGACCCACGCGGCCGGCGCGACCCCGGATGCCTGGGCGGCCCACGCTGCCCGGGCGCGGAGCCCTGACCGGAGCGCGCAGCGCTTGCTCGGCGCGCTAGCCTAGGAAGATGGTTACGCCCAAACCCGCGACATCATCCAACGGCATCTGGGCCGCCGCCCAGGGCGAGCTCGATGCGGCCGCCGAACGCCTAAGCCTCGACGAGGGCATGCACCGAGTCCTGCGCATGCCGAAGCGCGAGCTGACGGTCAACTTCCCGGTCATCCACGACGACGAGCACGTCGAGGTCTATACGGGGTACCGCGTCCATCACAACGTCAACCGCGGCCCGACCACCGGCGGCATCCGCTACGTCCCGAACCTCACGCTCGACCAGGTCCGTGCGCTCGCCATGCTCAACACCTGGAAGTCGGCGCTGGTGAAGATCCCGTTCGGCGGCGCCGCGGGCGGCGTCAAGGTCGACCCGCGCAGGCTCTCCTCGCACGAGCGGGAGGGGCTCACGCGCCGCTACGCGACCGAGATCGGCATCCTCATCGGTCCCGACAGCGACGTGCCCTCGCCCGACGTCAATACCGGCTCGCAGACGATGGCCTGGATCATGGACACGTACTCGATGCAGCGCGGCTACACGATTCACGGCGTCGTCACCGGCAAGCCGATGGCGGTCGGCGGAACACGCGGCCGGCGCGGGGCCACGAGCCGCGGGGCCCTGCGCTGCATCGCGGCGGCGGCCCGGTCGCGCGGCCTGGCGCTCGAGGGCGCCCGCGTGGCGATCCAGGGCTTCGGACGAGTGGGCATGACGCTTGCCGAGGAGCTGGACCAAGTCGGAGCCAGGCTCATCGCCATCGCCGACGACAAGGCAGCCGTCCACGACGCGACGGGGGTCGACATCGGGCGTGCCGTCGCCTGGATGCGCGAGCACGACGCCATCCGCGGACTCCCGGACACGGAGCCGATGACCAAGGCCGAGCTCTTCGAGCTCGAGTGCGACATCCTGGTGCCCGCCGGGCTGCAGGACGAGATCACCGCCGACAATGCCGACAACGTTCGAGCCGGCATCGTGGCCGAGGCGGCGAACGGCGCCACCACGCCGGCCGCGGACGCGATCCTCGATGACGCCGGCGTCCTCGTCATCCCCGACATCCTGTGCAACGCCGGAGGCATGCTGCTCGGCTACTTCGAGTGGGTGCAGGACATGCAGGCCTTCTTCTGGACCGATGACGAGATCGCGCGCCAGCTCGATCGGATCATGGACGAGGCATACGCAGACGTCCACGCCATGGCTGAGGCGGAACGCATCAATCTGCGCTCCGCGGCCATGATGGTTGCCGTCGCCCGCGTCGCCGAAGCCACCACGCTCCGCGGCCTGTATCCGTAGCCTCTGCGCGCTACGGCGCTCGCCGCGCCGCCCGGACGCCAGCGGCAAGGACCGCCGACGGCGGGACCGCGCTCTTGCCGCCCTCCTGCTGCACCGGGTCTGCATCCGGCGACGGGAGCGCCTTCAAGCTCTCCGCGTGCATGGGGGATCTCGTCACGCGTCCGAAGCCCGATCTCGAGCGGCGTCGGGAAGCTGCCGCTGACCCGCGCTGGAGAGCAACTCCCTGGCGCGCTCCGCCACCCCGGCGATCTCATCGGCCGAAAGCTCCTCTTCGCGCACATGCCTCAATGGACTGGCCTGCGCCGGGTCGCGCTCACGCTGCTATTTGGGACTCGGGCTCGCGATGCTGTGCTCAGGCTGTGGGCGGAGGTATCCCGGTGCGGGTCGATTCGTCGATCAGCGCTCGCAAGGCGGGGTTCCGGACCTCGTCGAGCGACGTGAGCTTGAGGCTCCGCATGGACAGGGTGCCTGATACCTGCGTATTGCCCTGTTCCGGGAGCAGGCCATCGGGATCGGTCAACTCACCGCCGCGATAGAAGCCGAGTGTCACATGGCGCTTGAAGGGCATCAAGTAGGCGAACTGCTCGGTGAACTTCCTGGGGCCGGTGCCCCACCCGACGGAGCCCTGCCGCGGCCAGACGACCTCGACCGCCTGGGGCAGAACGTCGAAGACGACGTCACGCACGGCGCGCGCCAGAGCCTGTACCTCCGCGGACGACGAGGCGATCACCTCGGTGAACGCGGCGTCATTCGCGCGGCCGCGATCATTGACGCCTGCCGCCTCGGCCATCGGTCGACCCTCCTCTTTCCGGTCTGCGCAGGTTAGCGCCCCGGGCTCATCGGTCGAGGGGACTGGACTTCAGTCTTGTCTGCCAAATGCCCAGATCGCCAATGTCAGCAGCACCACTCCGATTGTGCCGACGATGGCCATCTCCTCGACAAGGCTCATCGTATGACCCAGGACGGTCACTCCGAGCCCGGCACTCGCGGGGCCCGAACCGAGGAAGACTTGGCGGATGGCATCCACGCCGTAGGTCACGGGGTTGGCCTTCGAGAGCACCTCCATCCACAGCGGCACGCTGTCGACCGGGAAGAAGACGCCAGCCAGGAAGATCATCGGGAAGACCAGCATCTGCATGAAGAGCTGGAAGCCCTGCTGCGAGGGCGCGAATGAGCCGATGAGGATGCCGAGCCCGGACAGCGCGAAGGAGAGCACGGTCACGGTCGGCACCAGCAACAGGACCGATCCGATCGTGAGCGGCACCTCCACGAACGGCCCGATGGCGAGCAGGACCGTGACCTGCATCAGGGCCACCACGGCGGCGCCGGCCATCTTGCCCAGCACGATCCCGGTCCGGCTGATGGGAGCCACCAGGATCTCGCGCAGAAATCCCGCCTCGCGGTCCGAGACGATCGACACTCCGGCGAACAGAGACGTCGTCAACACCACCTGGGCGACGATGCCCGGATACATGAATTGGACGATGTTGATGTCACCGGCCATCTGGCCAATGACGTTCGAGAAGCCGCCGCCGAAGATGGCCAGAAAGAGCAGCGGAAACGTCAGGCTGGCGGTGATGCGGAAGCGGTCGCTGACGAAGCCGAGGATGTCCCGGTAGGCGACGACCCACAGGCCACGATAGAGCTCTGCCATCAGGGCTGCGCGTCCGCCTTCGCTTCAGGATCGCGGATCTCGCGCCCGGTGAGGTTCAGGAACACGTCATCCAGCGTCGGCCGCCGCAGACCGATCGCCTCCATCGGCTGACTGAAGCCGCGCACGAAGTCGGGCAGGAAGGCCTCACCGGCGACGACCTGGAAGCTGACCGTGCCGTCGGTGACCGAAGGCGTGACCCCGTAGCGGCTGCGCAGCTCCTCCGCAGCCGACTCGCCGTCGCCCGTGGCGATGGTGATCAGGTCGCCGCCGACCGCGCTCTTGAGCCCGGCCGGTGAGTCGAGCGCCACAACGCGACCGTGGTCGATGACCGCGATCCGATCGCAGTGCTCAGCCTCGTCCATGTAGTGCGTGGTCAGGAAGATTGTCAGCCGCTCGCGCGCGCGCAGCTCGGCCAGGTACTCCCAGATGCGGCGGCGTGTCTGGGGGTCGAGGCCCAGGGTCGGCTCGTCCAGGAACAGGACGCGCGGGCGGTGCAGCAGACCGCGGGCGATCTCCAACCGTCGCTTCATGCCGCCCGAGAACGTTCTAACCTTGCTGCGTCGCCGATCCCACAGGTCGACCAGGTTGAGCAGCTCGCGGATGCGAGGCTCGCGCAGCTGGCCCGGCACGCCATAGGCATAGGCGTGGAAGCGCACGTTCTGCTCGGCCGTCAGGGTCTCGTCCAGCGTGGGCTGCTGAAAGACGAGCCCGATCGAGCGGCGGACCTCACTGCGCTGGCGCACGACGTCGAAGCCGTTGACGCTTGCGCGCCCGGAGGTGGGGCGCATTAAGGTGCACAGCATGTTGATGGTCGTCGTCTTCCCGGCGCCATTCGGCCCCAAGAAGCCAAAGATCTCGCCTTCGCCGACCTCGAGGGTCACTCCGGTCATCGCCTCGAGCCGTCCATAGCGACGGGTCAGGTCATAGACATCGATCACTTGTGACTCCTGCGAGCTGGCCCAGGGGCCAGATTGGTATGATCCGCATCCGAGAGGATACATCATAGTGAAGTCGATACACCATGCGTCGCCATCGGCGCGGGCGTCAGGCCCTGACAAGGCGGTCGAGCGGCTGTTCGAGCTCGCCGTGCTTCTGGCCGATGGCATGGAACGGGGCCTGGCTGAGCGCGGACTGAGCCGCGCGCGTGCCGAGCTGTTATGGCGACTGGGCCAGCAGGGTCCGATGACCCAGCGTGATCTGAGCCGTGCACTGGCCTGTACACCACGCAATGTCACTGGGCTGGTAGACGCGCTGGAGGCTGGCGGACTGGTGGCTCGCCACTCGCACCCGTCGGATCGACGGGCAACGCTCGTCACTCTTACTGAGCGGGGCGCGGCCGCCACTGCACAGATGCAGGCCGACTACGGTGACCTGGCTATGGCCCTGTTTGGTGATCTCGATCCGACTGACGTGGCGCGTTTCATCGGTGACGTCGACCGAATCGTCAAGCGATTGCGCGGCGAGGTCGTACCAACCGCGGAACCGGGATGACAGCTCGCGGCCGCCCAATCGCTCGCGGACTCTTCAGTCTCCGCTCGCGCTGAGTGCATCGATCCCTGCTGCGGCGGCGAGGCGGTGAGGACGTGGCCAACCGCTGGCGACGGAGCGAACCGGTGCGTGAGTTGCCATATTCATACCCAGCCTGCATGCGATTCGTTCCGTTGCGCCCTTACCGCCGTCCTGCCGCACCACGTCTGCATCTGGCGACAGGAGCGCCTTCAAGCTCGCCGCGTGCATACCAGGGCTGAATCTGGTGAGAACAGCAACGGTCCCACTGCCCGAGCGGGTGACGCCGCCCGCCGCTTGCGGCGGCATCGGTCTTGCCCGCACACTGCGCGCGTGAACGACCGCGAGCGCTGGAAGGCGCACCAGGACGAATGGCAGGCCGACCGCTTGGAGCCCGCGCTGGACAAGGCGCCGGAGCGCCGGCCGCGCTTCATCACGCAATCCGGCGTTGAGATCGATCGCGTCTACACGCCGGCCGACCTGTACGACCCGGCCAACGATCCCGACCGGGATCGGCCCCACTACTCCTTCGGCCGCGCCGCGAAGGGCGCCGGCGACGCCTCGGGCTGGGACGAGGTCGACGACCTGGGGCTGCCCGGCGAGCCGCCCTTCACCCGAGGCATCCACCCCACCGGGCACCGCGGACGCCTGTGGACGATGCGCATGTTCGCCGGCTTTGGCACGGCGGAAGACACGAACGCCCGCTTCAAGAAGCTGATCGGCGCGGGAGGCACTGGCCTGAGCATCGCCTACGACATGCCGACGCTGTACGGCTACGACCACGACGACCCGATGGCCGAGGGCGAGTTCGGCACCTGCGGCGTGGCGGTTTCGAGCCTCGCCGACATGGAGATCCTGCTGGCCGGCCTGCCCGTGGACGAGATCAGCACCTCGATGACCATCAACTCGCCCGCCGCCATGATCTGGGCCATGTACATCATGGCCGCCGAGAAGGCGGGCGTGCCGCGCGCGCAGCTCTCCGGCACGCTGCAGAACGACATCCTCAAGGAGTTCATCGCGCAGAAGGAGTACATCTTCCCGCCGGTGCCGTCGCTGAAGCTGGTGACGGATACGGTCGAGTGGGGCACTCGCGAGATGCCGCGCTGGAACACGATCAGCATCTCCGGCTACCACATCCGAGAGGCGGGCTCGACGGCAGTGCAGGAGCTGGCCTTCACCATCGCCGACGGCATCGCCTACATCGAGGACGCTCTCGGCCGCGGCCTGCGCTTCGACGACTTCGCGCCTCGCCTGAGCTTCTTCTTCAACAGCCACAACGATTTCTTCGAGGAGATCGCCAAGTTCCGCGCCGCGCGCCGCATCTGGTACAAGCTCGCCACCGAGCGCTTCGGCGCCGAGAACGAGCGCTCCACTTGGATGCGCTTCCACACCCAGACCGCCGGCGTGTCGCTGACCGCGCAGCAGCCGCTGAACAACCTGACCCGCGTGGCAGTCCAGGCCCTGGCCGGGGTGCTCGGCGGCACCCAGAGCCTCCATACCGATGCGTACGACGAGGCGTGGGCCGTTCCTTCCGAGGAGGCCGCGTTGCTCGCGCTGCGCCAGCAGCAGATCCTGGCCGAGGAGTCAGGCGCGGCCAACACTGTCGACCCGCTGGCCGGCTCCTATTTCGTCGAGACGCTGACGAACCAGACCGAGCAGCGCGCCTGGGCGTACATCAGGCAGATCGACGAGATGGGCGGCATGGTCCGCGCCGTCGAGGCGGGATTCCCCCAGGCCGAGATCGCCGATGCGGCCTACGAGCAGACGCGCGAGCTCGAGCAGCACGAGCGTGAGATCGTCGGCGTCACCAGGCACGCAGATCCAGACGAGGAGCTCAAGGTCCCGCTGCTCGTCATCTCGCCGGACCAGGAGCGCCGGCATCTCGACCGCCTGTCCCGCGTCCGGGCCGAGCGGGATGCTTCGGCGCATGCGGCCGCCATGCGACGGCTCGAGGACGAGGCGCGCCGGGGCGACGTGAACCTCATGCCGGCGATCGTCGCGGCCGTCGAGGCCTACGCCACCATCGGCGAGATGTGCGGCGTCCTGCGAGGCGTCTACGGCGAGTACAAGGAGCCACTCGCCGTCTGACCGTCCCAACGCGGCGCTTCTCTGCGGCATCCGTGTCATTTCTTGCCCGAGTCGCCAGATTCACATGTGGTCTGCATCAACGTCCGCGCCGGGCCGGCCCGCAGCCACGCTGCCGGCTCTGACCTGAATCCGGCGACTCCAGGGCCGAACCGGCCCGTCGGTGCAGATGTCCTATGAGTCTGGTGGTTACAGGCTCACCCGGCAGGCTCAGCCGGCGGGCTCACCGGGACGCGTTCCGAGCATCCTCGGGCTGCAGCCGGAAGAACACCCACGCACTGGCCAGAAGAAGCACGCCGAGCGCGATGAAAGAAAGGACTCGATAGGCGACGTCGAGCGTGGCAAGGTCGATCAGGAACACCTTGGCCGTGGCGAGGGCCAGGAGTGCCAGGGCGAAGACACGCAGCGGGCGAGCGCGCGTTGCCAGCCCGACTGCCAGGCCGCCACCGCCGAGCACGGCCCACAGCACGCTCAGCGCCAGCTGGCCCTGCTCCTGCAACTCTTCGAGCGCGATCCCACCGCCGACCTGGACCTGGAACGCGTCGACCACCGCCACCGATACGAGGTAGACGCCGATGACGGCCGCGATGCCCAGCCGGACCCTACCGCCGTCATCGGCCGGCCTACGCAGCGAGCCGGTGGCAAGCCCTGCGGCGATCGCCAGCATGGCGAGGGTCCCGAGATTCAGAAGCGGCAGCGGCGCGATCCTGGCGGCATCCACGGCCAACCGCTCGACCGGCACCACCGACGCCAGCAGCAGGATCGCCCCCGCGCCGATGAGGAGGTCGGCCGCGCGCACAGTCGGGAGCGCCCGCACCTCGCCACGTGACAGGTACAAGCTGGCGGCGAGCGCCGCCCAGCCGATGACTGTCCAGGCGGGCGGCACGTAGAACGGCAGCAGATAGGCACCGGCGGTCGCCGCGGCGACGATGCCGCCGGTGCGCCAGGCCGGCGCGCCCGCGCCTGCGCCGGTGATCAGGAAGACGGCCACGAGGACCAGGCCGGCGAGCATCGCTTCATCGGGCACGCTGAAGCCGGCGTCGGACGAGAGGCGGTCGACGAGATCCCGAGACGGCAGGTATTCAGACATGGCCTGCCGGACCGCCAGCAGTCCGGCGAGCCCAGCCGCCAGGTACGTCGCGTGTCCCGCCAGCACGGCATCCGGCCACGCCGCGGAGCGCCATGGCAGCAGCGGGATGCCGGCGAAGCGGCGGACGCCGACGGCGGTGGCGCCGGCGAGGAGGGCCATCGCAGCCAGCAGCACCAGGCCGTCGAGCTCGAAGCTCAGCACGTACGCGAAGAGCGTCACACCGACGGCGCCGAGCGTCAGCCGGATCCAGGCCGCACGTCCCAGCCAGCCGGCAGCGGCGAGCGCGCCGAGGACGAACAGCAGCGCGGCGCCTCTGCCGCTGGCGAACGGGATACCGCCGAGCGCCACCGCCGCGTCCGGGTCGAGCGGCACGATCGGCGGCGGCGGGTACTCGAACAGCACAAGGTGGTAGACGGCCAGCAGGCCGAGCAGAGCCGCAACCCACGCGCTGTACGCGTTGCGGCGCTCGGCCGCGACCCAGGTGAGGGCGGCGGCCTCGGCGGCCCAGGCGATCGGCACGATCGGTCCACCAAGCTGGACCGGGATCGACATGGTCAGCGCTGCGATGCCGGTGGCCAGCGCCAGCAGGCCGAACGGATGGCGGTCCGTCTCGCGCCGCACGAACCACGCACCGAGCGCGAGGTGCGCCAGGGCCACGGTTACGAGGAAGAGGCCCCGCCAGCGCTCCAGCTCGGCGTCGAGAACGGTGAAGCCGCCCCAGACCAGGATCGCGGCCGCTCCGAGGAGCACCGTGGCCGATGTCGGCGACAGCTCGTTGCGTCGCACGCGGAACTCCTCGCCGCCGGCCGCCAGGGCGTTCAGGGCCCAAAAGCCGAAGAGGGCCGGAACGGCCACCATGGGATCTGGCTCCCTGACCAGATAGCTCGCCACCTGTGGAGCCGTGAGCAGGAAAGCCAGGGCAGGCAGCCAGCGCCAGTCGCGGTACAGGCTGATGGCCGTGATGCCGATCAGCGCGGTACCGAGGTAGCCGATCGTCACCAGCGTGGGCTCGGCGCCCATGATCGGTGGTCCGGCGAGGACCGCCAGGAGGCCGTAGGCGGCGACGACCTGGGAGCGCGCGCGGATGGCCACGACCGCGGCACAGGCGGCGCTCACGAACGTTCCCAGCAGGGCAATCTCGGGCGGCACGAAGCCATAGAGCCGCGTGGCAGCGAACAGTGACAGCGAGATCGCGGCCAGGCCCACGGCGATCAGCACATGCCCCACCACTCGCTGTCTGCCGCTGAAGGTGCGCGCTCCGAGGCCGAACATCCCGATCCCGGCAACTGCGCCGAGCACGACCCGCGCCTCAGGGCCGATCCAGCCGCGGCTGAAGGCAAGGCCCAGGAAGAACACGACGCCGATGATGAGCGCGAGGCCGCCGACCAGCGCCAGCAGCCGACCGGCCAGCAGGCCCTCGATGTCGGCCAACGAGGGCATGTCCCAGGAGCGCGGCCGATCCTCGACATGAGCGGCCGACGGTGGCGACTCGGCAGGCGGTGCAGGGGCCGGCCATGCGGGGGCTGGCGCCGCGCTGCTCGGAGCCGCGGTCGTGGCCGGGGCGCTGATCGGCAGTGCGGCTGCCTCGGGCGCTTGCTCGCCGGTTGGCTCGACGGACCGCTCCTCGAGCCGGCAAACCCTTCGCTCCAGCCCCTCGATCCGGGCAGTCACAAGCCCCGCGCCGACGCCGAGCAGGATGGCCGCCATCCACGCATCCATGGCGATGCTCATGATGAGCGCGGCGGCGATTCCGACGATCCAGGGTGACATGGCAGCTCGACGTGCGGTCCTCTGCTGCGACCCTAGCAGCCGGTACTGCGGGCAGACTGCGGCCCATTCGTACCGGGTCGAGTCCACGAGACCGGCCGGCCGGGCCACGTTGCGCCGCCGCACCACGGGTATCCTGCGAGAGCTGTGAAGCTCAAGCTCCATGTCGTCGATGCCACCTTCGAGCTGTTCCGCGCCTTTTACTCGCGTCCGCCACGCCGCGCGCCCGACGGCCGGCCGGTGAACGCCGTGCAGGGCCTCATCGACTCGATGCTCTCGCTGCTGCGTGAGCCCGACGTCACGCACGTCGGCGCGGCGACCGATCACGTCATCGAGTCGTGGCGCAACGATCTGTACCCTGGATACAAGTCGAGCGCCGGAGTCGATCCGGAGCTCCTGGCGCAGTTCGAGGACGCCGAACGGGCGCTCGTGGCGCTGGGCATCCCGGTATGGGCGATGGTCGAGGACGAGGCCGACGACGCCATCGCCACGGCGGTCGAGCGATTCGGGTCGGACGCACGCGTCGAGCAGATCATCATCTGCTCGGTCGACAAGGACCTGTCGCAGCTGGTCGACGGCAGCAGGGCGGTCCTGCGCGATCGAATGCGGCGCATCACGTACGACGAGGCCGGCGTGATCGCCAAGTTCGGCGTGAGCCCATCGAGCATCCCGGACTACCTGGCCCTCGTCGGCGACAGCAGCGACGGCTATCCGGGCCTGCCGGGATGGGGCGCGAAGGGCACGGCCGCGGTCCTCGCGCGCTGGCGGCACATCGATGCCATCCCGCGATCGGCGCTCGATTGGGACCTCGCGCTGCGCGGTGCCAGCCGGCTGGCGGCGACGCTGGACGAGCGACGCGACGAGGCGCTCCTCTATCGCCGTCTCGCCACGCTGAACCGCGACTCGGCGATCGACTCTGCGACCCCATCGCTCGACTCGCTGGAGTGGCGGGGCGTGCCACGCGACCCGTTCCTGGCGCTGTGCGAGGAGCTCGGGTTCGATCGGGTCCGTGAACGAATCCACCGCTGGGCAGCGTAGCCTCGAAGTCGCGCTGTCCGAGGCGTGCGACCCAAGAGCAGCCGGCGGTACTTTCGGTGGAGTGCTGTGCGGTGCGGGGGTGGATAGGGTGCAGCCTCCATGCATCGATCACGAATCGTCGCGGCGGCGCTCGCGGCGCTCGTCACCGTGGCCGCGCTGGCACCCATCGGCGCCGGACCGGCGACGGCGGTCGCCGCCGACTGTGGCAGCCATCGGTCCGAGACCGTGCCGCCGCCGACGATCAGGGTCTACCGCACCGCCACCGGAGCGGTCGACACGGTGGACTTCAAGGCCTACGTCAAGAACGTCCTGTCTCGCGAGTGGATCAGCTCGTGGACGACCGAGTCGCTTCGCTCCGGAGCACTGGCGGTCAAGAACTACGCCTGGTACCAGGTCCTGCACTGGCGCGGCTACGTCAACGCGTCCGGCGCCTGCTTCGACGTCTTCGACTCGACGCGCGATCAGCACTACGATCCCAGCCGCCCGACCTACGCCTCCATGGCCACGGCGGTGGACGCCACCTGGTCCACCCTCGCGCTACAGGGCGGACGCATCTTTCCCACCTACTACAACGCCGGCGCGGTGAACGAGCCATGCGGCGCCAACGCGAACGGCTGGAAGATGTTCCAGTGGGGCACGCAGGCATGCGGCCTCGACGGCAGGAGCGCGGCGCAGATCCTGGCTGTCTACTACGCCGGCGTGACCGTCACCGCCCCACCGCCCGCGGCCCCTCCGCCCACGCCGACGCCGACGCCGACTCTGGCGCCAACTCCGACGCCGGCGCCCGGGTTGACCCCGCCTCCGTCGGCGACGCCGGCCCCCACCCCAACGCCCAGGCCGGCACCGACGCCAGTGCGCCCTCCGACGCCCGTGCCGCCGCCGACGCAGATGCCGGGCGGCGGCCAGGAGGGGCTCGTCGCGCCGCCGCCGACCCCACCGGCGAATCCCGTGCCGATCGTCGTGACACCCGCGGCGAACCCCGAGCAGCTCGCGACGCTCGAATCAACGGCGGCTGGCAGCCCCACGCTGGGACCGGCCAGGGTGGATGCGGCTGCCATGCACGAGCATGCGAGCGTGATCTTCGAGCGCCGGGTCGACCAGGCCGGCGTCCGCGCGACGCGCGACCATCGGTCCTTCTTCCTGCCGCACCATGCCCCGATTCGGCTGATGGCGGCGCGATCCGCACTGCAGCACGCGTGGCGAGAGCTGGCGATCAGCCAGTCCGACTGACGATCAGCTCGGCGGCTGCGAGGTCCTGGATGGCGAGCCCCACGCTCTTGAAGACGGTGATCGCGTCAGGGTCACGAGCGGCGGCGTAGTCGGGACCGATCGAGCCGATCTCGACCAGCGCATCCTCCTGCAGCACGCCGGCCTCGATCGCGGCAACCACGTCGCCGGCCTCGGCCATCGCCGCGTGGCGGGCATCCACGGCGACCACCGAGGCGCGCTCGAACAGCGCCGCCGGCAGCTCCACCATGCCCAGCCGGAAGGCACCGATGCCGTTGACGTGCGCCCCCGGCCGCAGCCAGGCCGGATCGAACACCGGCTCGGTCGAGGTGGTCGCGCAGCACACGACGTCCGCCTCGGCGACGGCTGCCTGCGCCGACGTGGCAGCGGTCACCGCGATGCCGGTCTCACGCGCCAGTCGCACTGCGAAAGTCCCGCGCCGCCGCTCGTCGCGCGCATAGACGAGCACGCGCGTGATCGGGCGCGCGGCGATCACCGCGCGGACCTGCCACTCGGCCTGCCCGCCGGCACCGATCACCGCCAGCGCGGAGGCATCAGCGCGCGCGAGAAGCCGCGTCGCGACGCCGGAAGCGGCGCCCGTGCGCATGGCCGTGACGATCGCCCCGTCAAGGAGCGCCGCGGGGCGACCGGTCTCGGCATCGAACCAGACCACGATGGCCTGCACCGTGGGCAGGCCGCGAGCGGCGTTGCCGGGCATGACGGTGACGAGCTTCACCGTCCATCCGGAGGCGCCCTCGCGCGCGCCGGGCATGAGGAGCAGATCGCCGCCCGGCAGGTCCACCCGCGAGCGCAGGGGCGACCGATCGCGGCCGCCGGCGACATCTCGGTAGGCGGCCTCGACCGCGTCCAGCAGGTCCGGGATCGGCACCGCGGCGCGGATCGCGTCAGCGTCGAGGAATCGAGGTGGCTCGTTCCTCATCGGTCCTTGAAGCCCAGCGCGGAGCGCGAGAAGGCGATCCACGCCGACCCCGCGATGACGATGAGGCCGACCATGGCCCACACGGCGACCTGGGGCGGCACGAGATCGGCCAGCACCCCTGCGAGCAGCGTCGAGAGCGCGATCGTCAACGTCACCAGACCATAGTCGAAGCTGAAGACGCGGCCGCGGATGGCGTCGGGCGTCGCCCGCTGCAGGCCGAGCGTGGAGAGGGTCCACTGCGCCCCGCCGCCGCAGTGCGCGCCGAACACGAGCAGCGCGGCGAGCCAGATGCTCGGCGCCAGCGGGAAGAGGGAGTAGCAGACCGCGATCACCACGAACGAGACCGCGATGCCTCGAATCAGGCCGTGGTCCTCGGTTCCCATCGTCGAACGCGCCAGGAACGGGCCGATGAGCGCGCCAAGCCCGCGCGCGGCGAACAGGAGGCCGATCCCGCCGTCCCCGGCTCCAAAGACGTTGCGCCCGAAGACCGCGAGCAACGCGACCACCCCTGTCCCGACCCCGAATGATGTCTTCGAGAGGAGGAAGGCGGCCACCGTGCGGCGGCCGCGCGCGAAGCGGATGGCGGTGGAGATCGCATCGGTCACGCTGCCGGCAGGCGAGTGCGCCCCCTCGCGCGCCAGCTGCAGCGGCCGCCCGATGCCGATGATGAGCCAGGCGGACAGCGCGAAGCTCAGCGCGTTGACGACGAATGCCGCCTCCCGGCCCAGCGTCACGGCCACCAGGCCGCCCAGTGCGGCGCCGACGGCCAGCATCGTCCCCCACGCGGAGCCGATCAGGACGTTCGCCGCCGGCAGGTCCCGCGGCTCGACGAGGTTCGGCAGCGACGCCGACGAGGTCGGCTCGAACACGGCGGCGCCGACTGCCAACAGCCCCACGGCGACGAACGCGATCCACAGCGTCTCCGGGTCGCGTGCCAGCAGGAAGGCAAGCGCCACCGGGATCCGAGCCAGGTCGGCTGCCACCAGCAGCTTCCGGCGGTCGACGCGGTCGGCGAGGATCCCGGCAAGCGGCGCCGCCAGCGCGAAACCGCCGGTCTGCAGCACGAGCACGAGCGACGCGAGCGCGGATGAGCCGGTCAGCTCCAGCGCCAGCCCGAGCAGCGCCACGGTCGCGAACCAGTCCCCCGCGAAGCTGGCGAGCTGCGCCGCGTAGAGGCGGGCGAATGCCGGATTCTTCCGGAGCAGGCTAAGGTACGGAGCGAATCCCATCGGCCCGCGCATCATGCCACGCGCTGCGCGAGGCACGAGGCTTGCGATGTGCCAGCTGCGAAAGGAGCGAGCCATGATCCAAGGCATGCGTGACGGCATCGCCGATACCGCGGACACGGTCGCCGGCGAAACCCGCGACTTCCTGTGGCTGCTGCGAATGCTGGTCCTGGGCGCGCTGGCCGGCGCGCTGTGGACCGAGCTGCGCAAGCCGCCGGCGGAGCGCACCTGGCACGGCAAGCTGCTCGGCTTCGTGCCCTACGACTTCCGCGTCCCGTCGCTCGAGGAGCTGCGGCTGGCGTACTGGAATCCGCACAGCCACAGGATCTTCACCGATCGGCCGCTCGGCGTCGGGTGGGCGGTGAACATTCCCACGCTGCTCCGTCGGCTGGGCTTCATGGAGTCCCGCGCCGGCAGGTAGTCCCCGGTCCGTGCGCTAGGATCGGAGCCGGCATGAGCTGGTTCCCGGTCCTGCTGATCACGCACATCGCCCTGGCGGTGGCGCTCCTGCTGCCGAGCGTCGCCCTGCCCTTCGCCCTGCGCCGCGCCGGCGGCGCGCCGGGCCCGGTGACCCGCGGGCTGATGGCGATGCAGGGCACGGGAACGCTGGTCATCGGTCTGGGGCTGGCTGTCACCGGCGCCGGGATGCTGTGGATCGTCGGCCCGCAGCTGCTCACCCAGCCGTGGCTCATCGCGGCCCTCGTGCTGTACGCCATCAACCTGCTCGTCGCCGGGCTCATCAGCCGGCCGAACCTGCGACGGCTCGTGCGCCTAGGCGGCACCGGAACCGATGATGCAACATGGCGGCGGCGAGCCAGGCAGCAGCGGCTGGTCGCGTACGGGATGGCGGCCGGCATCGGCGTCATCGGCTTCCTCATGAGCGTGAAGCCGGAGCTGTGGTGAGTCGCGCCTAGAAGTCCGGGATCGGCAGCGGGCGACCCATGACGAAGAAGATGGCCGCGACGATCAGGAACATGGCGATCGCGAAGAAGAGCAGCCAGCGAAGGACTTCCATCAGGCCCGGGTTCCACGACGGTTTGTGATGGCCGATTCTACGATTCCTGTCCAGCCCGCAGCGTGCGCCGCGACGGCGCTCTAGAATCCGAAGCGTGACCCTCCGCCTGTTCGACGCCCGCCGCGGCGGGCTGTATCCGTTCGCTCCCATCGGCTCCGGCCCGGTTGGTCTCTACGTCTGCGGCGTGACGCCGTACGACACCGGACACATCGGCCATGCCTTCACCTACGTCAGCTTCGACATTCTGCATCGGTACCTGGAGTACCTGGGCCATGAGGTCGTCTATGTCCAGAACCTGACCGATGTCGACGACGATATGCTCCGCCGCGCGCGCGAATCCGGCGAGGACTACCTGGCGCTCGGCAACCGCCATGTCACGACGTTCCTGACGGAGATGGCGGCGCTCAACTGGCTTCCGCCGGATCGATTCCCCCGCGCGACCGAGCACGTGCCCCACATGCTCGAGCTGATCGGACACCTGGTCGACAAGGGGCATGCCTATGTCGCCGAGGGCAACGTGTACTTCAGCGTCGACTCCTGGCCGACGTACGGTGAGCTCTCCGGCCTGCGGCGCGACGAGATGCTGCCGATCGCCAACGAGCGCGGCAACATCCCGGACATGCCCGGCAAGCGCGACCCGCTCGACTTCGTGCTATGGCAGCGATCGGCGCCCGATGAGCCTGTATGGGACTCTCCGTGGGGTGCCGGACGGCCCGGCTGGCACGTCGAGTGCTCGGCCATGAGCACCGCCTACCTCGGCGATCGCTTCGAGATCCATGGCGGTGGCGGCGACCTCGCCTTCCCGCATCACGAGTCGGAGATCGCGCAGAGCGAGGGCGCCACCGGCCTGCGTCCGTTCGTGGAGTGGTGGATGCACGCCGGCATGCTGACCTACGACGGCGACAAGATGAGCAAGTCACTGGGCAACCTCGTCCTCGTACGCGACCTGCTCCGCTCCCATCCGGGCGATGCCATCCGCCATTACCTCGTGTCGCATCACTATCGATCCGAAGTCCACTTCGATGCCGCCGATCTCGAGGCTTCGGCCATGGCCGCCGCCCTGCTGCGCCGCGCGTGCCGGCTGGCGGAGGAGCTCGAGCCATTGGCTCCGGCCCTGGCCGATCCCTCCTCGCTCGCGCCGGCGGTTGCGGAGCGGCGGGAACGCTTCCTCGCCGCCATGGATGACGACCTCGACACGACGGCCGCCATGCCGGAGCTCCACGCCCTCGCCTCGCTTGCGCTGGACGGGCCCAGCGCGTCCGTCGTGGCACAGGCCGGTTGGATGGTGCGTGAGCTCGGCGCGCGCATCCTCGGTCTGCGGCTGGCAACCGTGCCCGCCAACGCGACCGTCGGCGCGCGGGCGGCGGGCGGAGCCTCGGCTTGACCGAGGAGGACGACGCCGTCCCGGTCAGCGTCCGGCTCGGCGAGGTCGTCCCGCCGGAGGACCCCGAGGACTGGACCCGGCCGTTGACCTGGATGGCGGCGCTCGGGATGCTCCTGGGCCCGCTCATGGCCCTCGCCTGGTTCCTGGCCGCACGTCCCACGGAAGGCCACACGCCCCTGCTCGGCACCTGGCTCGTGGCCGCGGCGCTGGCCGGGGGTGCCGCGCTGGCCGGATCGACGCAGCTCGGCGC
>JBOGTC010000042.1:0-10652 GCA_050692055.1 Candidatus Limnocylindria bacterium | reverse complement strand
GCCAGCTCGAGCCGCGCCTTGTGCGCGAGCGCCGCGCTGAGCGGGGCGCGCTCCGGATCGGTCAGCGCGAGGGCGGTCGCCGAGCCGTAGATCAGGAGGCTCCAGCCCAGCAGGCCGGCGACGATGAGCGTGGCCGTGGTCGGGCCGCTGCTGGCGAGGACGGCGAGGCCGAGCCCGAGCGCCCCGAGGGCGATGGCGGTCTCGACCGCCACGACCCGCAGCTCGCGAACGCGCGCCGAGCCACGGAACTTCGGCGTGCGCAGGAAGACGCCGCGCTCCGCGAACAGGCCACGGGCGCAGGCCAGAGCGATGACCCACGACAGGCTGAGGTTGACGCGCAGCGCGCCGATGGCCAGGCCGAGGCCGGCGCCGCTGCTCACCCGCAGCGCCCACAGGTAGCGCACTAGGTTGAGGCCGATGAAGGCCAGGGGCAGGACGATGCCCAGCGTCGACAGGCGCTGGACCGTGAACGGCTGGCCCAGCAGCAGGCCGAGCCCGGCGGCGGCCACGAACACGGTGAAGCCCAGCGTCAGCGCGTCGTTGAACCACCACAGCCCCCCGAGCAGGTAGTCGTAGCGCTGGCCGAGCGTCAGCCGCGAGGCTCGGCTCCAGGGCAGCAACAGGCGCCAGTGCTTGCGCAGGATCTGGATGCCGCCGAAGGCCCAGCGGAAGCGCTGCTTGCGCAGCCCCTCGTAGGTGAGCGGCATGATGCCCCTGCCGAACGAGCTGGGCAGGTAGACGGCGCGGTGGCCCAGCGCATGGATGCGCAGGCTGGCCTCGGCGTCCTCGGTGATGATCGCCTCGTCCCAGCCGCCGATGGCGTCCAGCGCCGAGCGGCGGATGAGGCCCATCGTACCGGCGAAAATGATCGCGTTGCGCCGCGCGCGGCTGACCATGCCGACGGCGAAGAAGTAGGCGAAGCCGACGTAGCAGGCGCGGTAGAAGCCGCTGCCCTGCCAGGCGCGGTAGTCCTGCGGTGTCTGCACGAAGGCCACCGCATCGTCGGCGAAGTGCGGCACCGTGGCGCGCAGGTAGCCCGGCTCGACGACGTAGTCGGCGTCGATGACGCCGACGATCTCGACGTCGTCGGGCAGGTGCGCCCGGCCCCAGTTCAGGGCACCGGACTTGAAGCCGGGCCAGCGGGGCAGGTGCGCGAACGCGACGCGGTGCCCGTCGTCGCGCAGCCGGGCGCACTCCGCCTCGACCGGCCGCCAGAGGCCCTCGTCGGTGGTGTTGTTGTCGATGACCTGGACCACCAGCGCCGGGTAGTCGAGGGCGACCAGCGAGCGGACCGTCTCGATGACGAGCTCGGGTGGCTCGTTGTAGGTCGGCACCTGCAGGCAGACGACCGGCCAGTGCAGCGGCTGGGGCGGGGTCTCGGCGGCGGGCGCTGCGGCGCACAGGGCGTCGACCATCTCGAAGCCGGAGGCCACGATGAGGCCGATGGCGCCGAGCTCGAGGCCGAGCAGGATGAGGCCAACCGTCAGGCCGAGCGCGCCGTCGCCCAACAGCAGCGTGGCGTGCAGCAGGTAGACGGCGTAGGTCGCGGCGGCGCCCAGCAGGCCGGCGAAGAACAGCGACCCGGCAGCCCACCAGGCTCGTGGCAGCAGCAGGGTCAGGCCGGCCAGGGCCAGGGTGGTGAACGACGGCGCGAGCGCCGCTCCATCCACCAGCCACGCCACGCCGATGGCGGCCGAGCCGAAGACGACAGTGCCCACCGGGCGCCAGCTCCGACCGAGCGGTCGCCTGCCCATGGTCAGGATCAGCGCGGTGGAGAGAGCGAGCCACACCGCGGCCGTGAGCAGCAGGCTATCGAGGAGCGTCATCGCCGACGTGGACAGGACGCTTCGACCGCGGGATCCAGCCGCGCGGCACTCAGGGGTGGTGTTCGAGCACGAGGCTCCGCATTCGTCGACTCAGCATGACCGATCGACCCACGGGACAGGCCAAGCGGGCAGATCGGTCTGGCATGCATCGGATCGCGGTTCCCACTCGTGAGGCTGTCGCCGGTACAACGGTGGCAGCCGGGGAAGGTTACGCGCCCTACCGACTGAGCTGATCAAGAATCAGGATGTGTGAGAGGAAAGACCGAACTGTACCCTCACTCATCCTTCGCGCGCGTTGCGTCAGGCGGATTCGAGTCGCGCGACGTCGGGGTCTTCCTGTCCAGATTGAGCCGCGCCAAGAACTCGGCTGCGACCACAGCGCTAGGGACATGCGTTGATCGCGGACCTTGTCGCCGAACTGGAGTAGGTGCACTAGCGGCCGAGGGCGTCAGACTCCAACCACCGTCGGCTTATGGCTCGTTGGAGGGCCGATTCGGTGCCATTCGCCAATCACCGCCGGCTTGGGCACGGTCGGCGCCGTCCGGAGGGCGTTCGACCACCCGCTCCACGCTCACACGAACGTCGCCGCGCCGGACGGGGCCCCTTCAGCTCGCCTAAGCCGACGGTGGTTGGCGCCTGGCAAGTTCGCCGGGCAGCCGTCAGCGGAGCAGCCTTCAGCAGCGCCGCCCTCTCGGCGCCGGCGAGCTCAGTGGACGGTGGTGGGTGAGGTGCCCGGCGCGGGCGAGGGTCGGGCAGGGGAAGCGGGCTCCTCGGATCCGTTGAAGGTCAACCCGCCACCCGGGCCGGCGTCGATCTGCACGGTATCGCCTGAGCCAAACTCGCCGGCCAGGATGCGGCGGGCGAGCGGGTTCTCGAGCTCGCGCTGGATGGCGCGGCGCAGTGGTCGGGCGCCGTAGACGGGGTCGTAGCCCTCGCGCGCGAGGAGGGCCAGGGCCTCATCGGTCACGGAAAGGGAGATGCCGGCCTCGGACAGCCGTCGGTCGACCGCGGCGACGAGCAGGCCAACGATCTGGCGCAGCTGCGACTCGTCGAGCGGGCGGAAGACGATGACCTCGTCGATGCGATTGAGGAACTCGGGCCGGAAATGCTCGCGCAGCTGCGCGCGGACGGCCTCGGCGGCGCCCTCGAAGGCATCGGGCCCGGCCTCGGCGGCCTCGACCAGCGTGGGGGAGCCGAGATTGGAGGTCATGATGATGACGGTGTTCTTGAAGTCGACGGTGCGGCCCTGCGAATCGGTCAGCCGGCCGTCGTCGAGGAGCTGGAGCAGGACGTTGAAGACGTCGGGGTGGGCCTTCTCGATCTCGTCGAACAGCACGACCTGGTAGGGTCGCCGCCGAACCGCCTCGGTCAGCTGGCCGCCCTCCTCGTAGCCAACGTAGCCCGGCGGAGCGCCGACCAGCCGCGAGACGGCGAACTTCTCCATGTACTCGCTCATGTCGATGCGCACCAGCGCGGCCTCGTCGTCGAACAGGAACTCGGCGAGGGCGCGGGCCAGCTCCGTCTTGCCCACGCCGGTGGGCCCCAGGAAGATGAACGAGCCGATGGGCCGCTTCGGGTCCTTGAGCCCGGCACGGGCACGGCGGATGGCGTCGGAGACGGCGGTGACAGCCTGCTCCTGGCCGATGAGCCGCGCATGCAGCCGCTCCTCCATGTGCAGCAGCTTCTCCGTCTCTCCCTCCATCAGGCGTGAGACGGGGATGCCGGTCCAGCGCGCGACCACCATTGCCACGTCGTCCGCATCGACCTCCTCCTTGAGCAGCAGCGAGCCCGATGCCTTGAGCTCCCGCAGCCGCTCCTCCTGCTCGGCCAGTTGCTGGCTCAGCTCGTTGGCGCGGCCGTACTTGAGCTCCGCGGCGCGCGCGTAGTCGGCGGCGCGTTCGGCGGCCTCGATCTCCGGTTGCAGCCGCTCCTGCTCCTCGCGCGTGGTGCGGATGGCGGCGACGACCTCCTTCTCCTGCTCCCAGGTGGCCTTCATGGCGTCGCCGCGTTCGCGCAGGTCTGCCAGCTCGCGCTCGAGAGCCTCGAGGCGCGCCCTGGAGGCGTCGTCGCGCTCCTTGCGCAGCGCCTCGCGCTCGATCTCGAGCTGCATCCGGCGGCGCTCGATCTCGTCCAGCTCGGCGGGCATGGAGTCCATCTCCATCCGGAGGCGGGACGCCGACTCGTCGACCAGGTCGATGGCCTTGTCCGGCAGGAAGCGCTCGGTGATGTAGCGGTTGCTGAGAACCGCCGCCGCGACCAGCGCCGAGTCGGTGATGCGGACGCCGTGGTGCACCTCGTACCGCTCGCGCAGGCCGCGCAGGATGGAGATGGTGTCCTCGACCGACGGCTGGTCGATGAGCACCGGCTGGAATCGGCGCTCCAGCGCCGCGTCCTTCTCGATGTGCTTGCGGTACTCGTCCAGGGTCGTGGCGCCGATGGCGTGCAGCTCACCGCGCGCCAGCATCGGCTTAAGCAGGTTGGAGGCGTCCATGGCGCCCTCCGCGGCGCCGGCGCCGACCACGGTGTGGAGCTCGTCGATGAACAGGATGATGGCGCCGTCGGAGTCGGTGATCTCCTTGAGCACCGCCTTGAGGCGCTCCTCGAACTCGCCCCGGTACTTCGCCCCCGCCACGAGAGCGCCCAGATCGAGAGCGACGACGCGACGATCACGCAGCCCGTCGGGCACGTCGCCTCGCACGATGCGCTGGGCCAGCCCCTCGGCGATCGCCGTCTTGCCGACTCCCGGCTCCCCGATCAGCACCGGGTTGTTCTTCGTCCGCCGGCTGAGCACCTGGATGACGCGCCGGATCTCCTCGTCGCGCCCGACCACCGGGTCGAGCTCGCCCTTGCGCGCGGCCTCGGTCAGGTCGCGCCCGTATTTCTCGAGCGCCTCGTAGGTCGCTTCGGGGTTCTCGCTCGTCACGCGCTGGCTTCCTCTGATCTGCGAAAGGGCTTCCAGGACCGATGCGGGCTGCACCCCGGCCGCCTGCAGCACCCGTGCCGCGCTGCTGTCTCCGGCCTCCAGGGCGGCCAGGAGCAGGTGCTCGGTGGAGACGTACTCATCGCGCATGCGCTCGGCCACGGCGTGCGCATCGGTCAGGACGCGGCGCGCCTCGTTCGAGAGCGCCAGCTGCTGTGCCGCGCCGGATACCTTCGGCAGCTTCGCCAGCTCGGCGCGGAGCGCCTCCGCCACCGATGCCGGCTGCACGGCCAGGCGCTGGAGGACCCCCGGCACGACGCCATCCGGCTGCTCGGCGAGCACCAGCAGCAGGTGTGCGGCTTCCAGCTGGGCGTGACCCTCACGCTCGGCGAGGGCCTGCGCCTCGGTGATCGCCTCGGTCGTCCTCTGCGTGAATCGGTCGGTTCGCATCGGTCACCAGATGGCTCGCACGGGATAACGTCGGATGACGTCGTCCGGCGTCAGGATGGCGAGGCCATGGACGAGGGCCTGGCAGATCAGCGTTCGGTCGAACGGATCCCGGTGGAGCGCCGGCAGGCGGGCGAGATGGAGAGCCGACTCTTCGTCGAGCGGCAACGGCAGCAGCCTCACTCCCCGCGTCCCTCGAAGGCATCGAGCTGGCCATCCGGCAGCGGGTCGAAGAAGCTCTGGAGAACGGTGATCCGACCCGCCATCAGCCCAATCGGCCGTCGACCCTGACCCGCACGCGGCAGTGGTCGGATCTCAGCGATGGGGACGTTGCGCTTGCACAGGATGATCGTCTCGCCTCGCTCGAGTTCCGCGAGGTATCGAGACAGGTGCGTCTTGGCCTCGTGAATGTTGAGTCGAATCATGACTAGGTAGTAGCCTAGCGGCTGCCCGTCCGGGGATCCGGCTGAGGGACGGCGCCGAGGACGCGCTCGAGGTCGCCGCGGGTCTCCTCGTCCAGCTTCGGCAGGACGACGCGCGTCATGACCACCAGGTCTCCCTTCTGGGTCGAGCCGCGCTTCGGAAGGCCACGGCCTTTCACGGTGATCTCCTGCCCATTCTGGGTGTTAGGCCGGATCCGAAGCCTGACGCTGCCGGTGGGCGTGGCGACCGGCACCTCGGCGCCGAGGAGCGCCTCCGCAAGCGTGAGCGGCAGCTCGGTGCGCAGGTCCGTGCCGTCGCGCTCGAATCGAGGATCGGGCTTGACGCGGACGTTGATGACGAGGTCGCCGCCGTCCACCGCGCCGCTCAGCTTCACCTTCGAGCCGTCGCTCACGCCGGCGGGGATCTTGACGTGGAGCCGTCTGCCGTTGACGTTGACCATCCTCTCGGTCCCCGTGGCCACTTCGCCCAGCGTGACCTCGGCGGTCGCCTGCGCCGATGGAATCGAGCGCGCGCGCGTGCGGCCACCGGCCAGGTCGGAGGGGTCGACGTACTCGAAGCCACCGGCCCCGCCCGCGCCGCCGCCGAAGGGGCTCGCCCCGCCCGCCGCGCCGCCGAAGAACTGGCGGAAGAAGTCGCTGAAGCCGCCCATCTCCTCGGGGGATGCGGTGCGATAGGTCCATCGCGTACCGCCGGGCGCGCCGCCGAATCCGGCCCAGTCGGTCGCCCCGCCCGATCCGTAGCCCGCCTGCTGGTACGCCTGCCAGTTGGCGCCGAGCTCGTCGTACTGCCTGCGCTTCTCCGGATCGGCCAGGACGGCCTGCGCCTCGTTCGCCTCCTTGAAGCGCTTCTCGGCGGCCGGGTCCTTGTTCGTGTCGGGGTGGAGCTCGCGCGCAAGCTTGCGATAGGCCTTCTTGATTTCGGCCTGGGAGGCCGTCTTGGGAACGCCGAGGGTCGCGTAGTAGTCCTTGTACTCCATCGGTCAGCGATTCGCTTCCGTGTCGACCGCCTGGAAAGTCGTCAACCGACGTGCGGCCTCAGGCAGGCTGGCCGGCCGGCGGCTGGTCGGCCGGGATCTCCGGCTTGGCCGCCACCGGCACCTCCTGCTTCGGCTTGCGGGTGCGCCGCGTGCGGGGAGCCACGCGCTTCTGGCGCTCCGCCCGCTCGGCCGCGATGCGCGCCGCCGGACGCGCCCGGTCGATGAGCGCCTCCGCCAGCACCTGGTCCATGTTCTCGACCGGCACGACGCGCAGCTGCTGCATCACCTCGTCCGGCACGTCGACCAGGTCCTTCTCGTTGCGGCTCGGGATGAGGACGGTCTTCACGCCCGCGAGGTGCGCGGCGAGAAGCTTCGACTTCAGCCCGCCGACGGGCAGCACCCGCCCGCGCAGCGTGATCTCGCCGGTCATCGCCAGGTCGCGGCGCACCGGCTTGCCCGTGAGCAGGCTGGCCATGGCCGTCGCCATCGTCACGCCCGCGGACGGCCCGTCCTTGGGCGTGGCGCCTGCCGGCACGTGGATGTGCAGGGTCTGCTTCTCGAAGACGCCGGGGTCGATCCCGAACTCGTTCGTCCGCGCCCGGATGTAGCTCATCCCGGCGCGCGCCGACTCCTTCATCACGTCGCCGAGCTGGCCGGTGAGGATGAACTCGTCCTTGCCCTCCATGCGGGTGGCCTCGACCTGGACGATGTCGCCTCCGGCGTCGCTGACCACGAGGCCGGTCACCATGCCCACGGTGTCCTTGGCCTCGAGCTCGCCGTACTCGAAGCGGGCAGGGCCCAGGTACTCCTCGAGCTCATCGGCCTTGACCACGACCTTCGTCGTCCCGTCGCCGGCAACGCGCCGCGCGACCTTGCGCGCCACGTTGGCGATCTCACGCTCCAGGTTCCGGACGCCGGCCTCCTTGGTGAACGCCTGGATAAGACGCACCATGGCGGGCTCCTCGAAGACCAGCTGCTCATCGGTCAGGCCATGGTTCTCCAGCTGCTTGGGCATGAGGAAGCGCTGCGCAATGCGAAGCTTCTCCAGCTGGGTGTAGCCGGGGAGCTGGATCACCTCCATCCGGTCGCGGAGCGCCGGCGGGATGGTGTCGAGCATGTTGGCCGTGGCGATGAAGAGGACCTTGGACAGGTCGAATGGCACCTCCAGGTAGTTGTCCGCGAAGCTGAAGTTCTGCTCCGGGTCCAGCACCTCCAGCAGGGCCGATGACGGGTCGCCACGGAAGTCCATGCCGACCTTGTCGATCTCGTCGAGCATGAACACCGGGTTCGCGCTGCCGGAGGTCTTGATGTTCTGGATCACGCGGCCGGGCAGGGCGCCGATGTAGGTGCGCCGATGGCCACGAATCTCCGCCTCGTCGTGGATACCGCCCAGGCTCATGCGCACGAACTTGCGGCCCATGGCGCGGGCGATGCTCTTGCCGAGGCTCGTCTTGCCCACGCCGGGCGGGCCCACGAACAGCAGGATGGGGCTCCGGATCTTCTCGGCGAGCTTGCGCACCGCCATGTACTCGACGATCCGCTCCTTGGGCTTCTCCAGGCCGTAGTGGTCCTCGTCGAGGACCTTTTCGGAGGCCTCGAGGTCGAGGTTGTCATCGGTCACCACGCCCCACGGCAGGCTGACCAGCCAGTCGACGTAGGTGCGGATGACGCCCTGCTCCGGCGAAGCGCTGGGGATGCGGCCGAGGCGGTCGACCTCCTTGAGCGCCTTCTCCTTGACCTCGTCGGGCATGGCCGACTGCTCGACCTTCTCGCGCAGCTCGGTCGCCTCGGCGACCGCGGGGTCGTCCTCGCCGAGCTCCTTCTGGATCGCCTTCATCTGCTCGCGCAGGATGTACTCGCGCTGGGTCTTGTCCATCTCGGACTTGACCTCGCTCTGGATCCGGCCCTTGAGCTCGAGCACCTCGACCTGCTTGGCCAGGAACTGGCTCACCAGCCGCAGCCGCTCGGGCACGCTGATGGTCTCTAGCAGCTCCTGGCGCTGCTCGGTCGTCATGTCTGGGCTGTAGGCGACCATGTCGGCCAGCAGCCCGCCGTCAGAGATGTTGCGCGCCGCCACCGCCACCTCCGGCGGGACCGATGCGCCCGACGTCACGTACTGCTCGATCTGGCCCTGAACCGATGCCATCAGGGCCTCGACCTCCAGGGTCTTGTCGTGCTCGTCCTCGATGAGCTCGATCCGCGCCTCCATGTGCGGATCGGTCTCGAGCAGGTCGAGCAGCCGGATGCGGCGCTGGCCCTGCACGATGGCGCGGATGGTGCCGTCCTGCAGGCGGATCACCTGGGCGATCTTGGCCAGCGTTCCGACGCTGTACAGCTCGTCCACGGCCGAGATCTCCTCCTGCTCGGAGGAGCGCTGCGTCACGAGCGCCACCGGCTGCGAGGTGCGCACGGCGCGGTCCAGCGCCTTGACGCTGCGGTCGCGGCCCACCTGGAGCGGGACGATCATCTCCGGGAAGATGACCGTGTCGCGCAGCGCGACGAGCGGCAGCACCTGCACGCGCTCCATCTCGGCGCCGTCCTCGTCGGCATCGCCGTCGCCGTTGACGCCGGCGGCCTGCTGCTCCGCCCGCTCCTCCGGCGGCGGCGGTCTCTTGTCTCGGGTCTCGTCAGTTGCCAATTGGGTCACGTGCTCCTTGAGTCGGCTGGGCTGCCTGCTCGTGCTCGGCAGCCTCGTCGGCGAAACGCTCGAGGTCCTCCTCATCGAACAGATCGTAGACCCGGATCTTGCCGAGCGCTTCGAGCTGCAGGATGACCCGCACCCCCGCAAGGTTCAGACCCTGACGGCGGACGAGAAAGCGGATGATACGAACGCGCTGGATGTCGGCCTCTGAGTAGAGGCGCAGGTTGTTGCGCCGCTGCGGCCGCAGGAGGCCCTCCTCCTCGTAGATGCGCAGCGTGCGCGGATGGCAGCGGGACAGCTCGGCCGCGATGCTGATGATGTACCGCGGCCGGTTGAGATCGTCGCGGCGC
Source organism: Candidatus Limnocylindria bacterium (assembly GCA_050692055.1). GTDB lineage: Bacteria > Chloroflexota > Limnocylindria > QHBO01 > QHBO01 > JBOGTC01. The sequence goes on along the minus strand of JBOGTC010000042.1, from coordinate 1,048 downwards.
GCGACCAGCGTGACCGTGCGCCGCGCCTGGGTCATGTCAGCTGCGCTCCCCGCCGTTCGCCTTGACCTGGATCTGGCGCGGCTTGACCTCCTCCGCCTTGGGAACGCGGAGCGTGAGGATGCCGTCCACGAACGTCGCCTCCGCCCGGTCGCCTTCGACACGGACCGGAAGCTGGATGCTGCGGTTGAACGTGCCATGCCGCCGCTCGCGGTAGAGGTACTGGTCGCGCTCGACCGCGTCGTCGGCCTTGAACTCGCCGCGCAGCGACAGGGTCTGGCCGGTCATCGTGATCTCGACGTCCTCCGCCTTGAGTCCGGGAAGGGCGGCCGTCACGACGATCTCATCGGGGGTCTGGTGAACATCCATCGGCGGCGTGATGCCGTCACCGCCGATGGTGCGCCAGGTGACGGGGCTGACGAAGGAATCCTCGAACAGCCGATCCATCGCCGAGCGCAGCGAGACGATCTCGTTGAAGGGGTCGAAGCGAGTGATGTTCGCCATCGTTCTTGCCCTCGTGCTTCGTCAGTTGCGTGGGTTGATCGGATGACTGTGGCGGTACCCTAAACCCTGACAATGCTGTTGTCAAGAGTGATGACAGCAGGGCGGTTTTTCGGGCGTCCAAGCCGGCTCAAGCTGCGTGGAGTCGCCAGATTCATACGGGGCCTGCACTATGCGGCCGGGGGGGACGCCCAGCACCGTCCTGCCGCACCAGGCCTGCACTTGGCGACCTCGTGGGTCACCTGCGGCGCCGATGCAGCTGTGAGATGAATCTGGTGACTTCGAGGTGCGCTACCCGCCGCCACGTGCGAACACTGGTTGCGAGAAGGCTCACGCAGCTTGCTCGCTGTGCAAGTTACGGGCGCCTCGCGCGCCCGTTCCCTCCGGATTACCCCTTCTATTGGCCCCCGCAGCAGATTAGTGTGTCCTGACCCCAGGATGTAGCGACACGCGAGGCGGCGCATCCGCGTCACTTCGACCACATCTTGACCTTGCCCAGGACCTCCTCGGGCGTGCGTCCCCTGGTCCAGCGCCCGGTGTGGGCGCGCTC
>JBOGTC010000041.1:0-1845 GCA_050692055.1 Candidatus Limnocylindria bacterium | reverse complement strand
CGGCCCGGGAACGTGAGGACGGCCACGAATCCGAGCCGCAACCAGATGGGTCCGGCGACGCGACGGATGAGCGGCCAGTGACCGGCTCGGCGAAGAGCGCCGCGCTGACGCTATGAGGTCGCGGGTCGACTCGTAAGATCTCCGTACGCTACGAAGGTCAGGCCGCTGAAGTTCGCGGCCGACGCGCATACGCCACAACTGCGCCGGCGAGGCCGAAGCCGAATATCCAAACGACGGACAAGAGCTGTTCGATGGGTAGGGACAGCTTGGTCAGGATGGCCCATCCGAACGCCAGCAACCAAACGGCTCCGAGGACGTTTGACCAGGTGACCCATGACGGCGACGGACGCACCAACATCGCCAGCGCGAGCAGCACCGCCAGCACCGCGCCGCCGATGAAGATCGCTAGGTCGATGGGATCAACCAAGAAGAACGCAATCCCACCGCTGCTGATACCCGCGATCAGCCATAAGACGCCAGCCAATTTCTGCGAAGCCATCGATCACCTCCTATCGAATCCCGATAACCGCGACTCCCTTGGGCAAGGGAGCCGATCGTCCTCCAGGTGGCCTATTCACGCTCGACGTTCCCCGTGGTCCCGTCGACGGTGACGCGCATGCCTGTCCGCAGGCGGGCCGTCGCGTCGCCACAGCCGACCACGGCCGGGATCCCATATTCGCGGGCGACGATCGAGGCGTGCGCCGCCGGGCTCCCCACATCGGTCACCACCGCGGCTGCCCGAGTGAAGAGCGGCGTCCAGGCGGGGGCGGTGAGCGGCGCCACCAGGATCTCGCCGGGCTCAAGCTCGTCGAACTGCTCCGGACCGCGGATCACCCGAACCGGCCCACTGGCGCGGCCCGGCGACGCCGGCGTGCCCGAGACGACCGCGGTATCCGATGGGACAGCGCCGAACAGCCGTGACATGCCCGCGAACAATTTCTTAACCAACGGGTTCAGCCGACCGACGATCAGCGGTGGCACGAGGCGAGCCTGCTGCTCTCGCGTCGAGCGGCGGGCGGCCACGTCGACGTGAGCTGCCGGGCCACCGTCGCCGATCGCCGACAGCACTTCGTCACGGGTCAAGAAGAAGATGTCATCGGGCTCGCCGATCACCCCACGGGTAGCGAGCTCTTCGCCGATCCGCCACTCCGCCCGTCGCATGACCGGCCACGCGATCGTCAGCTCGGCCACCTGCTCCTCGCGCAACGGGACGAGGTGCTGGGCATCCGCCAGTATCTTCCGGAAGGCTCGAAGACGGCGCGGGGACGAAGCGAGCGCGGCGAAGGCTGCCTCCTCGGCGGCATGCCTGGCCTCGACCAGCGCAGCGTGATCTGCGGCCGGCCTGGTCGCCGACCATCCTCCCGCGCCGGGTGCATGCCACCAATCCAGCGAGGCCACGGCGTGTCGAGCTGGATCGGTGGGTGCCTCGAAGCCGGTGAGGAGCGGCAGGTGACTGCCGGCGAGCGAGGGCGCCAGGTGGCGGCGGTAGAACTGCGCGAGGTTGACCTCCATCTTGTACGCGGCACCGGCCAATGCCGTGACCCACATGAAGGACTCGCCGGCGAGGTCCGCGAGCTCATCGATCAGCGCCGGCAGCTCGCTCACCGGCGGCAGCTCGACTTGTCGTTCGGCGTCCTCCACCGCTGCGCGATAGCGGGGCCGCAGCTCCGTTCGCCACTTACGCTCGAGAATTGGGAAGGCGTGCCGAACAGTGGAGGGGTTGACCCCCGCGAGTGTGCGTGGCGATCGGACGAAGTGCCATAGCATGTTTGGCAGGTTCCGGGCGAAGGCCGCGGGCGTGGCCCAGTTGAGCGTGTAGAAGTACCAGCCATTGACGACCACGTG
>JBOGTC010000040.1:0-5868 GCA_050692055.1 Candidatus Limnocylindria bacterium | reverse complement strand
GGACCGAAGCGCTCGCTGAGGGCCACGAACGCGGCCCACTGCTGCAGTGCCTCCCCCTGCTCGGACCGATAGGCGGCGCAGCGGGCATCGGTGGGCGCCCCGGCGGACGCGGCAGCGGACCAGGCGGCCTGCAGCGCCCGAAGCTTCAGCTCCAGGATACGGGCCCGGTCGATCCGTGCGTCGGCGTTGAGCGCCCGGCCCCTGGAGGCGAGGCCGCCGAGGCTGCCCAGGTCGACCGCGGGGGGCAGATCCTCCATCCGGAGGTACAGCGGAGACCGGAATCGACGCGTGCTCGGGTAGTACGGGCTGGGCTCCGGCTCCGGGCCCGGGTTCGGCGCCCAGATCGGGCTCACGGCCAGGAATCCACCGCCCTGGCTCGCCGTCGCGCGGGCGAGCAGCGCGAGGTCGGCGAGGTCACCGATGCCCCAGCTTCGTCGCGAGCGCGCCGCATGGAGCTGGACGGCCCAGCCCCAGGCGCGCATGTCGCGCGGCAGGTGCGCGCGAGGCGGCGCGACGAGCAGCAGTGTCTCGCCGGCCTCGCGCCGCAGGCGGTGGTAGCCGAACGCCACGTCTCGAGGCAGCCGATCCGCGGATACGAGGCTGGTGCCGTCCTCCAGCAGCAGCTCGCCGGGCACCGGCAGCGCATCACCCGGCCGCGCGACTCGCACGATGTCTGGCCTCGGCGGCGGAGTCCCGGGCTCGATCTCCATGGCCGCCAGCAGCTCGCGCTGCACTGCGCGCGACACGCGCTGACGCTCGTCGTGCGCATCGGTGTAGCTGCCGGCGATGCCCCAGGCGGCTGCCTCGCTCATCGGTCCGCGCGCAGGATCGCCGCGCTGTCGGGCGGCAGGTGCAGGCCGTCGGCTCCGAGCTGCACCGCCGGCTCAGATCCGAGCACGAGGTGGCCGGACGCTGGCAATACGAGTGCGTCGGGCCCGAGATTGGCGAGCAGGCTGATCGGCCCGCGCTCGACACGGATCCAGCCGGCGTCCTCGTCGGCGGTGGCACGCACGAGATCGCGGCGGCCGTCCTGGAGGGCAGGCTCTTCGCGGCGCAGCCGCAGCAGAGCGCGATACCAGGCCAGCATCGTCGCATGCGGCTCTCGTTCCAGCTCCGACCAGTCAAGCCGCGAGGCGGTGAAGGTCTCGGGATCCTGCGGGTCGGGAATCTGATCGGGGTCCCAGCCGAACGCGGCGAACTCGTTGCGCCGACCCTGGCGCACTGCCTCCGCCAGCTCCGCCGATTCGTGGCTGGTGAAGTACCCGAATGGCGCGGAGGCGTCCCACTCGCGGCCCGCGAAGAGGAGCGGCACGTACGGGCTCGTGAGCAGGAGGGCGGCGCCGACACGCGAGCGGCTTCGCCTGACGAGGTGGGAGATGCGCTCCCCCTGCGCACGATTGCCGATCTGATCGTGGTTCTGGAGACAGGCAACGAACCGGTCGCCGGGCACGCCGTGCGGCATTCGGCCATGGATGCGGTCGCGGTGCGGGGAGTAGTCACCGGCATACACGTACGGCTCGCGCAGGGCATGGCACAGGGTGCTCAGCCCACCGAAGTCGGCGTAGTAGCCGCCGGCCTCGCCGGTGAGGACCACGTGCAGCGCGTGGTGTACGTCATCGGCCCACACCGCGTCCAGGCCGTAGCCGCCCACCTCCGGCGAGCGGACGAAGCGCGGGTCGTTGAGGTCGCTCTCGGCGGTCAGCATCAGCGGACGATGCACCTCGGCCTCGAGCCCGCGCGCGGCGGCGGACAGCTCCTCCAGGATGTGCATGGCCGAGACGTCGTACATCTCGTGGACCGCGTCGAGGCGAAGGCCGTCGAGGTGATAGTCCCGCAGCCACATGAGGGCGTTGTCGATCACGAAGCGCCGCACCTCGCGGCTGCCGCGCTCGCCGAAGTTCACGGCATCACCCCACGGCGTCGCGTATCGGTCGGTGAAATACGGACCGAAGCGGGCGAGGTGGTTGCCCTCGGGACCCAGGTGGTTGTAGACGACGTCCAGCAGCACCGCCAGCCCTGACCTATGTGCCGCATTCACCAGGCGCTTCAGGCCGTCGGGACCGCCGTAGGCATGATGTGGCGCGAACAGGTCCACCCCGTCATAGCCCCAGCCGCGGTCGCCGCTGAACTCCGCGACCGGCATCAGCTCCAGGTGCGTGACTCCCAGCGTGACGAGATGATCCAGGCGCTCGATGGCGGCGTCGAAGGTCCCGGCAGGCGTGAACGTGCCGATGTGCAGCTCGTAGATGACGCCCTGGCGGAGCGGAGGGGAGCGCCAGCCGTCGTCGGCCCACGTGAACGCAGCGTGATCAACGATCCGTGACGCGCCATGCACGCCGTTGGGCTGCCACGGCGAGCGCGGGTCCGGCAGTGGCTCGCCGCGATCGAGCGCGAACGCGTAATCGGTCCCGGCCGGGAGCGGAGCCGATGCGCGCCACCAGCCGCCCTCGCCGCGGTGCATCGGCCGGCGCTCCGCGCCGAGCACGAGCTCCACGCGGTCGGCGTTCGGTGCCCAGACGGCAGGGCGCGCGTCGCTCATTGAACGACGCGCTCGAGCAGCGCGACGGGGAAGCCCGCGAGGAGGTCGGCCAGCAGCACCTCGCCCTCCCGCTCGTCCTCGGCAAGGACGTCGCGCCAGGTGCCATCCGGCAGCCTCAGATGCGTGTCCGCCCATCCGTCTCGCGCGATGCGCAGCGGCCGCACGGGGACCAGGGTCACCAGCGAATCCCCGCGGCAGAAGGCCACCGCCGCACCCGCCCGCGAGCCGTGAAGGCTGACCGGCACGTAACCCGCCTCCGGACCGAAGAGCTCCGGGCGGCGTGTCCGCAGCTCGAGGGCCCGCTGCAGGAGCCACAGCTTCGGCAGGCCTTCGTCGACGCCGGCCCAGGCTGCCTCGGCATCGGCGTCGCGGCCGCGGACGAGGAGCTCGTGGCGCAGCGCGAAGTCGACTGGTCGGCGGTTGTCCGGGTCGACGAGCGAGAGGTCCCACAGCTCGGTCCCCTGGTAGACGTCCGGCACACCGGGCGCTGTGAGCTTGAGGAGCAGCTGGGCCAGCGCGGCATGGCGACCCGGTTCGACGAGGGGTGCGGTGAAGGACTCCACCTCGGCCACGAACGCCGGATCGCCCAGGCAGCCGCGAACGAGCTGCTCCAGCGCCTCGTCGTACTCCTCGTTGGGAGCGGTCCACGAGGTCCGCAGCTTCGCCTCGTGGCTCGCCTTGCCGAGGTATTCGACCATGCGGTCGGCGGAGATTGGCCACGCGCCCACCAGGGTCTGGAGCAGCAGGTACTCGTCGGCCGCCGAGGGCAGCGCCGGTCCGGACCGATGCGCCCTGCCCAGCGCAGCCAGTCGCTGCACCGCGGCTGCCCACTCGCCGGGGATCTCGGCCAGGAGCGCCAGGCGGGCGCGCACGTCCTCGCTGCGCTTCGTGTCGTGCGTGGAGGTCGTCAGCATGCCGCTCGGCCACTGCTCGGCGAGGCCGGCCATCGCCTCGTGGAATGCATCTGGCTCGACGCCGAAGCGCCCCGGATCGCCGCCGACCTCGTTGAGTGGCGTGAAGCGCAGGTAGCGATAGAACGCGGTGTCCTCGACGCCCTTGGCCATCGCCGCCGGGGTGAGCTGCTGGAAGCGCATCGCCAGCTCGCCCTCGAGCCGCCCCGTCACCTCCAGCCGGAGGATGCGGCCGAGGAGCACGAAGAGCTCCGGGTCGAGGTCCGGGCGCCGATCGGCGGCGGCGGCCACGGCGCCGTCCACCAGGCGCCGGTCGGCATCGGTCACATGGCCGGCGCCGGCTCGGACGTAGGTGCGGTAGACGGGCAGCGAGGCGGCCACCTCGCGCAGGGCGTGCTGGAGCTCGTGCCGGGTGAAGTCGCGGTACCGGCGGTTCGCCTCGCAGACGGCGAGGAACAGATCGGTCAGGCGGTTGACGTCGCTGCCCAGCACCTCGGACAGGACTTCGCGGCGCGCCTCGAGCTCGACCGCGCGCCAGTCAACCGGCTCGCCGGCGAAGCGCGCATAGAGGTCTGTCAGAGACGCCTGCCCGGCGGGGTCGACGAGCAGCCCGGTGGCCACGTTGCAGAACCGGTAGCCGGTCGTCCCGTCGACCGGCCAGTCACGAGGCAGGAGCTCGTCGTCCGCGAGGATCTTCTCGGCCACGATCCACGCGTCGGGGGCCGAGGCGCGCAGGCGGGCGAAGTACGCGGCGGGATCCCGCAGGCCGTCGGGATGGTCGATCCGCAGCCCGTCCACCCGGCCATCGGCGATCCAGGAGAGCACGAGCGCGTGCGTGTCGCGAAAGACCGATTCGTCCTCCATGCGGAGGCCGATGAGCTCGTTGATGTCGAAGAAGCGCCGATATCCCAGGTCGCGCGACGATGCGCGCCAGTACGCGAGGCGGTACTGCTGAGCCTCGAGGAGCGCATCCAGCGCATCCGGATCTGCATTGACCGATGCAACCGCCGCGTCGAGCGCCTGCGCCACGGCGGGGTCCGCGGCGAGCTCGGAGAGCCGCACCTCGAGCACGTCCGCGTCGCGCTGACGCCGCGCCAGCTCGCCCGCATCCGAGGTGGTCGATGCCGGCAGCGCGGCCAGCGCCTCGCCGATGAAGGCCAGCTCCTCAGAGTCGCAGCGGGCGGCAGCACCGCCAACCAGGGGCGCCAGGGTGACCGGATCGGTGGGAAAGCGCCGATCGGCGTGGCAAACGAGCAGGCGTCCTCCGTCACGAACCAGGCGGATCTCGCCGGCCTCCAGGACGCGCCCGTAGTGGTCGGGCAGGACGGGCAGCAGGATGACGTTGCGCAGCCGGCTCTCGGGCGGCTCCCAGTCCACGTCGAATGCGGCGGCATGACGGCTGGCCGGCCCATGCTCCAGGACGTCCCACCACCAGCGGTTGGCCTCCGCGATCGCCATGTGGTTCGGAACGATGTCCAGCACGAGCCCCATGCCGTGCGCGCGCAGCGCATCGGTCAGGCGCGCGAAGCCGTCGTCACTGCCGAGCTCGGCGTTGAGGCGGCCGTGATCGACGACGTCGTAGCCGTGCGTCGAGCCGGGCACCGCCTGCAGGATCGGCGAGCAGTAGAGATGGCTGAAGCCCAGCTCGGCAAGGTACGGGACGATCTCGATCGCGGCACCGAACCCGAACCCCGCGTGGAGCTGGACGCGGTAGGTCGCGCGAGGCGCGGGGCCCTGGCGCGCCCTCACCCTGAGCTGGTGCGCCGAACGCGCGGCAGGCGCCGCAGGAGCACCACCGAACGCTCCGCTACGCGATATACCGCCCCGCCGTCGAACTCGCCATGCGCGCCGACGAACGAGGGATGGACGGTGTCGAACACGACCTCCCAGCGCTTCGCCACCTCGTGGTCGGGCAACGTGAAGGCCACCGGCCGGTCGTCCGCGTTGAGGATGACGAGCAGCGTGTCGTCAACGACCCGCTCGCCGCGCGGCCCCCGCTCGTCGATCGCGTCGCCGGCGAGCTGCAGGCCGACGGTGGAAGCACCCGCGCCCCGCCACTGGGAATCGGTCATCTCGCCGCCGTCGGCCCGGAGCCAGGTCAGGTCCTTGACGCGCGAGCCGCGGATCTGGCGGCCCTGGAAGAAGCGACGGCGGCGCAGGACCGGATGGCCCTTGAGCAGCCGGATGAGCGAGCGGGTGAATGCCAGCAGGCGCCGGTCGCGCTGGGCGAGGCTCCAGCTGAACCAGCTGATCTCGTTGTCCTGGGCGTAGCCGTTGTTGTTGCCGCGTTGGGTGCGGCCGATCTCGTCACCGCCGAGCAGCATCGGCACGCCCTGGCTCAGGAGCAGCGTGGCCAGGATGTTGCGTTTCTGGCGCTCGCGGATCTCGATGACCCCCTCCTCATCGGTCTCGCCCTCG
>JBOGTC010000039.1:0-78313 GCA_050692055.1 Candidatus Limnocylindria bacterium | reverse complement strand
CGCTCGCCACGCGCGACAGATCCTCGCCGGCGTCGTGGCGCGTGCGCAGCCCGGCGATGTACGCGCGAGCCACGCGGCGGTAGACGTCGACGCTGAACATGAGCGTCACGTTGATGTTGATGCCCTCGGCGATGGCATCCTCGATGGCCGGGATGCCGGCCTCCGTGGCGGGAATCTTGATGAAGACGTTGGGCCGCTCGAGACGGCGCCAGAGCTCGCGCGCACGGGCAAGCGTCGCGGCGGCGTCCTCGGCAAGATCGGGCTCGACCTCGATGCTGGCGAAGCCATCGGCTCCATCGGCTGCGTCGTAGACCGATCGGAGGACGTCCGCGGCGTCACCGACGTCGGAGATGGCGATCTCCTCGTAGATCTGGCGCGCATCGTCACCGGCCTCGATCTCGCGCTTGATCAGGTCGTCGTACTGCCCCGAGGCGACCGCCTTGGCGAAGATCGTGGGGTTGCTGGTCAGCCCCCGAATCCCGTGGGCGACCAGGCCCGCCAGCTTGCCGGACTCGATGAGGTCCCGATCGATGAAATCGATCCACGGGCTCTGCTCCTGCTCCGCGTACAACCGCTGCAGCGTGTTGCCGGCGCCGGCCCTGCGCATCACCTCGTCGGCCTCGCGGTGCTGATCATGCTCACTGTCGCGGCGGCGGTCCTGCTCTGCTCCTGACATCTCGGTGGTGCCTCCTATTCGCGCCGGCCAGAGCCGACCTCGGTCGTGGCGCGCCCGCGCTGTGCTGACTCGCCCAGCAGCTCGCGCACCGCGGCCGCGATGTGCTCGGCGTCGATTCCCGCCGCGGCCAGCTGTTCCGCCGGCGTGCCCGAACCCGGCATGAGCCGGACGGCGAGCTTGCTGATACGTGGATGCGGCTCGACATCGGCCAAGGCATCGAGCACGGCATCTCCCAGGCCGCCCTCCGGCCAGTGGTCCTCCACGGTGACCACGTGCCCGGTCTCCATTGCAGCGCTGCGCACCGCTTCGGTGTCGATGGGCTTCACGCTGTACAGGTCGATCACCCGGGCCGGGGTGCCCTCCGCTGCCAGGGTGTCCGCCGCCTTGAGCGCCTCGTGCAGCGTGATGCCGGCACCGATCAGGGTCACGGCATCGTCATCGGTCCGGCGCACGACGCGTGAGCCGCCGATGTGGAAGTCGTCGCCAGGCGCATAGAGCACCGGCGTCTTCTCGCGGGTCGTGCGCATGAAGACGATGCCCGTCCGATCCGCCATCTGGGGCACGAGCGCCGCGGCCTGGTTGGCGTCCGATGGATAGAGCACCGTCGAGCCGTGCACCGCCCTGAAGGCGGCAAGGTCCTCGAGTGCCATCTGCGATGGGCCGTCCTCGCCGATGCTGACCCCCGCGTGCGAGCCGCACAGCACGATGTTCGCGCGGCTCACCGCGGCCATGCGCACGAAGTCGTAGGCGCGGGACAGGAACGCGGCGAACGTGGCGGCGAACGGCTTCCAGCCGCGAACCTGCATGCCCACCGCCGAGGCGATCATCTGCTGCTCGGCGATGTACATCTGGAAGAACCGATCTGGCAGGGCCTCGGCGAACTCCTCGGTGTAGGTGCTGTTGCCAACCTCGCCGTCGAGCGCCACGACGTCGCCGCGCGCCTTGCCCAGCGCTACCAGCGCGTCGCCGAACGCCTTGCGCGTTGCCTCCTTCGTGCCCGGCTCGTACACCGGCAGCCGCAGCGGACCCCCGACGGGGAACTCGTGGGGGAGGCCGTTGATCTCCGGCTTTGGCACCTCGACGTGGATGCCGCGCATGCCGCCCAGCTCCTCGATGGCCGCGTCGGGATCGTCGAGCGGCTTGCCGTGCCTGCCGGGCTGGTCGGCCACGGCCTTCACGCCGTGGCCCTTCTCGGTCCTGGCGATGATCACGCTCGGCCGATCAGCGACGTCGACGGCCTTGGCCAGGGCGCGGTCGATGGCGGCGATGTCATGCCCGTCGATCTCGATCGCGTGCCAGCCGAACGCTTCCGCCCGCCGGCGGTAGGCGTCGAGATCCCACTCGTGCATGGTGGGACCGGTCTGGCCCAGCCGGTTGACGTCGATGATGGCGGTCAGGTTGTCGAGCCCGTGGTGCGCCGCGTGCTCGAAGGCCTCCCACATCGAGCCTTCGGTCATCTCCGAGTCACCGCACAGCGCCCAGACGCGGTACGGCAGCCGGTCCAGCCGCTTCCCCGCCAGCGCGACGCCCACCGCGATCGGCAGGCCCTGGCCGAGCGACCCTGTGGCGACGTCGACCCAGGGCAGGACGGGGGTCGGGTGCCCCTCGATCCGTGACCCGAACTGGCGGAAGCTGAGCATCTCCGGGTCGCTGATCGCGCCGGCCGCCTTGTACATCGCGTACAGCAGCGGCGAGGCGTGGCCCTTGCTGAAGATGAGGTGGTCGTTGCGGGGGTCGTCCGGCGTCCCGAAGTCGTAATGCAGGTACTTCGACATGAGGACCGCCATCAGGTCGGCGGCGGACATCGACGAGGTCGGATGGCCGGACCCCGCGGCGCTGCTGGATCGAATGGAGTCGACGCGAAGCTGCTGGCCGAGCTCGCGCCACTCATCGTGCTGCCTGGTCATGGTTGTCCTGGGCTCCGCAAGTTGTCTGCCGGATGCATCGGCGCCTGCACGATCCATGATAGGGCCGCGGGCGCAGATCGTCCGCTGGACGGGCAAGCGCGTCGCGGCGCGTCGCGTTTGCCACGGGTCACAAGCGCAGCAGCCACCGGGTCGGAGGCGGCGGAGGGTCCTCGGGAGGTGCGAAGACGGGCGGCCCCCCCGGAGGGGAGCCGCCCGTCATGGTATCGCGTCGGGCGCCGGCGGCAGCCGGCGCCATCGGTCCCGTTGGCTAGTCGCGCATCATGCGGAAGCAGTCGGAGCAGTAGACCGGCCGCGCGCCGGTCGGGCGGAACGGCACCTGGGTCTCCTGTCCGCAGCGCGCGCACGTGGCGTCGTGCATCTCGCGCGGACCGCGCGAGTAGCCACCGCCGCCGTATCCACCGGCGCTGCTGTAACCGCCACCACCCCCGTTGCCCGTGGCACGGCGCTGTGCCCTGCACGAGCTGCAGCGCTTCGGAGCCGAGGCAAAGCCCTTCTCCGCGAAGAACTCCTGCTCGGACGCGGAAAAGACGAAGTCGATGCCGCAATCGCTGCAGGTGATGACCTGGTCGGTATAGGTCACGTACGGACCCCTCCTGAGTGAGTTGGAACCACCGTCGGCTCGGGCACGTCCGCCGGTCCGGGGTCTTGCCACTGCCCCGAGGCCGACGATTGGACGTGGTGGAGGGGGAAGGGAAGGCTTGGCGGCGCCGCGTGCGCGGCCTGACGCGCGGAGTATACGCGGAGCCTCCGGCAACGCAAGGGGCCGAACCCCTACCATCGGCTCATGCGCACCGCACTGCTCGTCCTGGGAGCTCTCCTCGTGCTGTCCGGCGCCGTCTGGATGGCCCAGGGTCTCAACCTGCCCTTCGCGCCGCGCAGCTTCATGACCACGGATCGCGCCTGGATCGTGATCGGCGCGGTCGCGGCACTCGCCGGTACGGTGCTCATCGGTTGGGCGCGGAAGCGAGCGTGAATCGTCAGTGGCATGCGCAGGCGGCACGGGACACACGAACACGTCTAGCCGGCGCCGGCCTCCTGCGCAGGTGGCGTGACCGGCTTGACCGGCGCTGACTCCCCGTCGCCGCGCGTGCCGATGAACGCGCTGATGAGGTCCATCGGCAGGGGGAAGATGATGGTGCGACTCTGGTCCGAGCTGATGTCCTGAAGCGTCTGGAGGTAGCGCAGCTGGAGCGCGCTCGGCGCCGCGTTGATGATGTTCGCCGCGTTCGAGAGCTGCTTGGCGGCCAGGAACTCGCCCTCGGCGTGAATCACCTTGGCGCGCTTGTCGCGCTCCGCCTCCGCCTGGCGCGCCATGGCGCGCTTCATTTCCTGCGGCAGCTCGACGTCCTTGACCTCGACCACGCTGACCTTGATGCCCCACGGCTCGGTCTGCTCGTCGATGATCTGCTGGAGGCGACTGTTGATGTCCTCGCGCTTGGCGAGCAGCTCGTCGAGCTCGGACTGGCCGAGCACCGAGCGCATCGTGGTCTGCGCGATCTGGAGCGTGGCGTTGAAGAAGCTCTCGACGCGGACGATGGCCGCCTCCGGATCGACGACCCGGAAGTAGCAGACCGCGTTAACCCGCACCGTCACGTTGTCGCGGGTGATCGCCTCCTGGCTGGGGATGTCGAGGGTCACCACGCGCAGGTCGACCTTCACCATGCGGTCGATGAACGGGATGATGAAGAACAGGCCCGGACCCCTGGCCCCCACCAGGCGCCCCAACCGGAAGATCACGCCCCGCTCGTACTCCTGGACCACCTTCACCGCAGCCCCGACCAGGCTGAGGATGATCGCTGCGGCAACCGCCAGGATCGGCAACAGACCGATCAGTTCTTCCACGTCAGGAATCCTCCTTGGTTGTCCTTGCTTCAGCGTCGGCGTCGTCCACGGCCGCGACCGGCTCGACGATCAGATCAAAGCCCTCGCGCGCGGTCACGCGCACGCGTGACCCACTCTGCAGCGGCGCGTCGCCGTCCGCCATGCGGGCCCGCCACAGCTCCCCCTCCACGTAGACCGATGCCGGCCCGCGCACGACGGCTTCCATGCCCACCATATCCGACCCGCCAATGCTCACGGGGCGTCCGCGCGTTCGCATCACGGCCTGCAGCGCGAACAGCGAGAAGCCGACGAGGACCAGCGTGATGCCGTAGATCAGCGGCCGGCTGACCTCCAGGAACGGTGCCTGGGTGTCGTCGATGAGGAGCAGCGCGCCCAGGAGGAACGAGATGGCGCCGCCGATGCCGAGGACGCCTCCCGATGCGACCCAGATCTCGGCGCCCATGAGCGCCAGGCCCAGGATGATCAGCGCCAGGCCGGCATAGTTGATCGGCAGGGTGCCGAGGCTGAACAGGCCAAGGATGAGCGCGATGGCGCCGGCGATGCCGGGGAAGAACGAGCCGGGAGCGCTGAGCTCGAAGTAGATGCCCAGGGATCCCAGGCTGAGCAGGATGAGGGCGATGTTCGGATTCGAGAGCGCCATCAGCACGTCCTCGAAGGGCGACATCGGCAGATCGCTGACGGGCGCGTCCGCCGTCTCGAGCGTGAGCTCGGAGCCGCGCACGGTCACCGTTCGTCCGTCGATGGCGTGCAGCAGCTCGGCTCGGTCGAGGGCGACGAGATCCACGACCTCGATCTCCTCCGCCTCCTCTGCACTGACGACGACCGCGTCGCGGACGGCATCCTCGACCCAATCGGCGTTGCGTCCGCGTTCCTCGGCAATGATCCGGGCGTACTCGACCGTGTCGTTGATGATCTTGGCGCGCAGGTCGTCGGGGATGTCCGCCCCGTCCGTGCCGACCGGCGTCGCCGCTCCGATCCGGGTGCCTGGCGCCATCGCCGCCACGTGGCCTGCCATCGTGATGAAGGTGCCCGCCGACGCGGCCCGAGCGCCCGCCGGCGTGACGTACACGATGACCGGGAGATCGGCGCCGAGCATGGCGCTCGTCATCTCCTCGGTCGCGTCGAGCAGACCACCCGGCGTGTTCAGCTCCAGCAGCACGGCGGTCGCGCCGACATCCGCGGCTTCCTCGATGCCGCGCACCACGTAGCGCGCGGAGATGGGGTTGACGATCCCGTCCAGGGTCAGGACGTGCACCTCGCCTGCGGCGGCGCGTGCCGCGGGCGGGGCGGCGAACAGCCCCAGCAGCCCCAGGCTCACGCAGAGCAGAGAGCTGGCGCGTAGCGTGCGGCGGAGCATCGTCATCGGTCCGGCGAGACCAAGAAGACTGCTGACTCGTGCCAACAGTCTCCACCTCTGCGCCGTGATCCGGGGACGGCACGTCCCCGCCGCAGCCAATAGGTCCTGCGACGTGTCTTCATCTGGCAGGTACGCTAGGGGCCGCCGGTCCGGCCGTCAAGCGAGGGCTCAGCCGATTTCGACGCCGGCCGCGCGCAGCTCGCCGATGGCCCGCTCGCCATCGCCGGGCTGCAGATCCACGGCGGCGACCGCGTCGCCGAGGACGGTCGTGGCGAACCCAAGGCGCCCGGCGTCGAGCGCGGTCGCCTTGACGCAGTAATCGGTCGCCAGGCCGCATACCACGACCTGCTGGATGTCGCGGTCACGCAGCAGCGCCTCCAGGTCTGTCGGGCGTTCCTCCCCGCTGATGGGATCGCGCATGGTGAAGCCCGAGTAGCCGTCCTCGCCGTTGCTTCCCTTGCGCACGATTGGCGCGTCGGGTGGCGCCTCCAGCGCCGGATGCAGCCCCGCGCCCCACGTGCCCGCCACGCAGTGGACCGGCCACACCCCGCCATCCTTCGCGAAGTGCGGCGTCGACTCGGGGTGCCAGTCCTTGGTCAGGACCACCAGCGCGCCGGCCTCACGCGCGGCCCCGATCTCGTCGTTCAGACGCCCGATGATGTCAGCGCCACCGGGCACCGCAAGGCCGCCCGATGGATCGGCGAAGTCGTTCTGGACGTCGACGATCAGGAGGGCGGCTCGCGGGCCATACCTGTTCATGAGGCGATGGTAGCGGCGCCCGGGCCTCGCGCGGCCCGGGCAGAGTCAGACGTTGGCGGCGCCCGTGAAGAACGGTATCAGCCCGAGCACGCCGATGATGATCAGGTAGATGGCGACGATGTAGTTCAGGATGCGCGGGAAGACCAGGATGAGCAGGCCGGTCAGCAGTGCGAGCACGGCCGCCCAGAACGCGGTGTTGCCAAGATCGATGGTCATTGCAGCGTCACCTCCGACCGGCGTTCTAGCACCCGGCGTGCCTGCCGAGCCGTCGGCAGCACGGACGCGGCGGGTCCGAAGGCGGCACGGCCGCTACAGTCCATGCCGATGGACGTCTCGCTCCTGACCGATGCCGACCTTGCCCTCCGGCCCGGGCACGGTCAGCGCTCCCCCTGGCTGCGCGAGGCGCTCGCGGCCGAGGGCGATCCCGCGCCCCTGCCGCCACTGGACGGATCGGCCGAGGCCGACGTGGCGGTCGTGGGTGGCGGCTACACCGGCCTATGGACCGCTCACCACCTGCTCGAACAGGAACCGGAGCTGCGCGTCGTGGTCCTGGAGCAGGACATCTGCGGCGGAGGCCCGTCCGGTCGCAACGGCGGCTTCGTCAACGGCTGGTGGGACGAGATCGCCACCCTGGTCGACCTCTACGGGGCCGATGGCGCGCTGGCCTGCGCTCGCGAGGCGGCGGCCAGCGTCCACGACATCGGCGCATGGTGCGACCGCCACGGCGTCGACGCGCACTACCGACGCTCGGGGATGCTGACCGTGTCCACCACCCCGCTGCACGATGGCCGCTGGTTGGGCGATATCGCCGCCGCAACCCGGCTTGGCGAGCCGCTGGCGCTCGTGGAGCTGAGCCCGGACGCGGTGGCTCGGCGCTGCCGCTCCCCGCGCTTCCGCGGAGCGGCGTTCATGCGCGACGGCGCCACCGTTCATCCCGCGCTGCTGGCTCGCGGCCTGCGGCGGGTCATTCTGCACCAGGGCGCGACGATCCACGAGGGGACGCGCGTGCGCGCCATCCGTGCCATCCGATCCGCGACACGGCTGCGGGTCATGACGGATCGCGGCGAGGTCCGCGCGCGGCACGTGGTCCTGGCGGTCAACGCATGGGCGGCGGGCTGGCGCTGGGCGCGACGCGCGATCCTCACCTGGTCGAGCTACATGGTCCGCTCCGAGCCGATCGCCGACATCGTCGAGCGCGAGCTCGGCTGGACCGGCGGCGAGTCGATCGTCGATGCGCGGGCCAGCGTCCACTACCTGCGCGTCACGCGCGATGGCCGCATCGCCATCGGTGCCGGAGGTGGAAGCCCGGGCTATGCCGGCCGCATCGGTCCTTCCTTCACCGACGACGTGTCGGCCGCCAGGCGCGCGGCCGTCGCCTTCCGCGGGCTCTTCCCGCAGCTGCGCGAGGTGCGCCTGACCGATGCCTGGGGTGGGCCGATCGATGTCTCGCCCGATCACCTTCCCCGGTTCTGGTCAGTGCCCGGCGGGCACATCCACATCGGGGTCGGATACTCGGGCAACGGGATCGCACCGTCGCATCTCGGTGGCCGCATCCTGGCAGCCCTGGCGCTGGGCTCGGACGAGGCGGTCACGCGGCTGCCGATCGTGGGGCCGCCGCGCCGGCGCTTCCCGCCCGAGCCGCTGCGCTCCGCCGGCGCGCGCCTCATCCGCGAAGCCATGATCCGTCGCGAGGACGGCGAGGAGGCCGGGCGTGCTCCGTCATGGCCGCTCCGCGTGATGACGCGGCTGCCCCGGTGGCTTGGCTACCACCTCGGTCCGGGCGCCTGAGGTCAACCGGGGAAGGTTCGGCGAAGGCGGCCGTAGGCCCGCGAGGTCGACCCGCTGGAGCCGGGGGGCGGCTCGAATTCACCCTGCTCAGGAGCGGGGTGGGACTCTGGCGGTGCGGTCTCCACGGGCGGTTCGAGCGAAGCACCCGGAGGCTCATCAGCCGAGGGCTCGAAGGCAGCTGGTCCCGACAGCGCGTCGAGTGCGGCCAGCGCCTCATCGAGCTCGCGGGAACCGGGCATCTCCAGGGCCGGCTCATCAGCCTCCACCGGCTCGGGAGCCTCAATGGCCGATCGGGACGTGCCACGCGTACCGGGCATCTCGGGCCACTCGTCCCGTTCCACGTCCCAGGCCTCACCCGCGCGCCAGGGCTCCGGCCCGGCCTCGGCCTCGGTCGAGAGGCCGGGTCCCGGTGCCTGCAGCTCTCCGGCATCGGTCACGTCGGCGGTGCGCCAGCCGGGAGTCGCGATCTCCAGCTCTGCCGCGAAGTCGTTCTCGGCGTCCGCCTGCTCGTCTTCTGCCTGAGGCGTTGCGGGCCACGGCTCTTCGAACGGCTGCGCGGATCGATCGGTCGTGAGCTCCGCGTCGCTGAACCAATCCGCGTCCTCGATGGCCGTCGAGTACGGGGAATCGGGCGCGGGCGCGGTCGGCGCGGTTGGCGGAAGCCCGGGTTCCGCCTCCGCTTCCCTGGCTCGCGTGGTCATCTCGACGATCCCGGGCGCTGCCGGCTCCTCGTCGAGGCTGACGACCTCGGCCGGGGCGGCGTCCCTGGGCAGGGCATCATCCGCGTCGATCGGCACGATCGGGATGCGTGGCGTGGCCTCGCTGGCGAGGATCCGCGATTCGAGCGGCTCCGCGTCCGGGGCCTCGCGACCATCCGGCAGCTCGGACGGGGACGGGTCGTCCGCCCGGCCCAGGGCCTCGGCGATCTCCTCAGGAGCCAGTCGCCCGCTCCGCGTGCGTCGCCGCCGGGCGCGGGCCTGCGGCTCTCCGGCTTCCGGATGCGCGTCCGCCGTAACGGCCGAGGCGGCAAGCCGCTCATCGATGACGGGCATCGGCGTGGTGGTCCAGGACACTGGCGGCGGCGATGCGCTCGCGGACGGAAGCCGCAGGTCCATCCTTGCCTCGAGCACCTCGACGCGGGACCTCAGCGCCGAGGCCTCGCCGCGCGCCTCGCCGAGCGCCAGCAGCGCCTGACCGTAGCGCTCGGTCAGGTTCCGGAACTCGGTCAGCAGCTCGCGGAACGGGCTCGCCTCGGCCGGCGGGTCGTTGGCGCCGTTGCCGTTCGCTCGCGTTGGCTCTCCCGGGCCGGTCGCGGTGCCGGGGGTCGTCGGTCCGGGACGAGGCTGCAGGAAGACCCGCATGCCGGTCGTGCCCTCGGGCGTCCCGGAAAGGACGCCGCGCGCGAGCAGCTCCCAGATGCGCTCCGTGGGCACGCCCAGGACCGAGGCCGCCTCGTTGACCGTGTAGCCGTCCATTCGGGCGCTAAGGGTACCGCCTGCCCTCAAGAGGCGGCGACGGGGCGCCCGCCAGTCAGCCGGCGAGCTCGAGCAGGGCGTGCACCAGGCGATCGAGCTCCTCGGCCGTGTTGTAGTGCACGAAGCCGATGCGCACCAGCCCGCCGGAGTCCTCCAGCCCGAGCCGGCGGATCAGCTCCCAGGCGTAGAAGTCGCCGTCCCAGGTGCTGATCGCCTGTCGTGCCAGGTGCTCGGCGACCGCTCGCGGATGGCGCCCGCGCAGGGTGAACGCAAAGGTCGGCACCCGCTCCTCGATGCGGGAGGCATCCGCGATGCCGAACAGGCGCAGGCCCGGCACGCCCCCCAGGCCCTCCAGCGCGGGACCGATCAACTTCCGCTCGTAGGCCCGGAAGGCGCCCATCGCTGCGTGCAGCGCGCCTCGCCGTGACGGCTCGGCTGAGCCGCCACCGTAGGCCCGGCCCACCGACTCAAGATAGCGGAACGTTCCGAGCAGCCCGGCCAGCGCCTCGTGGCTCTGCGTGCCCGTCTCGAACCGGCCGGGCAGCGCGTCGCCGGCGGGTCGCACCCGGTACGCGGGCAGCCGCTCGAGCAGCTCGCGCCGCCCGTACAGGATGCCGAGGTGCGGCCCGAAGAACTTGTAGGGCGAGCAGGCCAGAAAGTCGGCGCGCAGCGCCGCCACGTCGATGGGCAGGTGGGGTGCGGCGTGCACCGCGTCCACGAAGGCCACCGCGCCAACGGCATGGGCGACCTCGATCGCGCGACCGACGTCGTTGAGCGTGCCGAGCGCATTGGAGGCCATGCCGATGGCCACGAGCCGGGTGCGCGGCCCCACCAGGCGCTCCAGATCGTCGAGGTCGAGCGTGCCGTCCTCGGGCCGCAGGTCGACCCAGCGCACGATCGCGCCGCGCTCGCCCGCCACCGACAGCCACGGCGCGACGTTGGCGTCGTGGTCAAGGCGCGTGACGATGAGCTCGTCCCCTGTCGCAAGCTCACGACCGATGGCGCGGCTGAGCGCGAACGTCAGCGTCGTCATGTTCTGCCCGAAGACGATCTCGGCCGGATCGTGCGCGCCGATGAAGTCGGCCGCCGCCGCGCGGGCCTCGTGCAGCATCGCCTCGGTCTCGATCGCCGCGGCGAAGGCGCCGCCGTGATTGGCGTTCGAGGTCTCCAGGTAGGCGACCATGGCGTCGATGCATTCGCGCGGCACCTGGGTCCCACCCGGGCCGTCGAGATAGGCGATGGAGCGGCCGTCGAGCCGTCGTGCGAGCGAAGGGAAGTGGTCCCGCACGGCGGCGACATCCAGGCCGCGGCGCTCGATGATCGATGTCATCGGCTCCATCGTACGCCGTCGCGCGCGGCTATCATCCGAGCTCCATGACAACGTCGATCCGAGTTCCGACGCTGCCCGGGCACGATTTCAATCTGCCGGCCGGCCTCGAGGGCCTTGGCGAGGTGGCCTACAACCTGTGGTGGAGCTGGACACCGCGCGCCCAGTCCCTGTTCAGCCGAATCGACCACCTGACCTGGGCGCGACACCGAAACCCGATTCCGGTGCTCACCGGCACCAACCAGGCGCGCTGGGCGGAGCTCACCGGCGACGAGGACTTCATGGTCGACGCCAGCCGCGTGCTCGATGAGTTCGACCGTTACATGGAGAACGGGGCGGACTCCTGGTACGGGGCCTCGCCCGACCGGAAGCTGCCCGGACCGGTGGCCTACTTCTGCGCCGAGTTCGGCATCCACGAATCGATGCAGATCTACTCCGGCGGCCTCGGCATCCTGGCCGGCGACCACTGCAAGTCGGCATCCGATGCGGCGCTCCCGTTCGTCGGCATCGGCCTGCTCTATCGCCGCGGCTACTTCCGGCAGCAGATCGACGCCGATGGCCACCAGGAGCACGCGCAGCCGGATCTCGATCCGGCCCAGCTGCCCCTGCGCCGAGCTCGCGGCCGAAACGGCGCCCCGGTCCAGGTGCAGATCGACTTCGCGGATCGTGTCGTCCATGCCGCGGTCTGGGTCGCCCAGGTGGGCCGCGTGCCGATCCTGCTGCTCGATACCGAGGTCGCGGCGAACGACCCGGCGGACCGGCCGATCACCCAGATCCTCTACGTCCGCGGCCGCGAGATGCGGATGTGCCAGGAGCTGGTCCTGGGCATCGGCGGCGTTCGTGCGCTGCGGGCGCTCGGCATCGAGCCTGCCGTCTGGCACCTCAACGAGGGCCACTCCGCGTTCCTGCTGCTGGAGCGTGCTCGCGAGCTCATCGCCGCTGAGAGCGGGCTGGCCGCCTCCGAGGCGCTGCGTCGCGTTGGCCGCAACGCGGTCTTCACGATCCACACGCCGGTGCCCGCCGGGAACGAGGTCTTCGGTCGGGATCTGGTCACCAGCGGCCTGGCATCGTGGCTCTCGGCCGCGCGCATGGAGCCCGGCGAGCTGCTCGAGCTCGGACGAGGCCGCACCGACGATCCCGACGCCCCGTTCGACATGACCGCCTTCGTGCTGCGTCATGCCAGCGGCGCGAACGCGGTGAGCCAGCTTCACGGCCGGACCGCCACCGATACGTGGGAGCCCGTGGCCGGCTACCCGATCCAGGCCATCACCAACGGCGTCCACGTTGCCACCTGGCTCGGCCTTCCCGCGCGCCGGCTGTTCGAGCGCGCGATGAACGCGCCGATCGGTCCCGACCTGGGTTCCTCGGAGCCGGTGGAGCGCCTGGACGCACTCGAGGACGGCGAGCTGTGGGCGGCGCACGGACAGCAGAAGCGCGAGCTCATCCATTTCCTGGAGGGACGCCTGGCGCGCCAGTTCGCGCGGCACGGCGAGTCCCCGGATGCCCTCCGTCACACGCGGGGGATCTTTGATCCGGATGCGTTGACCATCGGCTTTGCGCGGCGCTTCGCCACCTACAAGCGCGCCGACCTCCTCTTCAGCGACGAGGAGCGCCTGGCGCGCATCCTGTCCGATTCGGAGCGGCCGGTGCAGATCGTGATCGCCGGCAAGGCGCACCCGGCCGATCGCCCCGGACAGCGAGTGATTCAGCGCATCTTCGAGCTGTCGCGCTCGGATCCCCTGCGCGGCCGCGTGTTCATCGTGGAGGACTACGACATGCGGATCGCCCGCTTCCTGGTGGGCGGGGTCGACATCTGGCTCAACAATCCGCGAAGGCCAATGGAGGCCTCCGGCACCTCGGGCATGAAGGCGGCCATCAACGGCATCCCGTCGGTCAGCATCCTGGACGGGTGGTGGGACGAGGGCTTCGGCGGCGACAACGGCTGGGCCATCGGCGGGCGGGAATCGTCCGCCGATGATGGAGCGCAGGACTACGCCGATGCGCAGGAGCTGTATCGGCTCCTGGAGGAGGAGATCGTCCCCCGCTTCTTCGATCGGGACGAGCAGGGCTGCCCGCGCGCCTGGCTCGAGACCATGCGCGCCGCGATCTCCGCGGCGCTATGGCAGTTCAGCACCGCGCGCATGCTGACCGAGTACGTGGATCGCCTCTACCTGCCGGCCGTTCGCCATCCGGTTGCGCTTCAGGGGAGGTAGTTGCGCGGGTTCTCCCACCATCCATGGTGGTTGATCGCGAAGTGGACGTGGCAGCCTGTGGACATCCCGGTCGTCCCCTCGTAGCCGATCACGGACTGGCCGGTCACGATCTGCCCGGGCGAGACGATGACCCGCGGCTGCATGTGCCAGTACCACGACTGCATGCCACTGCCGTGGTCGATGACTACGCCATAGCCGGAGTCCCACGGCGCAAGCGGCTGGCCGGAGGCGACGACCACGCCCGGGCCGGTGGCGTGGATCGGCGTGCCGCAGCCGTTGGCGAAGTCGATGCCGCCGTGGAAGTGGGGGTAGTACGTGCCCTTGTAGTTGTACGGGGGCTCGAGGACGAAGCTCGTTGGTCCCCACTCCTGCGTGACGCGGAAGGTGTCCTCCGGCCAACGGAAACCATAGCTTGAGACCGCGTCGCGCCGTGCCGCCTCCTGCTCGGCCGCGCGTCGAGCGGCCTCTTCGGCCGCGCGCCGCCTGGCCTCCTCGATCGCCGCCTGCTGCGCCGCGGCCTGCGACTGCAGCCGGTTGGCGAGCTCGGTGGCGGCCTGCGCCGCGCGCTCGTTGTCCGCGATGGAGGCCTCGACGTCCCCTTCCGCCTGCAGCGAAGCGTTGAGCGCCGCTTCCTGCTCGGCGCGCTTCTGGTCGGCTGCGACCTTCAGCTCGGCGAGCTGGGCCTCCAGCTCGGCGAGCTCAGCCTGGCGTGCGTGAAGCTGGTCCTCCTGGTCGCGCGCGACCTTGCGAGCCTCCGACAGCACCCGCCTGCCGTCCGCGAGGGTTTCCCTGCGCATCTCCAGCTCGGCACGGATCGACCGGATCTCCTCGGCCAGCGCCACGTCCTGGTCCGAGACGTTGAGCAGGTAGCCGACCTGGGTGGTCGCCTCGTCGAGTGAGTCGGCGGACAGGATGACCTCGAGCAGCGAGGTCTGCGACCGCTCGTAGGCCGCGCGGAGATGGTCCTGCAGCAGCGCCTCGCGGTCCTCGAGATCGGCGCTGCGGCGGCGGATGTCGTTGGCGACCTCGAGCAGCTGAGCGTCGAGCGCGTCGATCTGCGCGTGGAGCTCGGCGAGGTGGGCCTCGATCTCGGTGATCTCGACGCGAACCTGCTCGAGCAGCCCCCCCACGCGATCGTGCTCGGCGGTGACGGCGGCGAGCTCCGCCCTGGCGAGGTCGAGCTGCGCATCCAGGTCGGCCGAGCGGCGCTGCAGCTGAGCCAGCTCGGCGCGCTGCTGATTCAGCTCAGCCTGAAGCGACTGGTGCGTCGACCTTGCGTCGGCCAGCAGTTCCCGGGTGCGCGCGAGCTCCGCTTCCGGGTCCGCGGCAAGGGCCAGGCCGCGGGGTTCGGTTGTCACGACGCTCCAGCTGACCATCAACAGGGCGACGAACCAGGCGGCCAGATGGGATCGTCGCCTCATACGGCGGTGATCCGTTCGGTATGCAATTGCCCTTTGCCCCGTAGCGAGAGGTCCGGGAGGATGCTGACCTATCCTGCCGGCCAGCGGAACGGGGCCGAATGTACTACACCGTTGTACTCCCGCGCCAGCTCTGACGGTAGCTCACTCCTCGTCGCGCTTCGTGAGCCTGCCCGCCACGAGCCCGATGAGCGCGCCGCCTGCCAGGAATGCCCAGCGCGGCAGCCCGCCTCGCCTCCGGGTCGGCTCGCCGGGGCCGGAGACGGGCGAGTCGGCGGCCACCGGCAACAGGCGCGGATCGGCGACGTGCGAAGCCGCGAGCTCGTCGTCGAGGGCGTTGGCGCGCGCGAACTCGGCCCCGAGCAGCACGATGACGCTCGCGAAGTACAGGAAGACGAGCAGGGTGACGGCGGTGGCAATGGGCCCAAAGGCGGAGTCGTAATCGGCGACGTTCGTGGCGTAGTAGGTGAACCCGAAACGCAGGATGGTCCACAGCGCCGCCGCCACCACTGCTCCCGGCCAGACCTCGCCGAACGTGACCGGGCGGTTCGGGACCACGCGATAGATGATCCAGAAGGCGAAGAAGATCAGGATGATCGGGACCACGGAGCCGATGACGTTCAGCGCGATCCCCTGCCCTGGCAGGCCGCCGATGGCATCGTCGGCCAGGCGCTGGAGGACGCCGGTGACGATGCCGATGACGAGCGAGGCCAGCGCCAGCAGCCCGGTGAGGCCCATCAGTAACAGCCCGACGAGCTTGTCCTTCACGAGTCCCCGCCGCGGCGCCGCCTCGAACGCGCGCCCGATCCCGCCGGAGAGGGCCGAGAACACGCCGAGCCCGCTCCACAGCAGGAAGGCAAGGCCGATGATCGTGATCTGGCCGCGCGACTCGATCGACGCGTCGATGACGCCCGCCACTGTCTCGCGGTCGATCGGCGATCCGGCGGTCACCTGGTCGAGCACGAACGCGCGCCCGGCGCCCTCGCCGGCGACGAAGCTGATGACAACCACGGCGAGCACGAGCAGCTGGAAGATCGAGAGGACGCCGAAATAGGCCATGCTGCCCGCGTACTGCAGGGCCTCGTGCGCCAGGAAGCCGCTCACCGCGCGGCGCGTCACCCGCGCGGCGCGATGACGCAGGCTCCATCGGTCCAGGTCGCCGGCCAGGCGCTTGGCTCGTTCGATCATCGGTGTCGGTCGGTGGTCCGCAAGGCGCGTGCCGCTGTCAGACGACGGCTGGAGCGCAGGGTACCCTGATGGCATGCCGCGCGCCGAGTCGGAGACGCTCAGCCTGGACGGGCACGAGGTCACGCTGAGCAACCCCGGCAAGATCTTCTTCGCCGATGCGGGAATCACCAAGCTCGATCTCGTGCGCTATTACCTCGCCGTCGCCGATGGCGCGCTGCGCGGCGTTCGCGACCGGCCGATGGCGCTCAAGCGCTTCGTGAACGGAGCCGCTGGCGAGTTCTTCTTCCAGAAGCGGGCTCCGGCGAAGCTTCCGCCGTTCGTCCGCACGGTCGAGCTGTCGTTCCCGTCCGGCCGCACCGCCGACGAGGTCGTGGTCGACAACGCCGCCGCCCTGGCCTGGATCGTGAACCTCGGATGCATCGACCTCAACCCGCATCCCGTGCGCTCCGGCGACCTCGAGCATCCTGACGAGCTGCGCGTCGATCTCGATCCGGGGCCGGGGGTCGGCTGGGATGACGTGCGCCGCGTGGCCCTCGCCGTGCGCGATGTGCTCTCCGAGCTGGGGCTTGTCGGGTGGCCGAAGACGTCCGGCTCACGCGGCATGCACGTATACGTGCGGATCGCGCCGCGCTGGGGCTTCGGCGACGTGCGGCGTGCGGCGCTGGCGCTCGCCCGCGAGGTCGAGCGGCGGGCGCCCTCGCTCGCGACGTCCAAGTGGTGGAAGGAGGAGCGGCACGGCGTCTTCATCGACTACAACCAGAACGCCAAGGATCGGACGGTGGCGTCGGCGTACTCGGTGCGGCCGGTGCCCGATGCGCGCGTCGCAGCCCCGCTGACGTGGGAGGAGGTGCCCGACGCGGAGCTCGAGGACTTCACCGTAGCCACCGTCCCGCCACGTGTCGAGCGGCTGGGCGAGGTCGGCGCCGGCATCGATGAGCAGGCGTTCTCGCTGGATCCGCTGCTCGAGCTGGTGGCGCGCCACGAGGCGGAGGGAGAGGGCGATGCGCCCTGGCCGCCGCACTACGCCAAGCAGGCCGGGGAGCCGCCACGCGTCCAGCCCTCGAAGCGCCGGATCCCTCCGGCCGATTCGCGACCGCCCACGGATCCCTCCGCCCCGCGTGGACGCCTCGGCTCGGTGGCCCCGCCTCGTCCATCGGCGTCGTTGCGGCGGGAAGACGGCACCGTCTCGCCCACCGGTCGGCGCCGATCGACGCAGCCACTGCTGGTGATCGCCCAGGCGGCCGACAAGGCGGACGCCCTCGCCGGGCTGGACCGGTGGCGCGCACGCCACCCGGAGGCGGCCGAGCACGTTCGCGATCCCGAGGACGTGCTGGTCGATGCGATGCGCGGCCGCTCCACCGTCTGGTGGCGGGTGCGCGTCAACCTGCGCAACGTGCCGGAGAAGCTGCGTCCCGCCGCCGAACCCCCCGACCCCGACTACGACCCGTGGGAGGGCGAGTCCGGCGGCTGACTCATGACGCGCCGGAGACCGCTGCCTCCACCCAGCCGGGGATCTCGCGGCGAAGGGTGGCGAGCGGCAGCGTCCCGTGGCCGAGCACCTCGTCGTGGAAGGCACGCAGGTCGAACCGGTCGCCCATGGCGGCCGCCACCTCCTGGCGGGCGCGCTCGATCTCGCGCTGGCCGAGCTTGTAGCTGAGCGCCTGACCAGCCCAGACGGTGTAGCGGTCGACCTCGATGCCGGCGTCGACCGGGGGCAGCGATCCACGCTCGTGCATGAACTCGATGGCGCGCTCCCGCGACCAGCCCATGGCATGCAGCCCCGAGTCGACGACGAGCCGCGCGGCGCGGAAGGACTGCGCGTCGAGCATGCCCAGGCGCTCCTCGTCGGAGGCGTAGAGGCCCATCTCGTCGGCAAGCCGCTCGCAGTACAGGCCCCAGCCCTCGGCGTAGGCTACGCCCGCCATCCGGGCGCCCAGAGTGCGGAAGGCGGGCAGCCCGGCCAGCTCCATCTCGATCGCGATCTGGAAGTGGTGCCCCGGCGTTGCCTCGTGGAAGGTGATGGCCGCGATCTTGTGCAGCTGGCGCTCCGAGGGCTGGTAGGTGTTGATGTAGTACTGGCCCTGGCGCGAGCCGTCGAGCGACGGCGGCATGTAGAACGCCGGCGGCGACTCCTGCTCGCGGTAGGCCTCGACGGCCTTGACGATGCAGTTCGCGCGCGGCAGCCGGCCGAAGTACTTCGGCGCCTCCCCGTAGGCGCGATCGGTCTGTTGCTGTGCGAGCCGGACGAGGGCAGCGGGGTCATCGGTGTGGTTCTGGCCGTCATCGGCCAGTGCCCTCGTCAGCGCCGATCGATCGGCGTGGCCCAGCCGTCGGGCAATCTCGTCCTTCTCGGCCTCGATGTGCTCCAGGTCCGCGAGGCCGAAAGCATGGACCTCCTCGGCCGTGGTAGCCACGGTGGTCTGCATCCGGATCGCGAGCCGATACGCCTCGTCGCCACCGGGCGTGGTCGACAGGCCGGGCTCGGGTCGGGCCCGGGCCTCGTATTCGTCGGCGAGGTAGTCGCGAAGGTGCCGCCAGGCAGGGTAGATGTGATCGCGGGTGGCCTCGATGAGCCGGTCGCGGGCCGCATCATCGACCTGCGCCAGCGTCACGGCGGCTGCCTCCTCCACCGGCGTGGCCAGCATGCGATCGATCTGCTCGATGGCTCGCCGCACCGGCATGGCCGCCGAGGTTCGTCCGTCTGCGACGCCCTCCGCCAACGTGCCGATGTACTGCTCGATCGTGGTCGAGAACGCACGGTAGCGGGTCAGCAGCCGCTCGAGCCGCTCGGGCGTATCCGCGCGCTGGTACTGCGCAATCTCGGCGGGCCAGGTCTGGGGGCCGGCCATGTGGTCGACGGCGAGCTGGTACTGCTTCTGGTCGAGCGCCTCGAGGTGGTTCTCGCACACGATCACCAGCAGGTCGCGGGTGATGGTCTGCTCGGGGTCCAGGCCGCCGGCTGGGATGGCTTGCGCCTCCTCGAGCGTCCGTCGATAGGCGACCTCGTCGGCCGCTCGTCCATCGGGGCCGAGGTCAGGCAGCCGGTCGTCCCAGCGCTCGTCGCCGAGGATCGTGGCCCACAGCGGGTCGCGCTCCAGGACGCTCTGCCAGAAGCGGTCGGCGAGGTCGTCGACGGCGGTGTTCGGGTTCGCGGCGACGGACACGGTCGGTCTCCTCCTGATGCAGGATGTCAGGGAAGCGGGCGGCGGGGCCAGTGTAACGCGCTATCGCCCAACGCCGTCGCCCAGACGCCGGCCACTGCCGGGCGGCGCCGCATCGACCTACGATGCGAACAGGTCGGCCAGCAGCGCCGGCGGCGTCTCGGCCAGCTGGTCGTAGCGACAGGACTCCGGGGAGCGGTCGGGGCGCCAGCGCTTGAAGGTGGCCGCATGGCGGAACCGGTCGCCCTGCAGGTGGTCGAAGGCGACCTCGCACACGAGCTCCGGCCGCACGGCCTCCCAGGAGAGGTCCTTGCCACGGTTCCAGCGCGACGTGGCGCCGGGAAGCCGTCGCCCGTCCGCCGCCGCGGCCGCCTCGGCTTCGGCCCAGTCCCTCCACGGATGACCGTCAAGGGCGTCCCGCCGGTAGGGCTCGAGGAAGGCCACCAGCTCGCGGCGCCTGTCCACGGTGAACGACGAGGTGACGCCCACGTGCTGCAACTGGCCAGCGGCGTTGAACAGCCCAAGCAGCAGGGAGCCGACGAGCGTGCCGGGCCCGTTCTTGTGCCAGCGGAAGCCGGCCACCACGCAGTCCGCGGTGCGCAGGTGCTTGATCTTGGCCATTTCGCGCTTGGCGGCGAGATACGGCGAGGTGGAGCGCTTGCCGATCACGCCATCCAGCCCGGCGCCCTCGAAGACGTCGAACCAGTGGCGCGCAAGCGATGGGTCTGACGTCATCGGCGTCAGACGGACCGATGCCGGCGGCTCCACAAGCAGCGCCGCCAGGCGGCGCCGGCGGTCGGTGAAGGGAGCGGCGCGGAGGTCGTCGGCGCCATCGGCCAGGCAGTCAAAGGCGACGAACGAGGCGGGCGACTGCTCGGCCAGCATCGCCACGCGCGAGGCGGCGGGATGGATGCGCAGCAGCAATGCGTCAAAGTCCAGTCCGCCGTCGGGCAGCGCGATCACTACCTCGCCATCGATGACGAAGCGTGCCGACGGACCGCCAACCGCGCGCAGTGGCGCCTCGAGCTCCGGGAAGTACCGGTTCAGCGGCTTGAGGTCCCGCGATTGGATGAAGACCTCGTCGCGGTCGCGGAAGACGATGGCGCGGAAGCCGTCCCACTTCGGCTCGTAGCACCAACCGTCGCCTACGGGGATCTCAGGGGCCGGCTTGGCGAGCATCGGCTCGACGGGCGGCTCGACGGGGAAGGCCATGGCGCCGATCATACGCGGCCTGCCGTGCCCGTCGGCCATACTCGGGCCATGGCCATCGAGATTCAGTTCCTGGGCGCTGTCGGCTGCGTCACCGGCTCGCAGTTCCTGGTCACCGCGGGCGAGCGCCGCGTCCTGGTCGAGTGCGGGATGTTCCAGGGCTCGCCGGAGGAAGTGGCGCGCAACCGGCTGCCGTTCGCCTTCGAGGCCAGCAAGCTCGACGCCGTGCTCCTGACGCACGCCCACCTCGACCACTGCGGCCGCGTCCCGGCGCTCGTGAAGGCCGGCTATCCGGGGCCGATCCATGCCACGCACGGGACGATCGACCTCGGCGAGATCGTGCTGCGCGACTCGGCCAAGTTGCAGGTCGAGTTCGCCGAGCGCTGGCGACGACGCCATCCCGAGCAGGCCGCGGAGGGAGCGGGTGAGGAGGCGGCAATGGAACACGATGACGAGGAGATGCCCGAACGACTGCGCAGGGCGCGACCCGAGGGCCGCACCGAGACGCGCGAGCCGCTGTACGTCGAGGCCGATGTCGACCAGACGATGCGCCAGGTGCGAGGCGCCGACTACGGCAGCGAGGTGGAGATCAGCGATGGCGTCACGGCCGTCTTCCACGACGCGGGCCACATCCTGGGCTCGGCGATCATCGAGCTGCGCGTGACGGATGGAGACGCCGCGACGACGATCGTCTTCTCCGGCGACCTGGGCCGCGACGACACGCCGATCCTGCGCGATCCGGCGACGATCACCCACGCCGACCATGTGGTGGTCGAGTCCACCTACGGCAACCGCGAGCACGCCCCGCGCCACGAGGCCATCGCGGAGCTGGTGGCGGCCATCGGCGAGGTGGCCGACGATGAGGGCGTGCTGCTGGTGCCGTCGTTCGCCATCGGCCGCACCCAGGAGGTGATCTGGGTGCTCGATGATCTCGTGCGGGAGGGCCGCATCCCACGCCTGCCGCTCTTCCTCGACTCGCCCATGGCGTCCCGGGCGACGCGCGTCTACCACGACCATCCCGAGGACTACGACTCCGAGACGCGCGCGCTGCTCGAGTCCGGCGACTCGCCGCTCGAGTATCCGGGCCAGGAGTTCACCGATAGCGTCGAGCAGTCGAAGGCCATCCGCCATGCCCAGCGTCCGATCATGGTCGTCGCCTCGTCCGGGATGCTCACCGGCGGCCGGATCCTGCACCATCTCAAGGACTTCCTGCCCGATCCGAAGTGCACGCTGCTGTTCATCGGCTATCAGGGGGAGGGGACGCTGGGGCGCCATCTCCAGGACGGCGGTGGGACGGCGCGCATCGATGGCCAGGAGATCCCGGTCCGCTGTCGCGTGCGGTCCATCAGCGGCTTCAGCGCCCACGCCGACCAGCGAGAGCTCGAGGCGTGGCTCGCCCACTTCGGTCGCGCCGGCAACGGCGCCGCGAGCAACGGCGCGGCGAGCAACGGCCGGCCGAAGAAGGTCTTCGTGGTCCATGGCGATCCGGAGGCCGCCGAGGCGTTCGCGAGACGTATTCGCGACGAGCTGAACCTGGAGCCGTACCTTCCGAAGCACCGAGAGTCGGTGCGGCTGACCTGAGCGCCCGGTAAGCGACGAGTAATCCGCCGGTAAGCGCCCCGCGCCTATGCTCCGCGAGTGTGCAGGTGTCTTGCACTCCGCGGTCGGCGCTGCCCGGAAGGCAGCCCGGCTACGATGCGCCGATGGATCGACCGGAGCGCCCAGCACCGCCGTTCATCTCGTTCCTGACCGACTTCGGGAGCGACAGCGCGCCCGCGGTGTGTCGCGGCGTCATGTGGGCCATCTGCCCCGACGCCCGGATCCTGGACATCGGCCACACGGTGGCGAAATTCGCCATCCGCGATGGCGCCTTCCTGCTCGACTGCGCCCTACCGTACCTGCCGGTCGGGGTCCACCTGGCCGTCGTCGACCCCGGCGTCGGCACCAGCCGCAGGCCCCTTGCCCTCAGAGCCGCTCGCGGTGACGTGCTGCTCGGACCGGACAACGGACTGCTGGCTCCGGCCGCCCGCCGGCTCGGCGGCATCGAATCCGCGCGCATCCTGGAGAATCCTGAGCTCTGGCGGCCCGAAGTGTCGAGCACGTTCCATGGGCGCGACATCTTCGCGCCGGTCGCGGCGCACCTGGCGTGCGGCGCGGGGTTCGACACGATCGGGCCGGAGATACCGCCGTCGGAGATCGTGGACCTCGTCCTGCCCGTGGCAGCCCCGGCGCGCGGCGGTCTGGACAGCGCCGTCCTCTTTGTCGACTCCTTCGGCAACTGCCGCGTCGCCGGCCAGGCCGCCGACTTGGAGTCACTGACCGGCGCGCTGCGACCGGGCGACCGCTTTCGCGTGCTTCTCCCTCACCGCGAGCTGTCCGTGCCATGGGCGACGACCTTCGGCGACGTGGCGGCCGGCGAGCCGCTCCTCTACGAGGACGCCGACTACGCCGGCCTCGCCCTCGGCATCAACCAGGGATCCGCCGCCGAGCACTTCGGCCTGGCGCGCGACACACCGGTGCGAATCGAGCCTGCCTGACCGATGGACGCCGTTCCGCTCATCGAGGTCGACGGGCTGACATTCAGCTATCGCACGGCAACCATCCCAGCCTTGACCGATGTCTCGCTCGTCGTTCGACCGGGCGAGGTCGTGCTCGTCGCCGGTCCCTCGGGCTGCGGCAAGAGCACGCTGGTGCGGGCGATGAACGGGCTGATCCCGCACACCTACCATGGAGCGCTGTCCGGCGGCGTTCGTCTCGACGGTCTGAGCGTGGCGGAGCTGCCATTGCGTTCGGTGGGACAGCGTGTCGGAACCGTGCTGCAGGATCCGGCCCGGCAGCTGGTAGCCTCCACCGTGCTCGGCGAGCTCGCCTTTGGACCGGAGAACCTGGGGATCGATCGCACGGAGATCCGCGGGCGACTGAACCGGGTCGTGAGCCAGGTGCAGATCGGCCACCTGCTGGAGCGCCAGACCGATGAGCTGTCCGGCGGCGAGCGCCAGCTCGTGGCGGTGGCGGCCGTCCTCATGATGGAGCCGGCGATCATCCTCGTCGACGAGCCGCTCGCCAACCTCGACCCGGCCACCGCCCAGCGGCTCGTGGGGCTCCTCGGCGATCTGGCCACCGCCGGGACCGCGGTCGTCATGGTCGAGCATCGGATCGAGGACGTCCTCGAGCTGCGACCCGGCACGGTGCTCTACCTCGACCGCGGTCGCACGCGGTACCTGGGCGACCTGGATGGATTCCTCGAAGCCGCCGATCCGTCCGCGGTGAAGCTGCCGTACCCGATCGTCGAAGCTCGCGTCCTTCGCGCACGCGGGGCGCTGCCCGAACGTTCCGAGCCGCCCGTCGGCTCGCATGGCCGGACGGGCGAGCCACGGCTGGCGTACCGGGTTGTCTCCGCGGGCTACGACGGCAGGCGGGTGTTCCGTGACCTTGACGCCACCCTGGAACGGCGTCACCGGGTGGCGATCCTGGGCCCCAACGGGTCGGGGAAGTCAACGATGCTCAAGCTCGCCATGGCGCTGCTTCGTCCGTGGACCGGGGACGTGCTCGTCGACGGCACTTCGACGGCCGCCCGCAGCGTGGCAGACCTGGCGGCCATTTTCGGTTACGTCTTCCAGAATCCCGGACAGATGCTCTTCGCCCCGACCGTTGACGACGAGCTGTGGTTCGGGCCGCACAACCTCGGGCGCGGGGAGGACGAGCGCGCCGCGATCGTGACCGATGCGCTACGTCGCGTGGCGCTCGACGAGGTCGAGGGAATCGCCGGGCGGCCGCCGCTCTCCCTCAGCTTCGGGCAGCAGAAACGGCTGGCCATTGCCGTGGCCCTGGCGATCCAGCCGCGCACACTCCTTCTTGACGAACCGTCCTCCGGGCAGGACCATCTCAATGCGGGGCGGTTCATGCACGAGGTGCGGTCGATCGAAGGACTCGAGAGCATCTACTTCGTCACGCACGACGTCGACCTGGCGCTCACCCATGCCGACGACGTCATCCTGCTCGCGGACGGGCGTGTCGCGGCGCAGGGGACGCCGGCCGTCGTCGCGGCGGACGAGCAGCTCTGGCGCGCCTGCCACCTGCGCGTCACCTCGCTCATGCGGGCGAACGCTCGCTGGCGCGCGCATACCGGCCGCTTCATGGGGCCGGAGGCGCTGGCGGGCTGGGTGGCGATGCACGATGGCGGCCGAATGCCGTCCGGCGGACACGCGGGGGAGCACACGGAGGACGCCCGCGACTCGCGGGCGTGAAAGGAGGCTCATCCAGCGATGACGACCATGACAGTCCAGCGCCCGAGCTGGGAGCTGGGCACGCGGACGATCGTCTACGCGGCGATTGGCGCGGCGCTGTACGCAGTCGCCGGCTATTTCTCGTTCTTCGCGCAGATCCCGGGCACCGAGGGCGTTTACCTGCGCCCGGCCTTCGGCATCCTCACCTTCTTCGGCTTCGCGTTCGGCCCGTTCGTGGGCCTCTTCACCGGGCTCGTCGGCAACGCCCTGGCCGACACGCTGACAGGCTCCGGTCCGTTCACGTTCTGGCATTGGAGCGTGGCGAATGGCCTGGTGGGGCTCATCGCCGGCTACGGACCGGCGATGTTCCGCGGCATGATGGGGAGCTCGAGCGGCCGAGCGACCGTCGCGGCGATCACGGCTGTCGTCGCCACGGTCGTCGGCTTCCTCTTCATCTGGATCGAGCTGATCATCCAGCCTGAGCTGGGCTTCAACACGATCCTCACCGCCGAGTACATCCCCACCGTGGTGAGCAACTCGATCTTCGGCGTCATCCTGACGCCGATCCTGGTGCTCGCCTGGGAGCCGCTCTCCGAGAGGCTGGGGCGGTAGGCGAAACGCTCGGAACGGCGGCAAACGAGGGATGCGCGCGTCGTTCCACTACATCGGCCGCGGGTCATGGCTCGCACGCCGCGACCCGCGGACGATGCTTCTGGCGGCGCTCCTCTTCGTCATCGGGGCGATCCAGCTGCGCGATGCCCGTCATCTGGCCCTGGCGCTGGGGTTCGGCCTCGCCTACTACGCAACGGCTCGGATCCCTTGGCGCCGGGTGCGTGCCCAGTGGATCTATCTGGCCACGATCATCATCTTCATCGCCGGCATCAACACGATCATCACCGGCGGCCGCGCGGGAGGTTTCGCCGCGGACGAGGTGCATGTGCTCTTCCGCATTCCACTGCTCGGAGCACCGATCACGGCCGAGGCGATCAGCCTCAGCGTGAGCCAGATCCTACGCTTTCTGGGCTTCGTCGCGGTCAGCATCCCCATCGCCTACACCGTCGCACCTGGTGACTTCGGCGTCGCTTTCCGACGGCTGGGCCTGCCGGACCGCCTCGCCTTCGCCCTCGACCTCACGATTCGCTTCATCCCCTCGCTCGGTGCCGAGTTCGCCGAGACTATCGCCGCGCAACGCGTCCGCGGCTACGACCCGGCGCGCGGAAGCCGCAACCCTATCCGACGCATCCGGCAGTTCGCCCCGGTCCTGGTGCCGGTGACAGTCGGGGCAATTGCCAATGCGGAGGACACCATCGACGCCATGGATCTGCGTGCATTCGGTACCGGCCGCCGCTCTTGGTACCGCGAGCTGCGCTACGACCGAGCCGACTGGCTCGTCATCCTGGCCTTCGCCTGCTTTGCCGCGCTGACGACCGCGCTGAACCTCGGCGGCCTGTCGGACCACTACCTCCTGCCGTTTCTCGTCTGACCGGCCCCGGCTGTGGACAAACGGTGGATAACTCTGCGGCGCGGCGCCGAAGTCGTGGAGAAAGGGGGTTGGCGGTCCTTTCGGGCGCCGGTAGCATACGTCTTGTCCCGGAGGAGTCCGTGACCCAGAGATTGCATCAAAGGGTCCGTGGTTCCTTCGGGACGTTTCGTTGTGTCCCGCCCGATTCCTTGGCCTTCGGCGGGTTATTGCCGCCGCCCATTCCTGAGGGAATGAACCATCGGCGGAGCGGGCGGCGGCCGATGCTCCACCGACGGATGAGTCTTCACAGAATGAAACGTAGGCGGAGCGCCCGTGCCCGACGGTTCGGCCGACCGTTCAGTCTCTGAGGAATAAGCCGTCCGAAGGGCGGCTGACCGCCCCCGGAGCCGCGGGCCCGCTACCCCTTCAGGACCCACGCTCGGTAGGTCGACCGAAAGCCGATCTGGCGCAGTCGATCCGCCAGCGCCGATTCGGCCACCGGCTGGCGGTCGACGCGCTCCAGGCGCAGCTCGCGGAGCGGACCGGAGGGCGCAACGAGCAGCGGCAGCGCCCCGAGCGCGGCATCGGCAAGGTCCGGGTGGGCGTCGAAGGCCGGCAGGGTGAGCAGGCTCCGCCCGCCACGCTCGAGGTAGAGCGCCGCCTCGCCGGCGGCGAGGACCACGTACGCCCCGGCCACGCGCTGCAGCGGCAGCCGCTCCTCCTCGCTGCGGCGGGGCCACGCCAGCGCCGCGCCGTACGGCTGCGCGGGATCCGCAGCGGCCAGCACCACGGCGCGCACCTCGCCCTCCTCTGCCTCGCGCGCGGCTCGCAGCCGATCCACCGCGCCCGGTAGCGCGAACTGCGCCGCCCCGAGCCCGGCAACGAAGTAGCCGCGCCGGGCCCGGCCGGCCTCCTCCATGGCGCGCAGCACCGGATAGACCGATGCATAGCCACCGGAATGACCTTCCGCCACGACCGCCTCGCGGGTGACGACGCCGTGGCGCTCGAGCAGCGCGGTCGCCAGCGCGTGGCCGCGCTCGGTCGCAGTTCGGCCTTCGCCAACGAGCTCCGCGACCAACGACCAGCGGCCGGCCGCGCGCGGCGGGCCGAGCGCCAACAGGCGGCCCGGTCGGGGCGCGGCCCTGGAACGAGAGCGGGGCAGGGCCAGGGCGCGCAGCGCGGCGAACGTGTCGTTCGTGACCTCGCCGGCCCAGACCAGGTCCCAGAGGGCATCGAGCAGCTCGTCGTCGGTGCGTGCGGTGGTCACCGCGCCACGCAGCTGCGGGAAGAACGTGGCGCCGCGGCGCTGCAGGTGCTCGCGGATTGCGTCGTGCAACGGGCCGGCGGGTGGCTCCGGACCTCCCCCGCTCGCCCCCAGGAGGTCGACGCGGTCGCGGCGGTAGAGCGCGATCCGGCCGTCGTCCCGGCCGCTCGCCCCGCGACCGATCCAGACGACCTCCCCCGCCGCTCCCAGCTCGTCGAGCAGGCGTGGTGTGTAGTCGCGGACCCTGGCGCTGAGCACGTCGCGCTCCAGGATCGAGGCCGGGATCGGTACGCCCTCGAGCTGGGCGACGACCTCCAGCAGCCGGCCGACGCCGGACGCCTTCGAGCCGATGCCGTGCCATGCGGGCAGGAAGCGCGCCAGCGTATCGGTCTCCACCGGCTCGACCTCCCGGCGCAGCCGTGACAGGGAGCGGCGCCGGAGCGCGCGCAGCACGTCGGGATCGGTGAACTCGTGGGCCGCGCCGCCGGGGCGGAACGCGCCCTCCAGCAGGGTGCCATGGGCAACGAGGACGCCGAGCCGCTTCTCGAGGGCCGCGATGCTGATGCCCCAGCGCCGGGCCGGACCGTCGGCGGTGAACGGGGCGTGCGTCCGCGCCCAGCGGCTGAGCAGCGCATCCAGCGGGCGCTCGACCGGCTCGAGCCACGTCTCGGCGATCCCCGGCGGGGGGCTGGTTCCCAGGGCATCGCGGTAGCGGCCGACGTCCTCGATCGCGATCCAGCGCTCCTCGCCGGCGATTCGGACCTTCACAGCGCGGCGCGATGCATCAAGCTCGGACAGGGCGGCGGCGCCGTCGAAGCCATCCACCACGCGCGCGGCGATCTCGTCGCCGCCCAGGTCCCCGACGCGGCGCAGCAGGTCGTGGACGCCATCGACGGTTCGGGCCTGGCGACCGCCGGCCAACGCCTGCAGCTCGAGCTCCAGGTCGGCCACGGCGTCGGGATCGATCAGCTCGCGCAGCTCCTCGGTGCCGAGCAGCTCGGCCAGCAGCTCGCGGTCGAGCGCCAGCGCCTGGGCGCGCCGTTCGGCCAGCGGCGCATCCCCCTCGTACATGAAGCTGCCCACGTAATCGAACAGGAGCGAGCTGGCGAAGGGCGAGGCGGAGCGGGTCTCGACGCTCACCACCCGCACCTGCCGCGAGCGGATGCTGGCCAGCACCTCCTTGAGTGCCGGCAGGTCGAACACGTCGCGCAGCACCTCGCGGTAGGTCTCGAGGATGATCGGGAAGCTGCCGTAGCGGCTCGCGACGCTGAGCAGGTCGGCCGAGCGCTGTCGCTGCATCCAGAGCGGCGTGCGCTGTCCGGGCCGGCGCCGCGGCAGGAGGAGCGCGCGCGCCGCGTTCTCGCGGAAGCGGGCTGCGAACAGCGCCGAGCCGCCCAGCTCCGCAGTGAGCAGGTCATCGACCTCGTCGGGCTCCAGCAGCAGCGCCTCCTCGAGGGCGCGCACGCCATCGGTCTCGAGGCCCTCCGGCAGCCGGATGGCGATCCCGTCGTCGGACCAGATGCTCTGCACCTCGACGTCGTGACGCTCTCGGAGCCGCGCTTCCACCGCCATCGCCCACGGAGCGTGCACACGCCCGCCGAACGGCGTCAGCATCACGACCCGCCAGTCGCCGAGCTCGTCACGGAAGCGCTCGATCACCACGGTCCGATCGGTGGGCAGCGCCCCGGTGACCTCGCGCTGCTCGGCCAGGTAGGCCACCAGGTTGCCCGCCGCGCGCTCGTCGAGCGCGTGGTCCTCCCGGACGCGGCGGGATGCAGCCTCGGGCTCCATCGGCTCCAGCTCGCGCAGGAAGGCGCCGATCGCCCGGCCCAGCTCGATCGGCCGTCCGATGGCGTCACCGTGCCAGAACGGCATCTTGCCCGGCTCGCCGGGGGCTGGCGTTACGATCACACGGTCCGGCTTGATCTCCTCGATCCGCCAGGTCGATGCGCCGAGCAGGAACGTCTCGCCCACGCGCGACTCGTAGACCATCTCCTCGTCCAGCTCCCCCACGCGCCTGCCGCCCCGTCCCCCGGCCTCGTCGCCGGGCAGGAAGACGCCGTACAGCCCGCGATCGGGGATCGTGCCACCGGATGTGATGGCAACGACGCGAGCGTCGTTGCGCGAAGCGACCTCATCGGTCTGGCGGTCCCAGACGATGCGCGGCTTGAGGTCGGCGAACTCGTCGGACGGGTAGCGCCCGGCGAGCATGTCGAGCACGCCCTCCAGCTGCTCCCGGCCCAGGTCCCGGAAGTTGTCCGCGCGGGTGACGAGCGCGTGGAGATTGGCGACCGTCCACCTGTCCATGGCGCAGATGGCGACGATCTGCTGCGCCAGGACGTCGAGCGGGTTGCGCGGGATGCGCGTCTCCTCGATTGCGCCGGCCAGCATCCGCTCCACGACCACCGCCGCCTCGACGAGGTCCCCGCGATACTTGGGAAAGATCCTGCCGGTCGAGGGCTCCCCCACCTGGTGCCCGGCGCGCCCGATGCGCTGCAGGCCGGCCGCGACCGATGGCGGTGCCTCGATCTGCACCACGAGGTCGATGGCCCCCATGTCGATACCCAGCTCCAGGCTGCTGGTCGCCACGAGCGCCGGCAGGCGGCCCTGTTTGAGGTCCTCCTCGATCTGCAGCCGCTGCTCGCGCGCGATGCTGCCGTGGTGGGCTCGCACGAGCTCCTCTCCGGCGAGCTCGTTCAACCGGCTGCTGAGCCGCTCCGCCAGCCGCCGGCTGTTCACGAAGATCAGCGTGGACCGATGCGCCCGGATCAGCTCCAGCAGCCGCGGATGAATCGATGGCCAGATCGAGTGGCGCGCCTCCGGTCCGGCAGCGGGCCCACCGGGTGCGTCGGCGATGTCGAGGGCGTCGCCCACACGGCTCATGTCATCGACGGGGACGATCACCTCGAGCTGGAGCTCCTTGCGTGCTCCCGCGTCGACGATCTCGATCTCGCGTCCGACACCGCCGAGGAACCCGGCGATGGCGCTCAGCGGCCGCTGCGTGGCCGACAGGCCGATGCGCTGCGGATCGCGCTCCGCCCCGACCAGCGCCGACAGCCGTTCCAGGCTGAGCGCCAGGTGCACGCCGCGCTTCGTGCCCGCCATGGCGTGCACCTCGTCGACGATCACGTGCTCGACCCCGCGCAGGATCTCGCGCGCCTGGCTGGTGAGCAGCAGGTAGAGGCTCTCCGGCGTCGTGACGAGGATGTCTGGCGGCGTCTTCGCCAAGTGCCGCCGGGCGTCGGCCGGGGTGTCGCCCGTCCGGGAGGCCACCGCGATTTCGGGCACCGGTTGGCCCAGGCGCTCGGCCGTGCGCCGAATCCCGGCGAGCGGGGTGCGCAGGTTGCGCTCGACGTCGTAGGTCAGCGCCTTGAGCGGGCTGACGTACAGCACGCGCACCGTCTCCCGCTGCGGCTGCGGCTCAGCCATGAGCCGATCGAGGCACCACAGGAACGCGGCCAGGGTCTTGCCGCTGCCCGTCGGCGCGTGGAGCAGCGTGTGGCGGCCGGCGCTGATCGGCGGCCATCCCAGCTCCTGCGCCCGCGTCGGTTCGGCAAAGGCCTCGCCGAACCAGACCCGGGTCGGCAGGCTGAACGCGTCGAGCGGATCCTGCGTTGCAGTGGAGGCGGAGGGCGCAGTTCGGGGGGTCACGGCATCGTTGAGTCTAACGTCGCCCAGAGTGCGGCCTATTCATGTCATCTGATGTCAGCAATCGCGGCGCCTGGCCGTCCCGCGCGCCGAGCCTGACCGTCCCGGGCAACCAGATTCATATGGGGCCTGCATGGGGCGAGCCCC
Organism: Candidatus Limnocylindria bacterium; assembly: GCA_050692055.1. GTDB lineage: Bacteria > Chloroflexota > Limnocylindria > QHBO01 > QHBO01 > JBOGTC01. Next base: position 47,225 of record JBOGTC010000039.1, on the reverse strand, counting down.
AGGTCGTCCTTGGCCCCGAATTCAGACGTGGCAACGCAGGATGGCGGCTACGAGCGCCCTCTCGGCAAGTCATGCATGCCTGGCCTGAATATGGCGACTCGCTCCCCGTGCCCGACCTCACTCGATCGCCACGGCCACCCGGACGCACGGACGCCTGCTCTGCTGGCGAGCCCGGTCAGCGTGCGGCGAAGACGCGGCGGCGTCCCTCGATCCCCTTCAGCTCGTGCTCTCCCCGGTCGTCGAACTCGAGGCCAGAGCCCGCGACGAGGTCTCGCGTCGTCGAGCTGACGAGGACCTCCTTCGCCGCGGCCAGCGACATGATGCGGGCACCAACGTGCACGGCGATCCCCTGCGGCTTGTCACCGCGACGCCGCTCGACCTCTCCGGTGTGCACGCCCGCCCGCACATCCAGCCCGAGCCGGCCTACCACGGCACGGATCTCGAGGGCGCACCGGATGGCCCGCGCGGGCCCGTCGAAGACGGCGAGGAACCCGTCGCCCGCGGTGTCGATCTCCTCGCCGGAGAAGCGGGCAAGCTCACGACGAACGGCCTCGTTGTGCGACCTGAGAAGGCTGGCCCACGCCGTATCACCGAGGGTCTCGGCCCTGGCCGTTGAGCTGACGAGATCAGTGAACAGCACCGTGGCCAGCACGCGGTCCGCCGCGGGCGCGGAGCGTACGCCGGTGAGGAACTCCTCGACCTCGTCGATGATCTCGTCCGGGCGGACGGCAGGCAGGTGATCGTCCCCACTCAGCTCGACGAAGCGGGCGCCCGGAATCTTCGCCGCGATGTAGCGTCCTTCGTCAGCCCGCGAGTCGCGGTCGCCGCTACGGTGCAGGACGAGGGTCGGACACTGGACTGCGGGGAGGGCGTGGCGGACGTCTGCCTGTGAGTTCATGAGGATCAGGTCGCGCGCTGCCGCCGGGCTCAGCGAAGCCCGCCCTCGGCGCTGAAACCACGCCACCAGCGCCTCGTCGGCGTTCGGCGACATCTTCGCGATGTCCGTGTTCTCGCCCCACGTCGCCTCGAGCTCCTTCGCGTACCGCAGGCGCTCTTCGGACGTCGGCGCCCACGGGTAGTCCTCGTCCGGGTGCTGGCGCTTCGCGTACGTCCCGTACAGGACGAGGGCGCGCGTGCGCTCGGGATAGGTGGCCGCGAAGAGTACGCACATCGGTCCGCCTTCCGAGTACCCAAGCAGCGCCGCCCGCTCGCTGCCAGCGGCATCCATGACAGCCCTGACGTCATCCATGCGCGTCTCGAAGTCGGGGAGGCCGACCGATCGGTCGGAAAGGCCAGTACCGCGCTTGTCGAAGCGAATGAGCCTGGCGAACGAACCCAGCCGCTCGAGCATGCCCGCCATGGCTGGGTATTCCCAATCGATCTCGAGGTGGGAGAAGAATCCCGGTACCAGGACCAGGTCGAATGGCCCGTCGCCTGTCACCTGGAATGCGACGTTGACCTCGCCGCTGCGCGCGTAGCGAATCGGATCGGTCATGCAGCACCCACCGCTGTCCGGGAACTGTCGGCGCCCGTCGTGTCAGCCGACTTGCTCAACACCGTCCATCACGCTGACCGTGTCGACCCCGACGCCTGGCTCTTCCGTGGCGCCTTCGGCGGCCGCCGGCCGAAATCGGGACGATCGGTCATGGGCAAAGGGTAGCAAGCGCCGCCATGGTCCCGACACAGCGAGGCTCCGCTGCGCAGCGCCGCCGTCGCCGCGGCGTGTCGCCATATTCATGCCCAGGCTGCACGGGGCGAGCTGCGGGCCGTCGTTGTCGCCAGATTCAGGCCGGGCACCGCACCACGGCGACCAGGACCGCCGTTTTCGGACAGGCGTGCATGCTGAGTATGAATCTGGCGATCTGGCGTGGTGACGAGGGTACCAGGCACGCGAGATACCGAGGGCTCGCTCGTCGATTCGGCGACGAACGGGCACGCGGGCTGCACCCCCTGGGAGTGATTGCACCGCAGAGGGACTCAGATCATGGAGCGAATGACAGTTGTCGAGATGTGGGCCTATGGCGACACGGCCTGGGCCGGCATCGACCTATCGGGCTTCGGGGTCGAGGCACGTGACGGAAGCATCGGGACCATCGACGAGTCGACGAACGAGGTCGATGCGAGCTATCTCATCGTCGACACGGGACCGTGGATCTTCGGCAAGAAGGTGATGCTGCCGGCGGGCGTCATCGAGCGCATCGATGAGACCGACCGCAAGGTCTTCGTGAACCGGACGAAGGACGAGATCAAGAACGCGCCTGAGCTGGATGAGTTCGGCTATCACGACCAGGCCTATCGCGACCAGGTCGGCACCTACTACGGGCGTGGAGTCGAGGGCGATCCCACGAACCGCCCCGCGGGCCCGGACTTCGGTCGGACGGACCAGGACCTGGGGCGGACGGATAGGCGCGACACCGACCCGTTCAGCTAGGCAGCTCCTTCCTGGCGACCCTGACCGCCGCGGCCGGACGCCGCGGCGGTCCTGCACGCGGACCGCGAGATCTGGTCACAACGCCCCGGATGTGCGCTGGCAGCGCCCGGGATGCGCACAGATGCGGCTGAGCCGACACGGCTGCCGACGTGGAGCGCCGATACCGGCTGAGCCGATACCGAGCCTACGGCGCCCAGGCGGTGCGCCAGACGCGCCAGAGGGACTCGGGATCCGAGAGCGGGTCGCCGTGGACGAGGAAGAAGTCGGCCGGACCGCCCTCGCGGATGATGCCCGCCTCGGCCTCGCCGAGGAGCTCCCCTCCGCGCCAGGTGGCGGCGGCCAGGGCATCGACCGGCTCCAGGCCGGCCGACACGAGGCTCGTCACCTCCCAAGCCAGCTGGTTCGCGCGCAGCGACCCTCCGCCGAAGTCACTGCCGGTCGCGATTGGCACGCCGGCGTCACGCGCCAGCCGCATCGACGCCTCCCCCTGCTCGAGCCGCGCCGCGTTCGCAGCGCGACCTGCCTCGCCGGCAAACCGCTCCATCGAGGTGGTGTTGCCGAAGGAGAGCCACGAGCGCTGGACCGATAGCGTGGTGACCAGCACGATGCCTCGACGCGCCATCTCGGCCGCCACCGCGGCATCGAGGTCGAACCCATGCTCGATGGAGTCGACGCCGCCGGCCGCCGCCGCCTGCGCGCCGTTGAGGCGACCCGAGTGCGCGGCCACGCGCGCGCCGCGGGCATGCACCGCCTCGACGACGCGGCTCACCTCGTTCGCCGTCCATGGGCTGACGTTCGCGTCCGGGCCATCCATGTAGAGCTTCACGAGATCGGCGCCCGCGTCGAGCTGGCCCATCGCCGCGGCCAGCAGCTCGTCGCCGGTCTGCACCTCGATCGCCGAGCGCATCGGGTTCACGCCACTCTTGAAGAGCCACGAGCCGGCGGCGCGCAGGTAGGGCCGGTCGATCCGGCCGGCCCATCGGTCCCGCACGCCGAGCGCCAGCGCGCGCTCGCGGCCGTCGACGGGGTCGGCGCCGAGCGGCGACCCCACGTCGCGCATCCAGCGCACCCCCGCCGCCATGCCGATGCGGCCGTTGTGCTCGGCCACGGCGACCAGCTCCTCGGGTGGGTCGTTGAAGCGGGCGATCCAGTTCGCGCCGCCCGGACCGGTGACGTGGCTGTGGCAGTCGACCATCCCCGGGACGAAGGTCGCCCCCGCGCAGTCGATGACGCGCGCGCCGCTCGAGTCCTCCTCGCCGCCGGTCGGGCGAATCCAGGCGATGCGGCCGTCGCTGACGAGGATGCTGACGTTACGCTCCAGCGCCGCGGAGCGGCCGTCCGCCAGGGCGCCGTCGCGGTACAGCATGCTCCCCGTTGCCGGCACCGGGGTCGCGGTGGGTGAGGGTGACGGCGTGGCAGCGGGGGTCGGAGAGGGCGACGGGCTTGGCGTGGAGGTCGGCGCCGAGGCGGGAGATTGCCGCGGCGTCAGCGAGGGGATCGGTGCGGCGCAGGCCGCCAGGCCGGCCGCCGAGGCCGCCGCCCCCAGCTGCAGCAGGCGCCGCCGGCTGATCGGTCCGGAGGCATGCGGATGCATCGGTCCATTATCGGTCCGTCCCGATCCGGCCGAGATGCGTGTCGCGAAAGCCGGTCGCCAGCTTGAGCCCGTAGCCCAGCGATCGGTCCATGCCAACGTGCGCCACGAGCAGAGCGCCGGCCAAAGCCACGGGCGCCAGCGCCGCGAACCAGCCGATGGCCAGGACGCTGAGCGCGACCACCAGGTTGTGTGCCGCGTTGTAGGTGGCCGCGCCGAGGCGCGGACCGCCGAGGTAGCCGAGCATCGAGACGTCCGGCGCCAGGAGCAGCGGCAGCAGCCACAGCGGGTGGCCGTTCATGGCCAGGTAGAGGCCGATGCCGGCCAGGAAGACCACCAGCCACTCGAGGCGCAGCAGGAGCTCGATCAGCTTCACGGACCTACTCCCACTTGAAGAGCATCACCGCGATCACGAAGGTGATGATCGCCCAGACGCCCATCCCGAGCAGCTGCGGCCCCAGAGCCGGCAGCGTGGCGCCGTCGTTCACGACCGCGCGCAGCGCCTCGTTGACATAGGTGAGCGGCATGAACTGGGTGATGCTGGCCAGGATGTCGGGCATCGCGTCACGCGGGAAGAAGACGCCGGACAGGAAGAGCATCGGCAGGCTGATGAGGTTGGCCACCGGCGCCGCCTGGTCCTCGTTCCTGGCCCAGCCCGCAATCGCGAAGCCGACGGCCAGGAAGATCGCCGAGGCGATGATGACGATCACGGCCAGGCTCATGTAGTCGCCAAACATCTGGAGCCCGAACCACAGGCCGATGCCGAACAGGATCGCCACCTGCACCACGCCGATGATGAGGCGGGAGGCCACCTGCGCCGACAGAAAGTAGGCGGGCGAGGTCGGTGTGGCGAAGAGCCGTCGCAGCGCCCCGGTGCGCTTGAGCTGCACGAAGCCGAATGCGACGCCGAACAGCCCGAGCTGCATGACCGTCATGCCAACGATGCCCGGGACCAGGAAGTCGATGTAGCCCAGGTCGCGCGACTGGACCGCCTCGACGTCCACGGGCGGCGTGAAGGCCCCCGCGCCGCCATCGCCTCCCGGCGCGAAGATCGCCTGGCCGATGGCCTGCTGCAGCAGCCCCTGCGCCACCTGCGCCTGCGCCGGATCCGACGTGGCGGAGCGCGCGACCAGCCCGGTCGGCAGCCCCGGCGCGGGCGGCGCCCAATCGGCGGGGATGGTGAGCACGAAGTCGCGGTCGCCGGCCTCGAGCGCCTCGAGCTCCCCCGCCTGCTCGCCTGCGCTGATGATGAGGTAGTCGTACTCCTCGAGGCCCGCGACGAGGTCGTTGCTCGCCTCGTTATCGGCCTCGTCGACGATGCCCAGATCGATCTCGGTGCTGCCCTCGAAGTTCAGCACGCCGAAGATGAGCATGATGATGAGCGGCAGGAAGAGGCTGAAGAAGACGGCTGCGCGGTTGCGGATGAACATCTTGCTGCTGGCGACGAAGAGGGCCCAGAACATGCCGAGCCGGATGCCGGTGAGGCGCATCGGTCAGTCCTCGTCCCGCAGCTCGTGGCCGGTGATGTCGATGAAGACGTCCTCCAGGTTGGCCAGCCGCTCCACGCGCTCCTTGCGAAAGCCGCGCCCGACCAGGTCGTCGATGAGCCGCTGCGGCGTGTCGAGGGCGATGATCCGCCCGCGGTCCATGATCGCCACGCGGCCGCAGAGCTCTTCCGCCTCCTCCATGTAGTGGGTGGTCAGGACCACGGTGTGGCCATCGGCCTGGATGCGGCGGATCAGGCCCCACATGTGGCGGCGGGCCTGCGGATCGAGCCCGGTCGTCGGCTCGTCGAGGAAGAGGACGCGTGGGTCGTTCACCAGCGCCGAGGCCATGCTGAAGCGCTGCTTCTGACCTCCCGACAGCGTGCGCACCTGCGCATGCGCCTTCTCGGTCAGCTCGACCTGGGCAAGCAGGTCCATGGCGTCCACGTCGCGCTCGTACATTCGGCCGAAGAGGTGCAGCAGCTCGACGAGGTTGAGCTCGTCGAAGAAGGCGCTCGACTGCAGCTGGATGCCGATGCGCCGCTTCACGCCGCGGGGGTCGCTGGCCACGTCGAGGCCGTCCACGCTGGCCGAGCCGGAGTCGATCGAGCGCATGCCCTCGATCATCTCGAGCGTCGTGGTCTTGCCCGCGCCGTTCGGTCCCAGGATGCCGAAGACCTCGTCGGCGTGGACCTCGAAGCTGACCCCGTCGACCGCGGTCAGGCTGCCGTAGCGCTTGCGAAGATCGCTGACGACGATGATCGGCGTTCGCTCGTCGGCGCCGAGCGGGCGCCGCCGCTCCAGGGTGCTCGGGGAAGTCATGGCGGCGATGCTAGCGGGGAGTCGGCCGCCACGTCATCGGCCGTTGGACCGACCGTGCCGTCGTTCTCAGGCACGAGGACCTCAGGCACCTCTTCTAGTCGCCAGATTCAGCCCGGGAGCCGCACCATGGCTGTAAGGCGGCTGTTCTTCTGGCCGCGTGCCGGCCAGGCATGAATTTGGCGACTTGAGGCTGAGGGGAGGGTAATTCCTCGCCTGCTTCGCTAGGCTCTTTCCACGATGAGACACCGAGGCCGCGGACGACCGCCTCACCCCGACGTGCTGACCCCCGCCGAGTGGGAGGTGCTGAATCTCCTGCGGCATGGCGCCTCGCGGCAGGAGATCGGGCGTCGCCGAGGAACGAGCCTTCACGCGGTCAAGTTCCACCTCGCGAACATCGCCGGCAAGCTGGGCGTCCGTGGCCCAACCGCGCTGCGGCAGTGGCCCGGCATCCCGTCCACAAGCCTTCTCGCACGCACCAGGAGCAGTCACATGACAGGCAGCCCATCCAATCCAGCCGCGGACGCCGCGACCGAGGTGAACGGCCTGTCGCTGAACGCCATCGGCCAAGTCTCGCTTTCGATCAGGGACGTCGAACGCGCGAAGCGCTTCTACGGCGAGGTCCTCGGCCTGCGGCATCTGTTCACGTTCGGCGATCTCGCCTTCTTCGACGCCGCAGGGGTCCGCATCTACCTGCATCGCAAGGGCGAGGATGAGTGGCGCCCAGGCTCGATCCTGTATTTCGTCGTCGACGGGATCCACGCCGCCCACGCTGAGCTCGTGCGCCGCGGCGTTCGCTTCAGCGGAGCGCCACACCTCATCTACACCGATGACGACACCGGCGCCGAGGAGTGGATGGCCTTCTTCGAGGATGGCGAGGGCAACACGCTGGCGCTCATGTCGCGCGTCACGCCCTAAGCGCGTTGCGCGGTCGCTGGATCGTCACGACGCCCGGGCGAGCGCCAGCGACTCGTACAGGGCGACTGTGCGCTCGGCGATCGACGACCAGCTGAAGTGCTCGATGGCGCGTGCCCGTCCGGCGCGACCCATCGCCTCACGACCGGCCGGATCGGCGACAAGGGCGTTGATGGCACCGGCCAGGTTGCGCTCGAAGCGGTCGGGGTCGATCGGCGACATCGGATCGTCCAGGCTGAGCTCGACCGGCACGAGCAGCCCGGTTTCGCCATCCACCACCACCTCGGGAATGCCGCCCACGGCGCTCGCCACGACCGGCGTCTCGCAGGCGGCAGCCTCGAGATTGATGATCCCGAACGGCTCGTAGACCGATGGACAGCAGAAGACCGTCGCATGGCTGTACAGCTGCCGGACTGCCTCGCGGCTGACCATCTCGCCGATCCACGTCACGTTCTCTCGCTGCCGGCGCGCCTCGGCGAGGCCGGCCTCCATCTCGGCCGCGATCTGTGGCGTATCCGGCTGGCCGGCGCACAGCACGACGCCGATCGACGGATCGAGATGCCGAATCGCTCGGACCAGGTGGACGATTCCCTTCTGCCGTGTCACGCGACCCACGAAGAGCACGTACGGGCCCGACGGATCGACGCCGTAGCCGTCGAGCACGTCGGTCGCAGGATCGGGGCGATAGAAATCGGTGTCGATCCCGTTGTGGATGACGTGCACGCGCTCAGGCACCACGGCCGGGAAGAGTCGCAGCACGTCCGCGCGCGTCTCCTCGCTCACCGCGATGACGGCATCGGCCATCTCGAGCGCCGTCCGCTCGACCCAGCTGCTGACGTCGTAGCCGCCGCCGAGCTGCTCCCGCTTCCATGGCCGCAACGGCTCCAGCGAGTGGACGGTGATCACCAGCGGGATGCCGTAGGCCAGGCGGATCAGGATCCCGGCGAGGTGGGTGTACCAGGTGTGGCAGTGGACCACGTCGGCCGCGACCGGATCGGCGAGCATGCCGATGTCGCGCGAGAGCGCGCCGACGATCGGCCGCAGGCGCTCGTCGGCCGTGTCCAGCTCGTGCGAGACGGGATAGCCGCGCGCCCGCCATCGGTCCTCGGCCTCGTGATGGCCGCCGAAGGTGCGAACGTCGAGCTCGATCAGCGAGCGCAGGTGGCGCGTCAGCTCGGCCACATGGATACCGGCGCCACCGTAGATCGCGGGCGGGAACTCGTTGGTGAGAACCAGCGCGCGCATCGCACCGAAGCGTAGCAGGCCGGACTGCGCCCAGCCGCGAGGGCGCTCAGGCCGCGCGCTGGAGATAACGCTCAAGGTCGGCAAGGCTGAATGGCTTCGAGAGGACCGGCGCCCACGCCCCGATCTCGGCCTGGCGCGCGGGATCGGCGGCCGTGCAGACGATGACCGAGACGTCGCGCAGCCGCGGATCGCTTCGGAGCTCCTGCACGAGGTCACCGCCTCGGCCATCGGGCAATTCGTCATCCAGGATCATCAGCATGGGCGGTGACTCACGTAGAGCGCGGCGCACCGACCGCAGACGCGTGAAGCACCTCGTCTCCCAGCCGGCATTCCGCACGACATCGTCGAGGAGCGTGAGGGTCTCTACGTTGTCGTCAACGACGAAGGCGCGACGGCGCGCACGGGCCGAAGAGCTGCCTGTGCCACGCCTTGACTGAGTCATGTGACGAGGTTTCATGGTGTCTCGTGAGTTCACTTGCAAGGGCCATGCCTCGCACGCATGCGGATTCCGTGACTGACCGTCGTTCTGACAACGGAACGCATGCATGGAGAGCGGGCAAGCTATCGGTTTCCTGCAACGTCACGCCTCGACACGCGATACTCCCCCATAGTATCCTCGTGGGACCGATGAGCACCCCGAATGTCGCGACCGATGCCGAGCTTTCCCTGCCCGTCGTGGGCATGACCTGCGCCAGCTGTGTGAACCGGATCGAGCGCTTCCTGCGCAGGGCCGATGGAGTCAGCGACGCCAGCGTCAATCTGGCGACCGAACGCGCCAGCGTGCGCTTCGATCCGGCGCTGATCGATCGCACCGGCATCGTCGCCGCCATCGAGGCCGCCGGCTACGAGGTGCGCCCCGATCGGCGCGCCGAGGATTCCGTGGAGGTTTCGGCGGCCGACGCGGCCGAGGAGGCGCAACCATCCGCCGAGCAGCGTGACCTGCTCATCGGTGCCCTCGTCTCGACGGCGGTCGGCCTGGCGATGATGGCCGTCATGTTCTGGCCGGGCGGCGCGCCGTGGCCGATGGACCGCATCAACGTCTGGTTCCTGGCTCCGGCCACGATCGTCCAGTTCGTCTACGGTCGTCGGTTCCTGGTGGCCGCCCTGCGGGGCGCCAGGCACGGCGAGGCGAACATGAACACCCTCGTGGCGATGGGGACGCTGGCGGCGTACGGCTACTCGCTGTTCGTGACGCTCATGCCGGACGCGCTGATGGCGGCCGGCGTGTCGCACGAGACCTATTTCGATTCGGCCGCGATCATCATCGGCCTCATCCTCTTCGGCCGGTGGCTGGAAGCGCGCGCCAAGGGACGCGCGGCCGGCGCGGTCAAGGCACTGCTGAAGCTCCGTCCCGCCACTGCTCGCGTGCTGCGCGATGGGCGCGAGATCGACGTTCCGGTGGAGCAGGTCGTGGCCGGTGATCTCGTCCGCGTCCGACCCGGCGACCGGGTGCCCGTCGACGGCGTGGTGCTCGAGGGAGCGTCGGCGGTCGACGAGTCGATGCTCACCGGGGAATCGATGCCGGTCGAGAAGGTGAGCGGCGACCGGGTCATCGGCGCGACCATGAATGCTTCCGGCAGCTTCGTCATGCGGGCCGAACGCGTCGGGCGCGACACCGCGCTCGCCCAGATCGTCGACCTCGTGGAGCGGGCACAGGGCTCGAAGGCCCCCATCCAGCGGTTGGCGGATCGAGTCACAGGCTGGTTCGTGCCCGCCGTCATCGTGCTGGCGACCCTCACCTTCGCCGGCTGGCTCCTCATCGGCCCCGAGCCGGCGCTGACGTACGCCCTGGCCAGCACCATCGCCGTCCTGATCATCGCCTGCCCGTGCGCCATGGGTCTCGCGACGCCGACCGCCATCATGGTCGGCACGGGCAAAGGTGCGCAGAGCGGCATCCTGGTCCGGGACGGCGCGGCACTCGAGCACGCCCACCGGGTCGACGCGGTGGTGCTCGACAAGACCGGCACCATCACGCGCGGAGAGCCATCGGTGACCGAGGTGATCCCCGCCGCCGGCATCGACGAGCGGACGCTGCTGCATGTCGCCGCCGCAGCCGAACGGGGCAGCGAGCATCCACTGGCCGAGGCGGTCGTGCGCCACGCGGAGCGGGTCGGGATCGAGATCGCGATCACGACGGCGTTCGAGGCGGTCGCCGGCCAGGGCGTCAGCGCTGCCGTCGAAGGGACGGCTGTGCTCGTCGGTGCCGAGGCCTTCCTGGCCTCATCGGGCATCGACATTTCGCCGCTGCGCGAGCGCGCCGATGGCGTGGCCTCGTCCGGCAGCTCAGCGGTGTTCGTGGCCCGCGACGGCGTGCTCATCGGGCTCATCGCCATCGCCGATACCGTGAAGCCCGAGTCGACGCAGGCTGTCCGGCGTCTGCAGGATGCCGGGCTGGAGGTCTGGATGCTCACCGGCGATCGCCGGACGACCGCCCAGGCCATCGGATCCACGGTGGGCATCGGTCCCGAGCGCATCCTGGCCGAGGTGCTGCCAGCGCAGAAGGCCGCGGAGATCGCTCGGCTTCAGGCGGATGGGCGAAGCGTGGCGATGGTCGGAGACGGCATCAACGACGCTCCCGCGCTGGCCCAGGCCGACGTCGGCATCGCCATCGGCACCGGCGCCGACGTGGCGCTCGAGGCGTCCGACATCACGCTGGTGGGAGACGACCTGCGCGGCGTGCCGGGCGCCATCGGCCTGTCGCGCGCGACGATGCGCACGATCCGCCAGAACCTGGGGTGGGCCTTCGGATACAACGTGCTGCTGATTCCGGTGGCGGCGGGGGCGCTGTTCCCGGTCGCCGGGCTTCTGCTCAGCCCGGCCCTGGCTGCCGGCGCGATGGCCCTGTCGAGCGTGAGCGTGGTCGCCAACTCGCTCCGCCTGCGGTCGTTCCGCGTCGCATGATGCGCTGCTGGCACCCGCGAGTCCCCAGATCCAGGCGCGTGGCTAGCCGCGAGTCGCCAGATTCTCACCCCGTCTGCACGAAGCGCCGAGGAGGGTCGAGTTCCAGCCGCGGTGCTCGCCCTGGCATGAATTTGGTGACTACAGACCGATACCGGGCGCCCGGCGCATACCAGGCATGAATCTGGCGACATGGGAGCGATGGCAGGCTCCTCCAGCGCAGCCGCCAGCCAGCCCAGACAAGGAGACGCAAGCCGATGACGACGGACGTGGCGAGGGACCCGGTGTGCGGCATGGAGGTCAGCCCAGAGGTGGCGCAGGCGCAGGGCCTCACCGCCGAGCACGAGGGCAAGCCCTACTACTTCTGTGGCAGGGGATGCATGCTTGACTTCCGCGATGACCCCGCCAGGTACTTCGACCCGGGCTACGTCCCGAGCATGTAGTCAGGCGCCGAGCACCCTCGCGGGAGTCACGCGCGGCGTCGATCGGCCCAGCCGGCCAATTCCGAGGGCGCGCATCGCGAGCACGGGGGCCGGCTGAGCGAAGAGGAAGCCCTGCCCGAAGGGGATGCCCAGGCGGGCGAGCGTTCCGCGCTCCGCCTCGGACTCGATGCCTTCCGCTACCAGGAGGCAGCCGGACTGGTGCGCGAAGTACACCATGCCGGCGATGAGCGCCTGCCGCGCGGGATCCGCATCAACCCCGCGCACGAGCTGCATGTCGAGCTTCACGTACTTCGGGCGCAGCTCGATGATGTGCCGCAGGCTGGCGAAGCCGGCGCCGGCGTCGTCGACCGCCAACGTGATGGAGGACGGCAGGGCGCCGACGCGGGCACGCACCACGTCGTAGTCGTCGATTGCCGACTGCTCGGTGACCTCGAGCACCAGCGCCCGCCGGCCGGCCGAGCCCAGCAGGCGTGTCGTTTCCGGATCAGCCAGCAGGCCGGGCGACAGGTTCAAACTGAGAAACGGTCCCTTCGGCAGCGACCTCGCCTCGTCCAGAACTGACGCCATCACCGCCAGCTCGAGCTGGCTTCCGAGCCCGAGGGCGGCCGCCTCGGCAAAGCGGCGATCCGGCTGCGTCCCGTCGTCGAACCTGGCGAGCGCCTCGTAGCCCACCGCCGACGCATCGGAGAGCCGCACGATGGGCTGGTAGACCACCGAGAATTGCCGCTCGGCGATGATCGCCTCCACCGCAGATCGCGCCCCTGCCTCCTCGCGGCGAGCGGCGAGCTCGGGAACCAGCAGGGCGGCGGCGATGGCGCCGAACTCGGCCAGCGACGGAAGCCAGCGCGAGACGCCCGCCGCGCCGATCAACGACGTGGTGCCGGCCGAGATCAGGCCGTGGACGGTGCCTGTCGAGCCGAAGGGGACGAATGCCCCACAGGTCAGGCCGACGTCGAGCCACGCGCGGCGATAGTCATCGTCGTCGCGGGTCCGGTGCCATTCGTCGACCCAGGGGCCGGTGGCGCTCTCGCGGAGGTAGCGCGCCTGTTCCATTGGAAGCGGACGGCCGACGGCGATCGGCGCACCCGGCGGCGCGACCACGGCCAGCGGGACGACCGCGTCGCCGTGGGAGAACTCGTAGACGACCGCGATATCGAGATGTCGGAGCCGCAGCAGCTCGCGGCAGAGGGCTGAGGCGGTCGCAGACGCCTCCTGCCCGGCCGGAAGCCGGTGCAGCGCGGCCGCGATTGCCGCGCGCTCGGCCACCTCGAGCTCCAGCTCCACCTCGATTCCGCGCTCGTGCGTCACGTCGAACATGACGCCCTGGACCACCGGCTGACCAGTCCCGTCGCGCACCACGCTGGCGTGGTCCCGGATCCAGACGAGGCGGCCCTCGCGCGTGAACAGCCGATACGTGTACACGATTGGCCCCTCGGCGGTCTCGGCGGCCACCATCTGTGCCACTGCTCGCTCGCGATCGTCGGGGTGCAGGGCGCGCTCCCACAGCTCGTCGTCGCCGAGCCATTCCTCCGGGGTGTAGCCCAGGATCGACGCCACCCTCGGACTGACCCACCGCCCGTGCCCGCCCATCTCGTCGACGTAGGCGATCCCGGGCAGGTTCTCGACCAGGGACTTGAATCGCTCCTCGCTGTCGCGCAATGCCGCCTCGACCGCCCGCTGCGACGAGAGGTCGCGCATGAAGACCACGAACGTGGTGCCGGACGCGTCGGCCAGCGCCGTGACCGAGAGGTCGACGGAGATCTCGTGGCCGTCGCGATGCAGCGCGGCGACCTGGGTGTGCGTGTCGAGCACGATGCCGCGACCGTCGACCAGGTAGCGGGCCAGGCCGGCCGCATGAGCCTCGCGGTCACGCGCGGGAATGATTGTGTCCGCCAGCCGGCGCCCCATGACCTCGGCGGCGGTCCAGCCGAAGAGCGTCTCGGCATGCGCGTTCCAGCCGGTGATCACGCCGTCCGCGTCCATGCGGACCACCGCGTCGACCACGTGGTCCGCGATCTGATGCAGGGCCGAGGCCGGGCTCGGCACCGAGCGCGAGGCGGCGCTCGCACGCTCGCGACGCACGCCGCGCCGCCTCCGGGCCGGCTCCTGGTAGCGTCTCATGCCGCCACCACGCGATCGCGCCCGGCGCGCTTCGCCATGTAGAGAGCGACGTCGGCGGCTCGCAGCAGCGCCTCGGGCGTGTCCGCGTCGACTCCGGCGACGGCGCAGCCGGCCGATACCGTCGCCGTGATCTCCCCGTTGGGCGTCTCGATGCGCATCTCGGCCATGTGCGAACGCACCTGCTGGGCGATGCGAACGGCGTCCTCCAGGTCGGCGCGGAAGAGGATGGCGGCGAACTCCTCGCCGCCGATGCGGGCGACGAGGTCGGTCGAGCGCATGCGCTGCTGCAGCAGCGCGCCGAAGTCACGAAGCACCGCGTCCCCGGCCTGGTGGCCGTAGCGGTTGTTGAGGTCGCTGAAGTGATCGAGGTCGAACATGATCGCGGCAAGCTGTGGGCGCTCGTTCTCCGGCAGGCGCCGGCGCTGCGCGAACATCTGCGCCATCATCGGGTCGAGATAGCGTCGGTTGAACAGGCCGGTCAGCGGATCGCGGATCGCCATCTGGTGCACGTCCGCGTGAAGGAAGGCGTTCGCGACCGCCAGCGCCGACTGCTCGGAGATCATGGCCAGCGCATCCCTGTCGGTCTCGCTGAAGCGCTGAGCGGTATCGGCCCGCAGGAGGGTCAGCGCGCCGACCACGACTCCGTCTCGTACCAGCGGCACCGATGCCGCCTGCATCGGCATCGGGTTCGGCCCGGCCAGCCCGGCTGCTGCGGCCGGGTACGAGGACGATTGGAACTGCTCATCGATGACCAGGGACCTGTCCCTGATCGCGCGCCCCGCCATGCCCTCACCGAGCCGCACCTCGATGCCAGGCTCGGCGGCCTCGGTCGGCGTGATGGCGCGCAGGAAGTAGCGCCCGCTCGCGCGCTCGAGGATGACGAGCGCGGCGATCTCTGCCGGGACCACCGAAGCGACACGCTCGACGATGGCGGCGTACAGCTCGTTCGGCTCGAGGGTGCCATTGATCGCCTCGCTGAACTCGTGCAGATGCCTGAAGAGCTCGACGCGCTCCGCCAGGGCGAGCCGATCCCGACCGGTGATCAGGGCAGCGGCCAGCCTGTCCGCAACCGCCACCATGACCCGCAGGTCGGTGGCGTCCAGCGGGGCGGAGGCCGTCGATTCCACGTTGATGAAACCCAGGAACTCGCCCTGGGCCAGGAGCGGCACGCAGATCTCGCTGCGCACGTCTGAATTCACACCCCAGTAGTCGGGATCGGCGCTCACGTCCGGCACGAACGCGGGTCGCCGCGTGCGCATCACCCGTCCGACGATCCCGTGCTGCCCGTCGAACCCCTCCACCAGCTCCGAGTACCCGCGCTGGGCCCCCAGGCTCACTTCGGTCTCACTCCCCAGGTAGATGGAGACGTAGTGGTAGCCAAACTCGCGGTCGATCTGCGCGACGATGCCGTCCAGCGCCTCCCTCGTGGGCCCGCCGCTGGCCAGGATGCGACCGATGGCCTCCACGCCCGCGATCTGGCGTGCGCGTCGCCGGTCTGCCGTCACCGCCTGCCTCAGGCGTCGCCGCGCCAGTTGCAGCCGGGTGACCTCCAGGCGAGTCGCGAGGGCGACGAGGATGGCGAACAGGGCGAACGCCGCGGCCCGCTGCGCCCCGTCACCATCCGGAGCTCGATCAACGACCTCGTTCAGGCTGTGAATGGCGATGGCGCTGCCGGTCACCACGATCGTGGCACGCCGGCCGTACGAGGCGGCCATGGCGACGATCGGCAGGTACGCGACAGCAAGGATGCCGGTCGCGCCCAGCATTACCTGCATTGCCGCCACGAACGCGATGCCGACGAGGAAGCGCACGATCGACCAGGGCGAGCGCCGATGACGATCGACGCGAGGCAGGGCCAGCGCAATGGCGCCCTGAAGGGCGATGAAGATCGCCATCGTGCCGGCGAGCAACGGCAGCGCATGCTCGCGAACCGACGCCAGGATCACTACCGCCAGCGCCAGCAGGAGGGCGTGGCCGACGTGCGGATCGCGCAGCACGCGACGCGCCGCCGTCGTGGACAGCCTGCGGCGCGCGAAGCGGACCGGGGACGCCGAGCCTGTCCCGGCCTGGGCGGTCTCTGCCATTTGGGCCAACGCTACGGCCCGCCGGGGGGTACTGCCATGGGCCGTCGGTACGGGACGATGGTCCGGCCGCGGGTCCTGCTACGCTGCCGGCCATGGACCTCTCGCCGCCTTGGGGCCACGCGTGGGCCGGCCGGCTCGATGAGCACGTCATCGACAGCCAGGCGCTCACCGCCAATCCGCTCGGCGATCCACACCTGCGCCCGCTGTATGTCTACACGCCTCCGGGCTACGACCCAGATAGCGGGCGGCGCTATCCCTCCGTGTATGTGCTGCAGGGCCTCACCGGGCAGGTCGACATGTGGCGCAACCGCAAGGCCGTTGCGCAGAGCCCGATCGAGCTGCTGGACGCGGCCTTCGCCACCGATGGCGTCTCACCGGCGATCGTCGTCTTCGTTGATGCCTGGACCAGCCTGGGCGGCTCGCAGTTTCTCGACTCGCCGGGGACCGGTCGCTACCACACCTACCTGTGCGACGAGGTCGTGCCGTTCGTCGACGCGCGCTATCGGACGTTCGACGAGGCCGCGCACCGCGGCGTGGCAGGCAAGTCATCGGGTGGCTATGGCGCCATGGTCACGCCGATGCTGCGGCCGGACCTGTTCGGCGGCCTGGCCACGCACGCCGGGGACGCGCTGTTCGAGGTCTGCTACGTGCCCGATCTGCGCGAGGCCGCTCGCGCGCTGCGGGACGACTACGACGGCTCGTACGACGCCTTCTGGGCCGACTTCCGCTCACGGCCCGGTCGCTCCCGCAAGACCGATGGCGCGCTGCTCAACGCCTACTGCATGGCCGCCTGCTACTCGACCGATGGCGACGGCACTGTTCGCCTGCCGTTCGAGACCGCCACCGGCCGCCTGCTTCCGGAGGTCTGGGACCGATGGCTGGCCTGGGACCCGGTTCGCATGGCACCCGCACACGCGGATGCACTCCGCTCGCTGCGGGCGGCGTGGATCGACGCGGGCCGCGGCGACGACTTCTACCTTGATCTCGGTGCGGAGGCCTTCCGTGGGGAGCTGGATGCGCTCGGCATCGGCGAACCCATCGTGCGCTTCGAGCTTTTCGAAGGCACGCATTCCGGCATCGAGTGGCGTTACCCGCTCGCCGTCGGGTGGCTTGCCGAGCGCCTCTCCTAGTCCGCCGTGCTGTGGCGGGTGACGACCTCGAGCAGGTCGGTCACCTCGAACGGCTTCGACAGGTGGCCGTCCGCTCCGATCTCGCGCGCCCACGCCACCGCATCTGCGGCCGCGGTCATGACCACGACCGGCAGCTGGATCCCGCGCTCCCTGAGCAGCTGGGCGAAGCCCCAGCCGTCGACGCCGGGCATGCGCATGTCGAGGAGGACAAGCCGCGGCCGGCGCTGATCGACCAGCCGCAGCGCCGCGGCACCGTCCCCTGCGGTGACCACCGGATAGCCCTCGATCTCGAGCAGATCGCGCACGGCATCGCGCACCCCGGCGTCATCGTCAACTACCAGGACCGGATGGTTAGTCATCGGCAACCCGGGTCGGCGTGCTGGATCGCGCGGGCTGGGTATTGCTGGACATCGGTCCTGTCGTGTCGAAGGTGGCGGTGATCGTGGTTCCCTGGCCGGGCTCGCTGGCTGCAGCAATCGTGCCATCGTGCTCCTCGACGATCCTCCGGCACAGGTAGAGGCCCAGGCCCACTCCCTGGAAGCGGCGGTCGTCCACGTTCTGGCCCCGATGGAACCGGCCGAAGAGCCTCGGCATGTCGGGCGGCTCGATCCCGATCCCCGGGTCGCGCACCGACAGGTGGACGAGGCTTCCATCGGACCACACTCGCACCTCGATGTCGCCGCCGCGCGGGCTGTACTTGATCGCGTTGTCGAGGAGATTGTCGACGAGCTGACGGATGCGCAGCGCGTCGAATGCGCCGATGACCTGGCCCTCGTTGGAGAGCCGTATCGTGTGTCGCTCAACGAGCCGCTCCTCCACTGCCTGGCGCGCGAGCTCCACGAGGTCCCGCCGCTCTCGTCGCGCCACCAGCCCGCCGTGCTCGGCGCGCGTCAGGTCGAGATAGTCATGCACGAGTGACTTCAGGCGCTTCGCCTCGCGCACGAGGCTCTCGAGCCGGCGGGCCTGGCGTTCCTCGGTCGCATCGCCCAGGGCCCGGTCCAGCAGCTCCGCGTTGAGCAGCAGGGTCGTCACCGGCGTTCGCAGATCGTGCGCGACGGCAGACAGGAAGTCGTCCTTGAGGCGAGCGGCCTGCTCGCGGGCCTCGACACGGGCGGCATCGCGCACGAGGCCCTGGCCCTCGAGGACCACGGCGGACTGCTCGGCAAGCAGGCGAACCAGCTCGAGGTCGTCATAGGCAAAGATGGGGGCGCGCTCTGCGTAGACGGACAGGACGCCGATGCGCCGCTCGCTCGCCGTGATCGGCGCGGCGAGCACCGCGCTCGCGCCGGATGCCTCGTATTCCGCGGCGTGTGCCGGATCGATGCGGGCGGCATCCTCCGCAAGAACTGGCCGCTGCGCGCTGAATGCTCGACCCGCGATGAACTCCTCCGGGCCGGCCTCGTACGTCGATCCGTCGGCGGCCGAGTAGCGCAGGAGGTTGGCTTCCGCGTCCCACAGGCCGATCGACGCGCCGTGCGAGCCGGTGGCATCCACCGCGAGGCGCGAGAGCTCGGCGACGACCTCGCGCGTATCGGGCTCGCGGATCAGGTCACTGGACCGATTCAGCAGGTCGCGCAGCGCCGGCACCTGCCACGCGCGCCGCAGGAGTCGAGGTGGAGCGAAGCCCACGAAGAAGGCCAGGGCGGCGGTGAGGATCAGCAGGTCAGTGACCAGCGAAAGCGCCTCCCGGACGGCAGGCAGCACGATCCCGACGCCCACCAGAGCGAGCACCAGGGCGATGAGCCCGGCTCCGACCGCCACGGCCTGCATGCGGCGCTGGGTCACGCTGGTGCTCCTCGTCGCCTCCCGGGAGAACGCGGCGGCGGCATAGCTCCCCAGCAGCACGAAGTAGATCACCGGCAGGATCTGAACCCACGCCGGCCAAGGAAGCCCGACCGCGACCGACGCGGCGACCATGCCCACCAGGGCGATTGGGCTGAGCACCATCAGCCACGTCGGCTGGCGGCGAAAGTCATCGACGAGCCGCAGCAGGATATAGGGCAGGGCGCTGACCCCGGCGTAAGCCAGGTACTGCATCACTGGCGCGTCTGCCTGGCCGATGAGCTCGGCAACGTCGCCGGCGAGCAGGACGAAGGCGATGACGCCGAAGAAGGCGGCGATGTCGATGTGCGCCCAGCGCGGTCGACGAACGGCCTGCCAGGCGACGACGGCGAACACGACCAGGAAGACGAGCTCCGTGAGTCCGCTCAGAAAGTCGGCGGCACTCACGTCAGGGCGCCGTCAACGGCCATCTCAACCGTCGGCCACTCGGGACCCGATGGGCACACCACGATTATCCTCCGACTCCCCCTTCGCTTGCTCGCCCTCCTGCAACGAGCATGCCACTGTCACGGATCGCGCCCCCGAGGCCGGATCGCGGCCCGTGTCTTGCATTTGCATCTGGTACGCCTCATGGCAGCGATCCTGGGCGCGGTGGGTGCCCAACTGTTCGGAATCTTCTGGTTTCTGCGACGCAAGCAGCGGATCGGCGAGCGCGGCTATCCGGAGCGTTGAGCGACGCATGGCCAGCGCGCGCTCGGCTGCGGTCCGCGACTTGCTGAATCCAGGGACGTGACCTTCCGGCGTCGCGCGCGGCTCGATCCCGGCCAGGTGCGGGACCTGCGCGGCCGGCGCATGGGCCGTATCGGTGGCCGCGGCATGGCGCTTGGCGGGGTCGGCGGCATCGGCGGGCTGATCCTGCTCGTGGCCATCGTGCTGCTCAGCGGGAACCTCGGTGGCGCACCGCTCGGCTCCCTCGAGGACACGACCCTTGACGGCAGTGGCGAGACCCTCTCCGAGTGCCAGACAGGGGCGGATGCCAACGAGCGCGACGACTGCCGCATCGTGGGCTACGTCAACAGCGTGCAGGCCTACTGGACCAATGCTTTTCCCGCATCCTTCGGTGAAGGCTACGCAGAGGCACAGACCACCTTCTTCAGCGATGCTGTCGCGACCGGCTGCGGCACGGCGTCGAGCCAGGTCGGCCCCTTCTACTGCCCCACAGATCAGAACATCTACGTCGATCTGGGCTTCTTCGACCAGCTGAGCAGCACGTTCGGCGCGGAGGGTGGGCCGCTCGCACAGGCATACGTCATCGCCCACGAGTATGGCCACCACGTTCAGAACCTCACGGGCATCCTGCAATCCGCCGGTCGCGATGCCGGTGCCGAAGGCGAGGCCGTGCGCGTGGAGCTGCAGGCTGATTGCTACGCCGGGGTGTGGGCCGGAAACGCCGTCGAGACCGGACTCATCGAGCCACTGACGCGCGACCAGATCGACCAGGCGCTCTCGGCCGCGGCCGCCGTTGGCGACGATCGCATCCAGGAGGCGACGCAGGGCCGGGTCACTCCCGAGTCGTGGACCCATGGCTCGTCGGAGCAGCGCCAGGAATGGTTCACCACGGGGCTCGAGACGGCCGATCCCGGCGCGTGCGACACGTTCGAGGGCGATCTGTAGGTTCGCGCCGGCCTCCCGGCGCGCATCCTGCTAGTGCTGCCCGCGAAAGGAGGACCTCATGGACCTGCTCTGGATCATCATCATCGTGCTCGTCGTCCTCGCCCTGCTGGGCTACTTCGGCTACGGCCGCTCCCGTCGCGGGCCGTAACCGCTAACTGTGAGCCGCGAGATGGGAGCCGCGAGCTGCGAGCCGGAAGCTGCGAGCCGGGCGCTGCGAACCGGGCCCTGCGAGCCGGGAGCTGCCAGCCGGGAGCTGCCAGCCGCATCCGATGACCTGATCAATCTGCTGACCAGGCAAGCTACGCGCGCTTCCCAGCGCCCGGTGGACCCAGATGACCGCTACAGTTGGCACCTGCGGCAAATAGGCGGGGTCATCGACGGCCTCAGCGGCAGCATCGGCCCGCTGGTCGCCGCCCAACTTGCACCAGCGGCAAGTTCGCCGGGTCATGGAGTCTCAGGGCTGATCGGCTCCTCGCGGGCTGTTCAGCAGTCCCACGGGTGAACGGGCACATGAGATAGGAGCTCGCGTGCGATCCGAGCCGTGGATTCGGCTATTCGACAACCGGAGCCCTCCTCCGTGCTGGTTCAGCCGCACTGCGGCTTGCTGTGGTCTTGCTAGCCCGTGGGCTGGCTCGCGCCAGGACCCCCGCTCAGCGCGCTTGGCCGCTCGTGCGCTTTGCCTGCTCGTAGGCCAGGTGCAGGAAGTCGCTCAGGGCGACGACGCTGAAGGTGGCAGCCACGAAGCCCTTGGTGACGAGCCGGCTCAGCTTGTGCGTCGCCACGCCGAGTAGCAGCACATCCCACGGCTCCACGCGGCGCGGCAGCCGCCCGCGGGCCGCAGCCACGACCAACAGGCCGCCGAAGAGCAGGTTGAAGGCGGCGATCAGCAGCCCGTAGCCGCGGAGCGAACTGCCTGCTCCGGCGGCGCGTAGCCCTCGGGCGTTACTTCTTGCTCTTGGTCTCGCCCGACTCGCGACGCTCCTTGTTCACCGTCCGAGCCGCGCGCTCCTCTGCCTCGTCCTTCGAGACGCCCCTGTCCTCGTAGCTCTCCTTGATGTGCTCGTACTGCCGTTCCCGCTTCTTGCTGGCTCCGGCTGGCATCTGGACGCCTCCTCCTGGCCGTTCGTGCCGTGTGTTCCGTCATGTGCCATCCATGAGCATCGGTCGTGCCAGCGGCTCGTGGCGTCAGCTTCGGCGTCGGTCTCGGCGATCGGGCCGCTCTGCCCGCGCGGGCGGCGGCTGGGGCCGGGCGCGGTCAGCCCTCGCCCCGGGACCCCGGCGCACGTACCGGCCCCGGTCAGCTCGTGCTTATGCCTCGCTCCTGCAACTTATCCGAGCGCGAGCGACCGATGCCGGCCAGCAGCTCGCATCACTGCCGCGGTGACGACACATTGATGGAGGCAGCCTGCTCCTTCAGCCGCGGCCAGCCCCGATACGTTGCACAGCACGAGCATTGAAGCGACGTGGCCCGCGCCGGAAGCACCGCAGCACCCTTGCGGGGCCTCGCCTCGCCGCGCGGCTGTCGACGCCGGATGAACCCGCCGGTTCTACGCGGGCCCAAGCGGTGCGGCGGCGGCACTGTCCCCGAGCAGGTATCGAGCGCCGGCGCCGCGCGCAGCCACCCGGTCGTCGCGGTTGAGGAGCCCGCATCGCCGGAGGGATAGGCAGCCGCAGCCGATGCAGCCGGTGAGGCTGTCACGCAGCCGCTCCAGCTCGGTGATCCGCTGATCCAGCCGCCCGCGCCAGGCGCGCGCGAGCCGCTCCCAATCGCGCTTGTCGGGCGTCCGGTCGCTCGGCAGCCGCGCCAGCGCCTCGCGGATCTCGTCGAGCGAGAGGCCCACCTGCTGCGCCGCGCGGATGAACGCCACGCGCCGCAGTACGGGGCGGGCGTACCGGCGCTGGTTTCCCCCGCTGCGCTCGGCAACGATCAGGCCGCTCGCCTCATAGAAGCGCAGCGCCGACGTCGCCACGCCACTGCGGGCGGCGAGCTCGCCGATCGTGATCTGGTCCGGCAGGACGGGCATCGTCATCCGTCAGCATAGCGCGTCAACATCGGTCTTGACTTCAACTGCACTTCAAGTTGCAGACTCAGCTCATGAGTCGGCGTATGAACCTGTGAGGTGATGAAGATGACGCCCGTGATCCATGCGGCAACCGAAGGCGGGCTGCACATCATTGGTGCCGAGCCGCGCGTGGAGCTGGAGGGATCCGACGTCGCCGCGCTCGCGACCGTCGGTGACGGCCGGTGGGCGATCGTCGATGTCCACGAGGTGTGGCGCAACGATGGCGCCGGAGCGTGGGAGCAGGTGGCATCGGTGCCCGATCGGCGGCTGAACTGCCTGCTGCCCGTCGCCGATGACGTGCTGATCGGCACCTCGGAGGCACATCTGCTCCGGCTGCGGGACGGACACGCGGATCCCGTGCCCGGCGTCGAGGCTGCGGAAGGACGCACCGCGTGGCACACGCCGTGGGGCGGCCCGCCGGACGTCCGTTCGCTGGCGACCGATCGCGCCGGGACCCTGTACGCCAACGTGCACGTGGGCGGCATCCTGCGCTCGGAGGATGGCGGCTCGACCTGGCGCCCCACCATCCCTATCGAGGCCGATGTCCACGAGGTGCGTGCGCCTCGCGATGACCTGCTCCTCGCGGCCGTCGCGGATGGCCTGGCCCTCAGCCGCGACCGGGGCGCTTCATGGTCCTACGATGCGGCCAACCTTCACGCTCGATACAGCCGAGCGGTGGGCCTGGCGGACGAAACGATCCTGCTCAGCGCCTCGCGCGGGCCGCGCGGCGGTCAGGTGGCGCTCTACCGCCGGGCGGTGGACGCGCCGGGCTCCTTCGAGCGCTGCACGACCGGACTGCCGGAATGGTTCGACGACAACATCGACTCCGGCTGCCTCGCCACCAATGGCAGCGCGGCCGCCTTCGGCACCGGCGACGGCCGCGTCTTCCTCTCCGAAGACAGCGGTATCTCGTGGCGGCTCGTCGCGTCCGACCTGCCACGCGTACGCGCGGTCCTGGTGGCGAATGCCTGAGGGCCGCCGCGGATCAGTCGACGACGCTCGATGCCGCCTCCATCGGCGCCTCGTGGATCTGGCGAGCGCTGCGGATGCCGGATTCCAGCGCGCCCTGGATCCAGGCGTGGTAGAGCGAGCAGTGCTCGCCGGCGAAGTGGATGCGGCCCTCGGGCCGAACGATATCGTCCTGGAGGTTCGTCTGCTGCTCGGGAGCGAACATGGCGAAGGCGCCGCGCGCCCATCGGTCTCCATACCAGGCGTATGAGGCACCGACCTCGAACTCGTCGCGCACCTGCGGGTGAATGCGGGCGACATCATCGAGCGCCTCCTCGAGCCGCGTTTCGGGATCCATGGCACCCCACTGCAGCGCGTCCTGGCCCCAGGTGTAGCTGGCCAGCAGGACCCCGCGCTCGGTCGTCGGATCCGGCGTGGGATAGTTGAGGCGGCGCACCGGCAGATCGGTCACGGTGGCTCCGCCGGTGATGCCCTCGTCCTCCCAGAACCGCCGGCGCACCTGGAAGAGGATCTTCGTCGAGGCGTGGTAGTTCAGCTGCCGGATCGCCCGCTGCTTGTCGCGTGAGAGCGGGGTCAGCATCTCGATCGAGCGCAGGACGCTGAACGGCACCGTGCAGATGGCGTAATCGGCGCTCAGGGTGAAGCGCCCGGCCTCGGTCTTGTAGTGCACGGTGACCGATGCGGGATCCTGGTCGATGGCGTGCACCTCCGCCCCGAGGCGCACCTCGCGCTCCAGCCGGTGGTAGAAGGCATCCGGCAGGCGATCCATGCCGCCCACGATCTCCTGCATGTCGACGAACGCCTTGCCAAGCTCCTCGCGCAGGATCTCGACCACCGCGTTGTGCATATCGGCTTCGAGGAAGTTCATCACGGCGTAGTACTCGATAGCGCCCTCGCTGAAGCCGCGCAGCCGCAGGAAGTCGTAGAGCGAGTAGCGGTCGTACTCGCGCACGATCTGCTGCCAGCCGGCGTCGCCGCCTGACTCCACCGCGGCGCGCAGGTCGGCGATGGCGTCCTCCCACAACGCCTGCGGGGAACGGCCCCGCTCGTGCTCGGCGAGCTCGAACGGCAGGCTGCCCGGGTCGCGCGCCGCCTCCTCGGCGGTCATCCGCACGCCACCGACGTGGACCAGGCCCTTTGGGTTGCCCATCATGAACGGACGCAGCTCCAGCCCGAACAGCTCGCAGTAGGCGAGCGTCAGATCGTGGGCGCGCGGGATGCGCATGGCTCCCGCCTCGGCATACAGGCCGGGCCCGAAGCTGCGCAGCGTATGGACCCGACCGCCGACGCGGTTCTGGGCCTCCAGGATGATCGGCTCGTGGCCCTGGCGCTTCAGCTCGAAGCCGGCCACCAGCCCTGCCAGCCCGGCGCCGATGATGACGACCCGCTTGGGCGGCTGCTCCCTGCGCCCGAGCCCCTGCGGAGGCGTGTCCAGCAGCTCCTTCGACTCGGGGACGTCATGGAGGATGACCGGCTCGCCGCTCTCCATCAGCTCGTGCTCGGCCTCGTGCGCAGCCTCGCCCTCGCGTCGCCGCGATCCCTGGTCACGCGTCACGATCGCTGCTCCTCCGATGGCTGATGCGACTGGCGCGATGGTACCTTCCCCGTCGTCCGCCGCGGACACCAATGAGATCCCACAGCGCCGTGCCAGGCAGCGTGACGCAGCTTGCCGATGTCGCCGCTCCCTGCGCCATTACGTCACGCTACGTGGCGCGGGACGCCCGACGACCACCGCTCACGGGAACAGCCGCCGATTCAGCCCGGTCGACGGCCTCCGCGGTCGAGCCGCGCGATCATCCACAACGAAAAGGCGAACCCGACGCGAGAGCCTGCTAAGGTCGACCCCGTGCGCGAGATCGTGACGCGACCGAGCCGCGCAATCCCGGCCGAGGCGATCGATGCCCAACGCAGCGCGGCCAGGTGGAAGGAATGAGCCGGGCGCTCAGGCCGGCGGCCGTGCGGCTGGAGGGGCGGTTCCTGATGGGCGGCGATGATGCTGACGGCATCATCGCCGACGGCGAGGGCCCCGTCCGAGAGGTCGAGCTCAGTCCGTATCGGCTCGAGGTGGTGGCCGTGACGAATGCGCGGTTCGCCGAGTTCATCGACGCCACCGGGTATGCAACCGATGCCGAGCGCCACGGGTGGTCCTACGTCTTCGCCGGCTTCCTCGATGACGAGCGGCGCCAGGTCGCGCCCCACCCGCCGGGCACGCCGTGGTGGTGCGGGATCGAGGGCGCCGACTGGCGGCACCCCGAGGGACCGGGGTCCGATGTGGAGCGGCGCCGGGATCACCCGGTGGTCCACGTCTCGTGGAGCGATGCAACCGCCTATTGCCGCTGGTCCGGTGCGCGCCTCCCGACCGAGGCGGAATGGGAGTACGCCGCGCGCGGCGGCATCGAGCGAGCGCGCTATCCATGGGGCGCTGACCTCATGCCCGATGGCGTCCATCGATGCAACGTGTGGCAGGGGGGGACTTTCCTCGGTCGAACAGCGGGGAGGACGGCTTTCTCGGGACGGCGCCCGTCACGGCCTACGAGCCCAACGGCTACGGTCTGCACAACATGGTCGGCAACGTCTGGGAGTGGTGCTCGGACTGGTGGTCTGTCGACCATCCCAGGGCGCGGCCACTGGTCGATCCCGCAGGCCCGCAATCCGGCACGGCCAAGGCGATGCGCGGTGGCTCCTACCTCTGCCACGCCTCCTACTGCAACCGATACCGCGTCGCAGCCCGCAGCCATGACGATCCTGACAGCTCGACCGGCAATCTCGGATTCCGCTGCGCCTACGACCCATGAAGCGCACGCCAACCCGCCTGGCCGACGGTCGCGAGCTGATCTACTTCGATGAGCAAGACGGCGTCGTCCGCGACGCGGTCGATCAGCGTGATCTGGGGGAGCGCCTGACGGCTTCCGAGATCCGCTTCGATCCCCTGCGCGAGGAGTGGGTCGCGCTGGCCTCGCATCGGCAGGCGCGGACGCACCTCCCGCCGACGGACGAATGCCCGCTCTGCCCAACGCGTCCGGACCACCCGACGGAGATTCCCGCGTCCGACTACGACGTCGTCGTCTTCGAGAACCGCTTTCCCGCCTTCGCGCCCGACGTCCCGGAGGTGCCGGACGTACCGGGAGGCCACGAGCTGGTCGCGCGCCGGGCGGGCATTGGGCGCTGCGAGGTGATCTGCTTCACCTCTGATCACGACGCCTCATCCTCGAGCCTCACTCCGGCGCGAGCACGGCTCGTCCTCGACACCTGGGCCGATCGCACGGCGGAGCTTTCCCGGCTACCAGGCATCGAGCAGGTCTTCTGCTTCGAGAACCGCGGCGAGGAGATCGGCGTGACGCTGCACCACCCGCACGGCCAGATCTACGCCTATCCCTTCGTGACCCCGCGCACCCGGCAGATGCTCGCCGCTGCACGCCGTCACCAGGAGCGGACGTTCGGCAACCTGTTCGCCGACGTGCTGGCCGCCGAGCGGCGCGCCGATGTCCGGGTTGTGCGCCGGACCGAGCACTGGACCGCCTTCGTGCCTGCAGCCGCACGCTGGCCGCTGGAGGTCGACCTCTATCCGAACCGGCAGGTCGCTGACCTCGTCGGCCTGACCGATGAGGAGCGCGACGACTTCTGCGAGCTCTACCTTGACCTTCTGCGCCGGCTCGACCGCCTCTACGATCGACCGCTTCCCTACATTGCCGCCTGGCACCAGGCACCGGTCCGTTCGGACCGCGACCTCGCGTACCTTCACCTCGAGCTCTTCTCGATCCGTCGCGCCGCCAACAAGCTGAAGTTCGTCGCGGGATCCGAGTCGGCGATGGGCGTCTTCATCAGCGACGTGGCGCCGGAGAGCGTCGCGGCCCGCCTTCGCGACCTGGGGCCCGAGGCATGAGCACGGATCTCGAGGCAGACTTCGAAGCGCTCTATGGCCGGAGGCCGGAAGGAGTATGGGTCGCTCCGGGGCGCGTGAACCTCATCGGCGAGCACACCGACTACAACGACGGGTTCATGCTGCCGATGGCGCTGCATCTCGGTGTTCGCGCCGCGGTTGCCCGGCGCGCTGACGAGAGCCTGCGCATCGCCTCCCGGCAGGAGCAGGGTCTGGTCGAGATCCAATCCGATCAGCTTACGGCCTCTGCGGTCCGTGGCTGGGCGGCCTACGTGGCGGGCGTGGTCTGGGCCCTGCGCGATGCCGGGCATGTGGTCGGCGGCCATGACATCGTGTGCGACGGCGACCTGCCGGCAGAGGCAGGGCTGTCGTCATCGGCCGCGATCGAGTGCGTCACGGCGCTGGCGGTGGCCGAGCTGCAGGACCTCTCGCTGGACAGGACGGCCCTGGCCCTCCTGAGCCAGCGTGCCGAGAACGAATTCGTGGGCGTGCCGTCCGGGATCATGGACCAGTTCGCGGCGCTGCTCTGCACCGCGGATCACGCCATGCTGCTGGACGCTCGATCGCTCGAGCGCGAGCAGCTTCCCCTGCCGATGGAGCGCCAGGCGCTCACGCTGCTGGTCGTGGATACCGGTGCACCGCGCCGCCTGGCGGATGGCGAGTACGCCGCGCGTCGCCGGAGTTGCGAGGAGGCGGCGCGGGCACTGGGCCTCCGCGCGCTTCGCGACGTCTCGATCACGGCGCTGGCCGATGCGCTCTCGGCGCTACCCACCGACGAGATGCGTCGGCGCGTGCGCCACGTCGTCACCGAGAACGGCCGCGTGCTGGACGCCGCGGCGCTGCTGCGCGGCGGCGAGATCGATCGGCTCGGTCCGCTGCTGAGCGCCTCGCATACCTCGCTCCGCGACGACTACGAGGTCTCGTCACGGGAGCTGAATGTCGCGGTCGACGCGGCCGTCGAGGCGGGCGCGCTGGGAGCGCGGCTCACCGGCGCGGGCTTCGGCGGCAGCGCCATTGCGCTCGTCGAGACGCACAGCGCGGATCGCGTGGCGGCGGCGGTGCAGCAGGCGTTCGCCGGCCAGGGGCTGGCTGCGCCACGGTCCTTCACCGCAGCGGCGGGCCCCGGGGCTCGCCGCCTGGCCTGACTCGACATGGAGGAGTCTTCCCCGGCCAGGCTCTCGGAGGTTCACCGGCGGCTCCAGGCTGTCCGAGCGCTGCTCGATGAGGCCGACGGCGCTGGCGTCGTCCTCGGCCTGCGGCGCAACTTCGCGTGGCTGACCGGCGGCGGCGCGAACCACGTCGTCGTGGCCAGCGAGGATGGAGCAGCGTCAATCTTGGTCACTCGGGATGAGACCGTCGTTCTGGCACCGGTCAACGAGGCGGCTCGAATCGAGGCGGAAGAGCTGGCCGGCCTGCCGATCGAGGTGGCGCCGGTACCGTGGCACGAGCCCGATGCGCTCGAGGATGAGGCGCGAAGGCGCACGCCCGGGTCGCTCCTCGACGAGATGGCGCTCGAGCCGGAGCTGGCCCGGCTGCGGTCACAGCTCAGCCCCTTCGACCACCATCGGCTCATGGCCATCGCCGTGGGCGCCTGCCAGGCCATGGCGCAGACGCTGGACACCCTCCAACCGATGGATACCGAGGATCAAGCGGCCGGCCGCCTGCTCGGCGCGCTGGCCGCGATGGGACTGCGGGCACCGGTACTGCTCGCCGCTGCGGATGAGCGCATCACGCGCTACCGTCATCCCCTGCCCACGGCGACGCCGGTGCGCCAGCGCCTCATGATCGTCCTCGTCGCCGAGCGCTGGGGCCTGCACGTCGCGCTCACCCGCTCGCGCGCCTTCGAACCGCCCAGCGCCGAGCTGGCCCGCCGAATGGACGCGGTCGAGACCATCCAGGAGTCGATGCACCGCGCCACTCGGGCGACTAGCACGCTCGGCGACGTGATGGCCGCGGCCCGGCTTGCCTACGAGGCAAGCGGCTTCCCGGACGAGTGGCACCTCCATCACCAGGGCGGCGTCATCGGCTACCAGCCGCGCGAGCGAATCGCCGTGCCGGGAGATCCCACGCCGATCCGGCCTGGCATGGCCTTCGCCTGGAACCCATCGATCTCCGGCGCCAAGGCCGAGGAAACGGTTCTGCTCACCACGGATGACCGCCTGGTCATCATGACCACCTCGGTTTCGACGGCGCCAGATCGGTGAGAATGGCAGCGCCTGGACTATGGCCGGGGACGTGTGACCATTCCCTGGTGCCCAGAGGTCAGGCAGCCGCCTCGCTGACAGCGTTCTTTCGATGGCGTGCCACATTCCACGTCCGCGGTGCGTCGGGGGGAATCAATGTCTGAGCCCGCCGAGAGGTTGGGCGAGTCGCCCGTCGAAGGACGCCTCGACGCGGAATCACTGGAGACACGGTTCGCCGCCCTCCGACCCAAGCTGCTGCGTATCTGCGCGTCGCTGATCGGGGACGGCGAAGCGGAGGATGCCGTGCAGGATGCCTACCTGCTTGCCAGCCGCAGACTGCACCAGCTCCACGACGAGCGGCTGTTCGAGGCGTGGGTCAAGCGCATCGCGGTCAACCGCTGCTACGACCATCACCGGCGCCTCCGGCCGCTGGCCTCGCCCGAGCCGCTCGAGTACATGGCCAGGAGTCGCACCGAGCGCGACGTGGCACTGCGCGAGCTGGTCGAGGAGCTGCCGCCGCGTCAGCGCACCGTGCTCGTCCTGCACTACGGCCACGGCTACGGTCTGGAGGAGATCGCCACCATCCTATCGCTGAGCCACACCAACGTGCGCACCATCATCGCCCGCACCCGCAGGCGCCTGCAGCAGGCGCTGCTGGAGGCCGAACGATGAGCCATTGCCGGCGCACCGCCCGCACCTGGGACGGGCTGCTCGACCCGCGGCGCAGTGAGGCCACGCTGCGCGATCCGCACCTCGACGCGTGCGCCGAGTGCGGCGCCATCGCGAGCTGGATGCGCGAGTTCGACGGGTCGCTGGCGCGAGTCGGCCGCGGCCTGGTCAGCGAGCCGCTGGGCAGCGACCCGCTGCTGCTGCCGGGCAGGCGCCCCTGGCGCTGGAGCCCGGCACTGGCGCTTCCCGTCGCCGGCGCGGTGCTGACCGTGCTGGTCGCCGCGGTGCTGACACTCGGCGGGCTCCGCCTGGCGCCGGTCGGGTTCGGCCCCGAAGCGCCACGCCCCGGCGGGGAGGGCCTCGGTCTGGGCGGTGGCGCGTCCCCGGAGCTGGCCTGGCAGGCAGTCGTGCCGGCCGCGCTGCCCCAGAGCTCGACCGCGCTCGAGCCGTTCGATGAGGCCGGTCGCCTGCTCGACATCGGCGGCGGCGGCGCGCTCAGCGCCAGCGTGAGCCGGCCGGGACTCGACAGCGGACCGCTCCAGCTGCGCGCAGATGGCAGCGCCGTCGAGATCGAGCTGCCCGGCCCGGATGGCCCTGCCACGCTGGCCGCCGCGTTCGCCCCCGACGGCACCACGCTCATGGCCACTGACGGCAATGGCGCGCTATGGCGCATCGACGTGATGGGCACCGAGCCGACGCGGCTGGCGCGCTCGGTGGACGTTGATGGCGAGGAGCTGCGCTTCGGTTCCGGCCTGCGCTACGGGCGCGACGGCACGCTGGTCGGCACCGCGGTCGACGAGCCGGTCTCCCCATCGGTCTCGATGGTGGTGGTGATCGACCCGGCCGATGGCTCGGCGCTCGCGGTCAGCCCCTCGACCGACGCCTACGGGCCGGTGCCGCTGGCCGACGGATCGGTCGCCTATCGCACCGATGCGGACGACGCGACCGTCATCCACCGCGTCGCTGAGACCGATGCCGTGCTCGCCACGATCGAGGATGCAGGCAGCGTCGACGTCAGTCCCGACGCCAGCCGCATCGCCTTCGACCGCGGTGACGACGGCGTCTTCGTCATGACGGTGGCCGATGGCGCGGTCGCCCGCGTGGCCGACGGCCTCCGGCCGCGCTTCTCTCCCGACGGCCGCCGTCTCAGCGTCCTGGACGGCGGGGGCACGCTCGAGATCGACCTGTCGGGCACGCCGGTCGTCGAGATCCCCTCGGTCCATACCGCCTGGGTGAGCTGCTCGGTGGCGCAGGTGCTGTGCGGCGCCGACCCTGACGCGCCGGCCGCGCCGCAGTTCTCCGCCTTCGGACCCGGTCAGGCTCTGCACTGCAGCAGGATCGAGGAGCTCCAGCCGTCCGAGGCGGAGGTCGAGCTCAAGGCGCGCGGCCACCTGCGGCTGTCGTGGCGGCTCGAGATCACCACTGCGCCGGCCCGGGGTGTGAGCGAGGTCCACGTCCTGCCGCCGGACGGCGTCATCACCGATGCCTCGCTCGGCCCATCCGGCGAGATGATCGTGTTCGTGGCCCCCTACGGCGACCCGAACGCCTCGAATCGGCCGAGCACGGCCGGCTGCTGACCGGTCGCTGCCAAGCAGCGCCGTAACACGCAGCTGGCTGCGAGCGCCTCCAGAACGAGGCGATCGCGTATCCTGATGCTGCGCGGGAGTAGCTCAGTTGGCAGAGCGTCAGCCTTCCAAGCTGAATGTCGCGGGTTCGATCCCCGTCTCCCGCTCCAACCTCACACCAGTCGACGGTCGGCGGCCCAGCGCGTCAGCTCGTATCGGTTCGAGAGCTGGAGCTTGCGCAGCACCGCCGATACGTGCGTCTCGACCGTCTTGATGGAGATGTGGAGCTCGTGCGCGACCTCCTTGTAGGCGTAGCCGCGCGCGATGTAGCGCAGCACCTCGCGCTCGCGGCGACTCAGGAGGTCGAGCTCCGGGTCGAGCGGCTGGGGCGCCTCCCCGGCGAAGGCATCCAGCACAAACCCCGCGAGGCGCGGTGAGAAGACGGCGTCGCCGTCATGGATGCGGCGCACCGCCAGCGCGAGCTCCTCGGCCGAGATGGACTTCGTGACGTAGCCTCGGGCCCCGGCGCGGATGATGCCGATCACGTCCTCGGCCGCATCCGAGACCGAGAGCGCCAGGAACCGCACGTCCGGCCGCTCGGCGCGCACCGTCTCGATCACGGCACGACCGCCGCCGCCGGCCATGTGCACGTCAAGGAGCACGACATCGGGCTCCCGCTCCAGGATGGCCGGCACGGCCTCCTCGACCGATCCGGCGTCGCCGACGATCTCCAGGTCGCGCCCGAGCTCCAGTCGGACGCCCGAGCGGAACAGCTCGTGGTCGTCCACCACGAAGACGCGCGCCGTCATGAGGGTAACCGCGGCAGCTGCAGGACCACCTCGGTTCCGGCGCCGGGACGGCTGTGCACGTGCGCGGTGCCGCCTCGGCGCTCCATCCGACCGACGATCGAATCCGCGATGCCGCGCCGATCGCCAGGAACCGCCGACGGATCGAACCCGGCGCCGTGGTCTCGAACGAACGCGCTGACAGCGTCCTCCTCGACCTCGACATAGACCGAGAAGGCCGTGGTGCCCGAGTGCCGGGCGGCATTGGCGACGGCCTCGGCACACGCGTTGACCAGCGCCCGCAGGTGGTCATCCAGGTCGGCATCACCGACGACCACCGCCTCGACGCTCACCTGGTGCTGCCGCTCGATGCGGCCGGCCATCGCATCGATCGCATCGCGCAGCCGCACGCCGGCCAGCGTGGGCGCGCGTCCGTACAGCCAGGCTCGCAGCTCGCGCTCCTGCGTTCGCGCCAGGCTCACCATCTCCCGCGGCATCTTCGAGCGCTGGATCAGGGCCAGCGTCTGCAGCACCGAATCGTGGAGATGAGCGGCCATCTCGGCCCGCGCCTCGGAACGGACCCTGGTGCTGCGCTCCTCGACCAACTCGCGGCCCATGCTCCAGACCCATGGGCCCAGGATGAGGGCCAGGCCGCCGATGGCCACGATCACCGCCAGCAGCATGTTGCCCGCCGCGGCGAGCGTGGTGTTGGTGGCGAGAAAGACCGTCATGCCGGCCAGGATCAGGATGCTGCCCATCGCGATCCGCGGCAGCGACACCCTTCCGCCGACGACGGACTCCAGTGGCGTGCCCAGACTCGAGAGCGTCCAGCGTCCGCCGCCATCTTCGCTGCTACGCGCCCAGAGGATCGCGAAGCCCACGGCGGCGAGCACGACCGGCCACCCGAGGTCGCCGCCGAACCAGAAGCCTGAGATCCAGAGCAGCACGAGGAGCCCTCCCGCCACCAGGGCGATCCCCAGGATCTGGCTCCTCGTGGGCGCAATGACGCGGCGAGCCGGGACGTCGTCCGCGCCGGCCTCCTCGAGCGGCGCAAGCAGCCAGGTCAGCAGATAGACGACCACGCCGAACCCCAACGCGAACGAGAGGCCGATGAACCCGATCCGCACGAAGAGCGGACCGATGCCGAGGTGCCGAGCGATGCCGCCGGCGACGCCGGCGATGACGCGATCGGTCGCGCTGCGTTCGAGCCGTGAGCGCACGCCGCCGCGCGACGCCGCCGGGTCGGCGGGCCCTCGCCGGACGTTGACCTGCGCCATGAAGGCATGTTCGCACACCGGCCACGCGCGGCACGATGGGTGAAGACCTGGACCTGGGGAGCCGCGACTCAGGGTCGAGCAGGGGTTCTCCCCGATGGTCAGCACGCCGCGCCGCGACGGATGATGAGGACCGATGACGACCGAGCAGACCGATTCCACACGGGCGGCCGGAACGGCCTCGTCGACTCCGACCGGGCGTGTGCTGCGTCGCCGCTCCACGGATCGGGTCATCGCCGGTGTCGCCGGCGGCCTGGGCGACTTCCTCAACGTCGACCCGCTGCTGATCCGGATCGCCTTCGTTGGCCTCATGGTCTTCGGCGGCCTTGGGCTGGTGCTCTACGTCGGCGCGTGGCTCTTGCTGCCGAACGAGGAGCGCGACGAGTCGATCGCCGAGCAGGCCCTCGCGCGGCTCGGCCTCAGCCCCAGCCGTCTCGCCGCGGTCCTGCTGCTCCTCATCGGGGGAGTGCTGATCATCGCCGCATTGAACAATGCGATCGTGGGGAGCTTCGTTCCCACCGCGGCGGTCGCATTCGTGGTCATCGTGGCCGGCGTTGCCCTGCTGCGGCAGGGCGAGCGACCCATGGCCGCGACCTCTCAGCCGGTGGCTCAGCCCGTCCGCCCGGCGGCCTCGACCGCGGCGGCGGCGACGCTGCCGGCTGCACCGGCCAGGCGCCGCGAACAGCGACCTCCCTCGCCGTTGGGCGAGTACGTCCTCGGCGCAATGCTCGGTGCCGTTGGCCTGCTGGCGCTCGCTACCACCATCCTCGGCATCGAGGCGGATCCGGGGCAGTTCTTCGGCGTCGCGCTGGGCGTGCTCGGCATCGGCCTGGTGATCGGTACCTGGTGGGGACGGGCGCGCCTGCTGATTCTGCGCGGGCTGCTGTTGCTGCCGTTCGCCGTCGTCGCCAGCTTCGTGACCGCGCCGATCGAGGGGGGCGTCGGCGACCATCGCTTCGCGCCGGCCAACGCCGCCGAGCTGCGAGATGCGTACCGACTGGTCGGTGGGCGCGTCGTGCTGGACCTCACGGCCGTGGAAGCCACCGGTGAGCCGATCCTGGTCGCCGTGAGCGTGGCGCTCGGCCAGCTGCGGGTGATCCTGCCGGTCGACGCCGCCATCCGGGTCGATGCCCGGGTGGGCGCCGGAGACATGCTCGTGCTGGGCACGCGCCATGCCGGAACCGCTCTGGCGGACCGCTACGTCCGCGACGGCAGCGAGGGCCCCGCGTTCGACCTGGATCTGGAGACCGGGATCGGTGAGCTCATCGTCGAGGGTGGCCCGTTGGGAGGCCGATGACGATGGCCCGCCACGCGGCCGACCTGCTCTCGCTGGCATTTGGCCTGCTCTTCTCCGCCATCGGCCTGGTCCTGCTCACCGGCGGCATCGGGGCGGTGTCGATGGCCTGGGCCGGCCCGCCCGTGGCCATCGGCCTGGGTGGGGTGCTGCTCGTGGCCGCGCGATCCTCCGGAAGCCGCCCCGCCAATGAGCCTCCGCCGGACGCCTGACCGATGCAGTTGGTCCGCTCCATGCTCATCGCGATTCCGTTCGTGGTCGCCGCGATCCTGGTCGCGCTCCTCTCGTCGCTGGTGGCAGCGCCGACATAGCCAGCGGGCCGACTCGCCGCGCGCGCAGGAGTCCTCCTACCACCCGCTTCTCAGGATCTCGTCGGTGTGCTCGCCCAGCCGGGGAGGTGGAAGGCGCATCGCCGGTCGGTGACCAGCGACCCGGATCGGGGTCGGCGCGGTCCGCAGGCCGTCGCCCTCCTCGACCCAGCCGTCGGGATGCGCGGCCTCCATGGCGGCCAGCGCCTCGCCCACGCTGTTGACTGGCCCGGCGGGCACGTCCGCGGCGGCGAGCGCAGCCACGAGCTCGTCGCGATCGCGCAGTGCCACGGCGTCACGCAGCCAGGCGACGAGCTCCTCGCGGCGCGCCAGCCGACCAGAATTTCCGGCGTACAGCCCACCCGGATCCTCCAGGCCCAGGACGCCGAGCAGGCGCGTGAACTGCGCGTCGTTGCCCACCGCGATGACGAGCTCGCCGTCGCGGGCGGCGAACGCCTGGTACGGCGCGATGTTCGGATGGGCACTGCCGTGGCGGCCGGGCTCCACGCCCGAGGCGAGATGGTTGCCCAGCACGTTGATCAGCGACGTCACGCCGGCCTCGACCAGGCTGACCTCGACCGATGCGACTGCGGCTGATCGCCGTCCACGCCCGGCCAGCACCGCCAGAGCACCCACCGCGCACTCCAGCCCGGCGATGAGGTCGAGCACGGCCACGCCCACCTTCACCGGCGGCCGATCCGGCTCCCCCGTCACCGCCATCAGGCCACTCACCGCCTGCGCCAGCAGGTCGTAGGCGGGGCGCTCCGCATCGGCTCCGGGAAAGCCGCCCACGCTGGCGACGATGAGGCGCGGGTGGCGCGCGGCGAGCGCATCGGTGCCCAGGCCCAGGCGTTCCGCGGTCCCCGGTCGGTAGTTGTGCACCAGCAGATCCGCGCTCGCTGCGAGACCGTCCAGCACGGCGCGACCGTCATCGGTCCGCAGGTCGACCACGACGCTGCGCTTGTTCCGGTTCACGGC
Organism: Candidatus Limnocylindria bacterium; assembly: GCA_050692055.1. GTDB lineage: Bacteria > Chloroflexota > Limnocylindria > QHBO01 > QHBO01 > JBOGTC01. The sequence continues at coordinate 10,640 of JBOGTC010000039.1, read as the reverse complement.
TGCGAAGTAGGCGCTGCGCCGATCCGCCGGATCGCCCCACCACGGCGGGCCCCAGGCTCGGCTCTCATCGCCGTCGGGCGGCTCGATCTTGATGACGTCGGCGCCGAGGTCCGCGAGCAGCATCGTGGCGAACGGCCCGGCGAGGACCCGGCTGCAGTCCAGCACGCGGACGCCCGCCAGGGGCAGGTTCGGCGCATCGGTCATGAGTCAGGCAAGCCTAGACCGATGGCGGCGCTGCGCGCCGCTAGCATTGACCGATGAAGATTGGACTGATGCTGCCCCTGGGCGAGGACGAGAAACTCGGCCGCCCACCGTCCTTCGCGGAGCTGGGTGCGCTGGCGCTCGCCGCCGAAGAGCACGCTCTCGACTCGGTGTGGGGCGCCGATCACCTCCTGTTCCGCTCCCCGGGCGAGGAGGGCACGACCGGCATCCACGAGATCTGGACCATCCTGACGGCGGTGGCTGCGGTGACCGAGCGCGTCGAGATTGGGCCGCTGGTGCTGGCTGTTCCCTTCCGAAACCCGGCGCTCACCGCCAAGATGGCCGCCACGCTCGACGAGGTGAGCGGCGGGCGCCTGATCCTGGGCCTCGGCTGCGGCTGGCACGAGCCGGAGTTCGACGCCTTTGGCTACCCGTTCGACCACCGCGTCGGCCGCTTCGAGGAAGCCCTGAACATCATCGTGCCGCTGCTGCGCACCGGCCGGTCCGACTTCAGCGGCCGGTGGCACCGTGCCTCGGATGCCGCCCTGACGCCCCGCGGGCCGCGCCCGGATGGTCCGCCGATCCTCATCGCCGGCAAGCAGCCGCGCATGCTGCAGCTGGTCGCCCGCCATGCCGATGCCTGGAACGCGGCCTGGTACGGCGACCCGGGTGATGCCTCGGAGCTCGACGAGCGGCTCGGCCGGCTGCGAGCCGCGCTCGACGAGGCTGGCCGTGATCCCGCCACGCTGACGCTGACGGCCGGGATCTTCGTCGTCTTCCCCCATCTCGGCGATGTGGACGGCGCGCCCAAGCGCGCGATGCGCGGCAATGCGGAGGAGGTCGCGACGGCGTTGGCCGGATACCGCGACCGGAACATCGAGCATCTCATCGTGCATCTCTGGCCGCACACGCCAGAGGCCGTCGCGGAGCTCGGTCGAGCAGCGTCCATGGCGCGGGAGCGAGTGGCGGTCACGGCCTCCTGAGTCGCGAGCGGCGCGGCTCCGCCATCTACCGATGGAAACGCCGACTTGTCACCGTCACCCCGTGCCGGGATCGTCACATCAGGCGCCGGGCTCACCCATCGTTCCGTGACCGGTCATGAGCACGTGGCGCATCGGGCGTCGCGATCGCCGCGCCCGTTGCAGGTGCAGGCCCACCATCCGCTGGCGGCAGACGCCGCACACGGCCCAGCGTCCATCCCGCTCCAGGCGGATGGCATGCTCGGGCACGAGGACGCGCCACTTCCGGCGGGGGCGGTCGCGCAACGTGGTGCGCCGGTGAGCCAGCGCCGCGGCGGCGCCCACGATGCCCAGCGCAGCTGCATGGCGCAGCGAGCTCGGGTAGCGCGATGACTCGCGGTCCAGCGCCTCCGGAGCCGTGAGCCCGTAGCGCAGGTAGAGATCGAACGCGATGGCGTAGAATGCCCGGCCGTGGTGCTCAGGGCGGCGCCGGCCACGCGCCCGGCGTCGTATCGGCACCAGCCAATGAGCCAGCTCGTGAAGGAGCGTCAGACGGTGATCGAGCTCGTCGCTGCCGGCACGGACGGCCACGATGCCCTCCGCCCGTCGCGTGACTCCGGTCGAGTGCTCGCCCCGGCGGCGACGCCAGAGGAGGCGCGAGGGCGGCGCGATCTCCGCATCGGCGCAGACAGCCGCCGTCAGCTCGACCGCCCAGCGCGGAGTTCCGGCGGAGGCCTTCATCGGTCATTGGCGATCCTGCGCTCCCGCAGCAGGCGGCCAACCTCGGCCAGCCAGGCGTCGAGCTCGGGATCGGCGTAGCGAGCGTCGTCGTACGTGAAGCCGGGCATGTCGTGGCCGTGGCGCTCCACGTACTCCGCGGGAGCCAGCTCGTGGTAAGGGAACGCCTCGCGCGCCAGGGTCTCGCGCTCCGGATCGGCCATCGGCCGCTCGGTGGCGGCGGAACGGCGGGCGTCGTGCCGGGCGCGCCATCGGTCCGTCAGCTGATCGAGCCGGCGACGCTGCGTCATGCCGGAAGGCTAGCGCGGCCCTGGCCGGAGCGTGAGGGTTTGTGGCCTTCGGGTGCTCCGCGTTGCCACCTGCCAACCACCGCCGGGTTAACCCGCCTTCCGGCGCTCCGCGTTGCCACCTGCCAACCACCGCCGGCTTCGGCGAACTCACGGGGCTGATCGATCCAGCTGCACGGTCGGTGCACGCTCACCAGGTCGCCGGAGATGGGCAGATTTCTCCCCGCGGTGTGCTTAAGCCGATCCTGATTGGCAGGTGGCAACTGACCGGCTGCTCTCGCCGAAGGCCGCGTCGCACCTGATGCCGAAGACGTCACGGGCCGCGGCTTGGGCTGGAGCGTCAGGGGATCTCGGGACCGATCACCTGGACGGACAGGTCCATGCCCTGGGCGCGGTGATCGCCGACAGGACAGTAGACGTCATACACCCCCGGCTGGAGCGCGGTCGACAGGATGAGCGTCTCGGCACGGTCATGGGTGGGCACGGCCCGGTCGTGGGCGGGCTCAGGCAGGCAGCGGCTCCGCGCGACGCGGCACGCGCTCCGCCGAGCCTTCGTAGAGACCCAACCGCGCGACGCCGCGCTGCACCCAGCGCGGCGCCCACCAGTTGACCGATCCCATGACGCGCATGAAGGCCGGCACCAGGATGCCGCGCACGATCGTGGCGTCGATGAGCACGGCCAGCGCCATGCTGAATCCGAGCGCCTTGATGAGCACCACCGACGACAGCGCGAAGGCGCCGAAGACGGCGACCATGACGAGCGCGGCGCCGGTGATGATGCCGCCGGTGATCCCGATTCCCTCCGCCACCGCCCGCGTGTTGTCGCCGGTGGCGAGATACCGCTCGCGGATGCGCGATAGGAGGAGCACCTCGTAGTCCATGGACAGGCCGAACAGGATCGCGAACATCAGGACCGGCGTGCTGGCCACGAGCGTCCCGGAAGCCTCGAAGCCCAGGATGCCGGACAGGTTGCCCTCCTGGAAGATCCAGACCAGTGCCCCGAAGCTGGCCGTGATGCTGAGCAGGCTCATGAGCACGGCCTTGATCGGCAGGAAGACGGATCCGAACGTCAGGAAGAGCACTGCGGCAGTGACCAGGACCACGATCGCGACGGCCCAGGGCACCGCCCCGTCGAAGCTGGCCAGGAAGTCGCGCGAGCGCGACGAGAGGCCGCCGCTCAGCGTCTCGGACGCGCCATCCGGAGCCGGAACGGCGCGAATGTCGTCGACGAGGGAGCGGCCCGCGTCGGAGTCCGGCTGGCGGTCGCTGAAGATGTCGAGGCGCGTCACGTCATCGGCGACCCATCCATCTAGATACTCGCCGACGCCCGCCGCCTCCGGCGGCCGCTGATCCTCGGGCATCGTGACGAGCTGCAGGTAGGCGTCTTCCGCAACGCCCGGCGGCGGATCGAGCACGCTCTGCGTGCCGGTGACGCCGTCGAGCCTTTCGACCTCAGCGACATACGCGTTGAAACGCTCGAGGAATCCGGGATCAAGCGCGCCATCTGTCGCGATCGGCTCGGGGTAGCGCACCGCCAGCTCGACCGGATCCGTATCTCCGCCCGGGAACTCGTCGGCCAGGAGCCGAAACCCGGCGACGCCCTCCGATGGCGGCAGGTCGTCCAGGTTGCCGCCGGTCGACAGCTGGATGCCGAGGAACGGCAGCCCGGCGAGGACGAGGATGGCAAGCACGGGCGTGGCGATCATCAGCGGACGGCGCATCACCTGGCGGGCGATGCCGGCCCACAGGCCGTGCCCCTGCCGAGCTTCGGCCGCGGCGGGATCGTCCTCGACCAGGCGCATCGGCCCGGGCAGCGGGATGCGCGGCCGGTTGACGCGCGGGCCGAGCATGCCGAGCAGGGCAGGCAGCACGGTGAGACCGAAGACGAGCGTCGACATCACCGTCACCACGCCGCCGATGCCCATGCTGCGCAGCGCCGGCGACTCGAAGACGGTCAGGCTCGACAGGCCGATGGCGACTGCCACGCCGCTGATCGCCACCGCCTTGCCGACGGTGGCCACCGTGCGTTCGACCGCGTCCGCCACCGCGTGGTGGCGCAGCTCCTCGCGGAAGCGGCTGACCATGAAGAGCGAGTAGTCGATCGCCAGGGCGAGGCCGATCATGGTCGTCACGTTCTGGACGAAGATGCTCATCTCGGTCACGTTCGCGAGCAGGCCGATAGCGGCCATGGCCGAGGGCAGCGCCAGCGCCGCGATGACGAGCGGCAGCGAGGCACCGACCAGCGTGCCGAACACGGCGAGCAGGATGAGAAGCGCAATGGGCAGGCTGATCAGCTCGGCCTGCAGCAGGTCGCGCTCCACGGCCTCGTTGAACTCGTGCTGGATCACCGGCACGCCGGTTACAGTCGTCTCGACGCCCGCGGGTGCCTCCACGAGCCCGGAGAGTCGCTCCGCGTCGTCGACGGCCTCCTCCACGTCCTCGTTCAGCCGGACGAGGACGAAGGTGCGCTCCCCGCTCGTGCTGGTGAAGGCCGGGTCGGGGACATCGGCGTACGTGAGGATCTCGTCGACGACGGGGTCGTCGGCCAGCGGCGCGACCGCATCGCCGACCGTGGTCTGGAAGTCGGCTGAGGCGGCATCGCCGTCCGGGTCGGTGAAGATGACGAAGACGGTGGTGGCCTGCTCACCGAAGCGGTCGGCGAGGATCGCCTCCGCCGCGACGGCCTCGGAGCCGGGAACCTGCCAGCCGCCCTGGCTGAGATCGCCGCCCGCCTGGGCTGCCCAGACGTTGAGGCCAATGACCGTCGCCAGGCCGATCGCCGGCAGCCAGCGCCGCCATCGATAGGTGGCGCGTCCCAGCGCCGCGAACAGCCCGTTGGGCGCCACTTCGCACACGGCTGGCACAGACAGGCGAGGTGGGGTCGGGAGAACGTCAGGCGGGACCACCGGTGCCTCGCTGACGCCTCGGCGGCCGCCGCGGAGGACAAGCCATGTTGCGATGGCGATCGGCACCACCAGGCCCGCCATTGCCACACCGAGCTGCACTCCCCGCCGCCGCATGGGTCGCACCTGTGAATGAGTGTTCACTTGGACGGGCGCAATGTACCCAAGCTTTGCCGGGGCTGCAGGTAACGACGAGGTTGCGACTGTATTCGACCTCTGCCTGGTCATCGCGTGCCGCGCCGGCAACTTTCGGCACGAGAATCGGCCCTGCTCCGTCGTTACGTGCTGAGGCGGCAAGCATCGGCTCCCGGGGAGTCGGTCCTGATTCGTCGTTAGATGGAGAGGCAGCGCTTCGCGCCGCTGCCGCCGGCGCCAGCTATGATCCGCGGCGTGACGCGCCCGAGCCGCCCGACGTGACCGCCCTCGCCCCGGCCGCGTGGTGGCGCGGGATCGGAGGCCTCACCCGCTCCGGACGGCCGGCCGAGGGGATGGCGTGGGCGCTCTACGACTTCGCGAACACGATCTTCAGCTTTGCCATCGTCAGCTTTGCCATGGGACCGTGGACCACGCGCTTCCTGGGCGAGGGGCCGGGGACCCTGTGGTTCACGGTGGCCGTCAGCGTGGCGGTGGGCCTCAACGCGATCGTGTCGCCCATCCTCGGCGCCATGAGCGACCGCGTCGGCCAGCGCAAGGGATTCCTGCTGTTCTTCACCGGAGCCTGCGTCGTGGCGACTGCGCTCATCGGCCTGGTGGACATCCGCATCGGCCTCATCGTCTTCGCCCTGGCGAACTTCGCGTACCAGGCGGCGCTGATCTACTACGACGCGCTCCTGCCCGACGTGGCGCGCGACGGCGCCCGAGGTCGGCTGTCGGGCATCGCCGTTGCGCTGGGCTACACGGGGACCATCGTCAGCGGCCTGCTCTACGCCCTCACGACCGATGCGCAGGGCCGCACCACGGCCATCAGCTTCCTGCTCATCGCCTCGCTCTTCGCCGTGTTCGCCATGCCGCTCTTCCTCCTCGTCCGCGAGCTGCCACGGCAGCGGCGCCCGTTCCGGCTCGGCGACGCAGCGCGCTCCTGGTCGCAGGTCGCCGCCACCATCAGCGACGCGCGGCGCCACCCCGGCCTGCTGCGCTTCATCGTGGCTCGCTTCTTCTACTCCGATCCGGCCAACACCACGATCGCGGTCATGAGCCTCTTCGCCATCAACGCCGTGGGCTTCGCCGAGGCGGAGGCGCGCTTCATCCTCATCGGGCTCACCGTGATCGCGATCCTCGCCTCGCTGGGCTGGGGCTGGCTGGTGGAGGCTTGGGGACCGCGCCGGACGCTGTTCACCGTGCTGTGGGCGTGGGTGGTGGGACTGGCTATCGCCGGGCTCGTCCTGGAGCCGATCCCCTTCCTCGTCGCCGGCGCCTTCGCTGGGGCAGGGCTCGGCGGCCTGGCCGTGACCGATCGGCTCTACCTCCTGCGGCTCTCGCCGCCCGCACAGGTGGGCGAGATGTTCGGGCTCTATGGCCTGGCCGGCAAGGCCAGCGCCGTCGTGGGGCCGCTGCTGTACGGCGTCATCGTCTTCATGCTCGAGCCGACGCTGGACCGTGGCGCATACCAGGTCGCGATCGTCTCGCTTCTTGGGCTCCTCTTCGTCGGGATGGTGCTGCTGCGCGGTGTGCCGGAGGGACGGGATGCGGCGCCTGACCTCGGCCTGCCACAATCGGCCTCATGACCATCGTCGTTGCCCACCGCGGCGCCTCCACCCATGCGCCCGAGAACACCATGGAAGCCTTCCGTCTGGGGGTCGAGCACGGGGCCGATGCCATCGAGCTCGACGTCCATCTCACCGCGGATGGGCAGCTTGCCGTGATCCACGATGCGACCCTCGAGCGCACGACCGACCGGACCGGGGCCGTGGCCGGCCAGACGATGGACGAGATTCGCGAGGCCGATGCCGGCCACGCCTTCGTCCGCAACGGCGACTCAGGCTGGCCCTTCCGCGGCGCCGGCCTGACGGTGCCCACGCTGTCCGAGGTGCTCGACTGGCTGCCGGACGGGATCGGGCTGGTGGTCGAGATCAAGGCGCGCGCGGCGGTCGATGCCACGGTCGAGACGGTCCGCGGCAGCGCGGTCCATCGGTCCGGCGCGTTGAGCATCATCAGCTTCGACGAGCAGGCGATCGAGCGCGTGCGTGAGCTCGATCCGAGCGTCTCGACCGGCTACCTCCTCGTCCCGACCCAGCCGATCGAGCCCGCACTGACCTGGGCGACGGAGCACGGGCACGCCGCGGTGCACCCGTGGGAGGGCGACCTTGGCATGGATCCCGTGCCGCTCCTCGCCCAGGCGCGCGCCTACGGACGCCAGATCGGCTGCTACGTGGTCAACGACCCGGAGCGCATGAAGCACCTGGCGGCATTGGGGGTCTGGGGCTTCGTCACCGACGTGCCCGATGTCGCGCGCGCCGCCCTTGGACCGCGTCGACCCGCCTAGGCGGTCGAGCCCGTCGTGACCATCTCGCCCAGCGCCTCGCGCGCCTTCGTCGCATCGTCGACGCCGAAGGCCACGTCCACCCGCGATCCGCTGCGGCCGGTCGCCATCACCAGCTCGATGTTCACTCCGGCATCGGCGAGCCGTCGCGTCGCCTGCGCCAGCGTGCCGGGCCGGTCCTCGAGCCCCGCCGAGACCAGCTCGATCTCTCGGTAGCTGATGCTCGCTGCGTCGAGGGCGCTTCGCGTGCCGGCCTCGTCGTTGGTGGCGATGCCGATGGCACCGCTCGAGCCGGTTGCGGCCGCGCTGATGGCGATGATGTTGATTCCCTTGTCGGCGCACAGCTCGGCGAGTCGCGCCAGCTCGCCCGGTCGGTTGTCCAGCTCCACCACGAATGCGTTCATGCGACACCTCCAATACAAGTCGCACCGGCTCGGCCGTCGGGCACCGTGCCCGGCATCGTCGGGTCGGTGAGCTGTCAGTGAGTCACCAGTGTACGCCTGCGCACCAGCCCGCCCGAGCCAGGCGGGTCACCGGACTAACCGACGAAACCCATCAGCCCCGACGGGGGTTCACGCGCGGCAGCGCCGTCCTGCCCTCGACCAGGAAGTGGACGAACCACTCCTGGATCAGGCGCAGGTTGTCGACGCGCCGGAACGGCGTGCCCGAGCGGGTGAGCTCGTGCGACTCGTCGGGCACCCGCATGAGGCGCACCGTGCGCTTCAGCGAGCGCAGCACCGCGAACAGCTCCTCGGCCTGTGTGATGGTGCAGCGCAGGTCCTTCTCCGAGTGCTGGATCAGCAACGGCGTCGTGACATTCTCGGCGTGGGTGAGCGGTGAGTGCCTGCGGTACAGGTCCCAGTCCTCCCACGCGGTGATGCCATAGGCGAAGCGCCCGAAGGTCGGGCCGCCGATATCGCCGGACAGCATCTGGCTCACCATGTCGTTCACGCTCCGGCACGTGACGGCGGCCTTGAACCGATCCGTGTGCCCCACGATCCACGACGTCAGGTACCCACCGTACGAGCCGCCGGTGACGCCCATGCGGTCCGCATCGACCAGGCCGTCTGCGGCCAGCGCGTCGAGGCCGGCCATGACGTCGCGCATCGGTCCCTCGCCCCAGTCGCCGAAGTTGGCAGAGACGAACTCCTGTCCGTAGCCCTGGGAGCCGCGCGGATTGCAGGCGTAGACGCTGATTCCCGACGCCGCCAGGCACTGCCACTCCCAGAAGAGGCTCCAGCCGTAGAGGGTCGATGGCCCGCCGTGGATCTGGAGGGCGATCGGCGCGGGCCTGGACTTCGTGCTCCCCGGCGCCGGAATGAACCAGCCCTGGATGCGGCGGCCGTCGACCTCGTGCCAGCGCGCGACCGGCGCCACGAGCCGGAGCTCGCGCCACGCATCGGCCATCAGGTCGCTCACGGACCGCAGCGACACCGAGTCCTCGCCCGTGAGCCGGCTGGCCGGAACGTCGCCCACGGCCACGTTCGGCGGCTCGCTACCGGTGGTGCGCACCGCAACCAGTCGCGCGCCGCCGCGCGGCAGGCTCACCAGGTCCTGGCGTCCGAGGTAGTGCTGGCCGCGCGTCAACCGCTCCAGCCGCCCACCGTCGATCTCGACGCGCCACAGCTCGAAGCTGCCTTCGATGGGCGCGGCGAAGACCAGCCAGCGGCCGTCCGCCATCCAGTGCAGCCGCGCCTCGCCCGCGCCGACCAGGTCGCTGCCCATGGAGGCGCCGGCATCCAGGTCGGCGTCGGCCGGGAGGAGGTCCTCGGCGCGGCCGTCACGCACGCGGATGCGCCAAGCCGATGACTGCGGGATTCCCCGCCTGGGCTTCTCTGCCCAGCCGACGGCGGCGACCCAGCGCCCGTCCGGGCTCCAACGCGGCGCGGTCCACGCCTGCTCGCCCCGCCCCGGCGACAGGCGGCGCACGCGCTTCGAGGCCACCTCGACGAGGTACACGTCGCTGCGCCAGGTGAGGTCCGCGTCTCGATGCCGGTTGCTGACGAAGGCGATCGTCCTGCCGTCGGGGCTCCAGTCGGGCTGCTCGTCGTGGCTGCGCCCGCTCGTCAGCCTCGTCGCCTCACCGCTGGCGACATCGACCAGCCACAGGTTCGGCCACTTCTCATGGATGAATCCGGCACCGTTGAACTGGTACAGGAGCCGATCGATGAGCCGCGTATCGGGCTCAGGTGGCTCCTCCGGCTTCCGTTCCGGCTTGCGCTCGGGCCGGCTCGAATCGGCCGCGCTGACAACGCACAGACGCTTGCCGTCCGGGCTCCAGGCGAGCCCTTCGACGTCCTTCGGCAGGTCGGTCAGCTGTCGCGCCTCGCCGCCATCGGCGAACGGCAGGAGCCAGACCTGGGTGCCGCCCTCCTTCGGCGCCTCGGCCTTGCCGGGCCTGGCCCCGCCCCCGCCTGCCTGCAGGACGGCGGCCCGGTCGGAGAGGAAGGCCAGCGTGCGGCCGTCGGAGCTCCAGCGCGGAGCGGCATCGGTCTTCGAGCCGGTGGTCAGCTGCCGCGCCGGCTCGCTGCCGTCCGCGGGCGCGATCCACAGCGCGGTTCGGTAGCCGTCCTTGCCTGGCGCAACTGCCTTGACGGCGAAAGCCACGAAGCGGCCGTCAGGCGAGAGTCGCGCGTCGATCGGCACGCGCAGGTCATACAGGTCCTCGGGGCGCGGGGAGCGAGCGGCCATCGGGCGTTGCACCTCCATCGGCGGGCGGGTCTGCCAGTCTACTGGCCGGCGCTCAGCCGCCATTCGACGATTTGGCACCGGCCGTGCCGTCCGCCGGAATGCCGCCTGTGCCTGTGCCGCTGTCAGCGGCCGGACGCGAGCGAACGTGCCAGATGCCAACCTGGGCCGGCTTAGGCGAGCTGGACGGCACTGCGTGCGGGGCGCTCGGCATCGCCCGAGCGTGGGACGGCTGCCGAGTCCTCCTCCGCGGCCCTTTGAGCGTGCCTGATATAGCTCCTCTAGGTTCGCGGATGATGGCCGCGACCCTCGCGGGGAGACTGGTGTCGTGCCTTCCGGCGTTGACCGTTGGGCTTAGTCTCCGGCCCCCGTCCCCGGCCGTGAA
>JBOGTC010000038.1:0-11634 GCA_050692055.1 Candidatus Limnocylindria bacterium | reverse complement strand
GATGCGGGCGAGGCCCTGGGCGAGCGCCAGCTGCGCGCCGCCGTTGCGCGGGTCCAGCTTCACCGCGCGCCTCGCCGCCTCCACGCTCATCGCCGGCTGTGACGCCCCGAGCCGCTCGCGTGCTTCGGCCAACGTCCAGGCGGTCTGCCGCGGGTCGTTGCGCGCCAGACGGCCGAACTCGGTCGCCGCATCGCGGTGCGCGCCGCCGTGCGACAGGATCTGCGCCAGGAGCTCGCGGTAGCGAATCTCGTCGGGATCGAGCCGGACGGCGTCCTGCGCGTGCTGCTCCGCCTCGTCGAGCCGGCCGAGTGCGAGCAGGGCGCGGGCGCGGTACTCATGCGCCGCGTCGTCGCCCGGGCGTTCCACCAGCGCGGACTCGGTCAGGCGCAGGACCGCCTCGTGGTCACCGCGCTGGTGAGCCGCCTGAAGCTCATCGAAGCTGGTCACATTCGGCCCCCTCGACTGGTCATATGCAGCTGGTGCGCGCATAAGCCGGCCGTCGACCGCGGCCCCAAAGGCTGCGACATACATTTGCCCACATTCTCGCCGCGACCGCGCCGCAATTGCGCATGAGGACGGCATATGACAAGTCGGGCGCGCCGGCTGCGGGACGGGCCGAGCAGATCTAGATCGAAGCTGAACACGAGCCGCCTCCTGGACCGACGCACCTACTCTCTCCCATCGCGGCTCACGCCCTCCCAGGCAACCCGGCCCGCCACCAGATCCGCGATCCGTGCCGGGATGAGGTCGAGGGAGACACGCTCCTGCGTCATCGAGTCGCGCTCGCGGATCGTGGCCGCGCCGTCCTCGAGCGCTTCGACGTCGACCGTCACGCAGAAGGGCGTCCCGACTTCGTCCTGGCGCCGGTAGAGCTTGCCGATCGACGCGGTGTCATCGTAGGCCGCGGCCACGAGCGGCTTCAGGGCGGCGGTGAGGCGGCGCGCGCGCTCGACGAGCTCGGGGCGGTTGCGCAGGAGCGGCAGCACGGCGACCTTCAGCGGTGCCAGCTCGGGACGGATCCGCAGCACCACGCGACGCTCACGTCCGACCTGCTCCTCGGCGTAGCCGTCCATGAGGATCGCCAGGACAGCACGATCCACGCCCATCGCCGGCTCGATCACGTACGGCACGACGTGCTCGCCAGACGCCTCGTCAAAGATCGCCAGGCGCTTGCCGCTCCCGTCGGCGTGGGCGCGCAGGTCAAAATCGGTCCGGTCGGCGATCCCCTCCAGCTCGGACCAGCCGATGGGGAACTCGTACTCGATGTCGGTGGTCTGCTTCGAGTAGTGGCTGAGCTCATCGGCCTCGTGTGGGCGCAGGCGGAGGCGGTCGGCGCCGATGCCAAGCACATCGGTCCACCAGCGATGGCGGGCGTCCACCCAGTAGGCGAACCACTCGTCCTCCTGCGAGGGATGGACGAAGAATTCCATCTCCATCTGCTCCAGCTCGCGATCGCGGAAGATGAAGTTGCCCGGCGTGATCTCGTTGCGGAAGGACCGGCCGATCTGCGCGATCCCGAACGGCAGCTTGCGGCGCATGCTGGTGGCGACGTTCTCGAACTGGACGAACATCGCCTGTGCCGTCTCCGGCCGCAGGTAGGCGATCGATGCCGATTCCTCCACCGGCCCCACGTGCGTGGCGAACATGAGGTTGAACTGGCGAGGGTCCGTCAGCGTGCCCCTGCTGCCGCAGTTGGGACAGGCGATCTCGGATGGCTGGCCCTTGAGGTCGTCCTGTCGGAAGCGCAGCTTGCAGTTGCGGCAGTCGACCATGGGATCGCTGAAGCCGGCGACGTGGCCGGAAGCCTCCCACACGCGCGGGTGCATGATGATCGCCGCGTCGAGGCCGACCACGTCGTCGCGGAGGTGCACCATGTGGCGCCACCAGGCGTCCTTGACGTTGTTCTTGAGCTCGACGCCCAGCGGACCGTAGTCCCAGAACCCCGCCATGCCGCCGTAGATCTCGCTCGACGGGAAGACGAATCCCCGGCGCTTGGCGAGGCTGACGATGACGTCCATGGTCGGCGCGGGCACGGCGGTTCGGCTGCTCCTGCTGCGGGGTGTCGAGTCTAGCCTAGAGCGATCCTGAGCCGATTCCCCCGCGGAACGCCGGCCGTTGCATGAGGTGGAGGTACCGGGAAGAAGAGACGGATATCGCCCTGTTCTTGCCTGTTCCTTTCACCCGATGCAACCAGCGGCGAAGATCGGCCCCGGAAGAGCCTCTTCTTCACCGATAGCTGCATGGGGTGCAACGCCGGCATGTTGCGCGCCGCGGGAGGCCGGTGGGCGCGGCATCCTAGCAACAGATGTTGAGCGATGCGTGGTCGAGTCTAGCCGACGCAGGCGATAATCGAGGCCCCTACCCGAGCTGACCAATGGAAGACCTGAGAACCACCCTTGAGGCAGCGCGCGACGCGTATCGGCGACGCGACTGGCCTGCTGTCCGCGCCGGATTCGAGCACGCCCGGGCCGGAAGCGAGCTCGCAGCCGACGACCTCTTCCAGCTGAGCGATGCCGAATGGTGGCTCGGACACGTGGACGAGGCGATCGGCTTCGCTGAGGCCGCCTATCGCCTCTAGTCCTGGTCAGCGGACCGCCGCGGCCGCCTCCCTGGCGGCAACCTCCTCGAGGAAGTCGCGCGACCGCAGCTCACGCTCGAGCACGGCCGATACGGTCGCGTGCAGCAGCCGCTCCGCCTCCCGATGCACTGACGACGAGAGGCGCAGCCGCAGCACGCCGACCAGCGGCGAGCGCTGGAGGTGACGAACGACCTTGAGGGCGTCGGACGAGATCGGCCGAGCCGACAGCGCGGAGTGCACACACTGCGGGCACAGGACGCCGCCGGCGGCGGGCGCGAAGTGGTTCCCCTCGGGCTCGATCGCGGCGCCGCACTCCAGGCATTGCGACAGCTCCGGCCGAAAACCCATGGCGTCGAGCAGATGGAGCTCGAACCAGCGCGCAACGACCTCGCGTGCCACCTCGCCGCCGGCGTCCAGGGCAGAAAGCGCCTGGGCCAACAGCCGGAACGCCTCGTGCGAGTCGGCGGCGCCCTCGCAGAAGCGGTCCGCGAGCTCGACCACGTACCAGGCGGCGGCCGTGGAGTGCAGGTCGTCTCGCAGGCCCAGGTGCGGATCCTCGAGCGAGGCCTGCGTCACGACGTCCCACGTCCGGCCCACCGCCAGCACGAGCTGTATGTCGCTGAACGGCTGGAGCCCGCCACCCAGCCGCGACCGCGGGCGCCGCACGCCCTTGGCGATCACCCGCAGCTTGCCGAGCCGCGGGGTGAGGACGGTGAGGACGCGGTCGGCCTCGCCGAGATCCATCGAGCGCAGCACGATCGCCTCCGTCTTGTAGAGACGGCCCCGGGGGCTCAATGCTTGCCTGCCGCGTCGCGCCCCAGCCAGAGTAACGTGCTACTTCGTGGTATCATAATTGCAATGGAACGAAGCAAGGCACGACTGGCCGAGGAGATCGAAGAGGTGGGGTACGCTTCGGCCGTGGACATCAGGACCGAGTTTACGCGCCTGCTGAGCGACATCGAGTCCGAGATGCGGAGCGTGATCGACGAGCGTGACGGGCACGCGCGTCCCCTGTACGAGATGCTCGTCTATCACCTTGGCCTCGACGCGGATGACGGACCGCGCGGCAAGCGCATGCGTCCGCTCCTGGGCCTGCTCGCTTACCAGTCGCTTACCGGCGACTACCAGCGCGCCCTGCCGGGTGCGGCCGCGGTCGAGCTGGGTCACAACTTCAGCCTCGTCCACGACGACATCGAGGACGCCGATCGCGAGCGCCGTCATCGCCCCACCCTGTGGGCCATCTGGGGCGTGCCGCTGGCGATCAACGCCGGCGACGCGCTCTTCGCCCTCTCGCGCCTGGCCCTCTACCGCCTCCTGGCCGACGGCTTCAGTGAACGCCGCGTGCTGGCCCTGATGCGCGTCTATGACGAAACCTGCCTGGCGCTGTGCGAGGGCCAGTTCCTGGACATCAGCTTCGAGCGACGGACCGATGTCACCGTCGATGCCTACCTCGAGATGATCGGCAGGAAGACCGCGGCGCTGGTGGGCGCATCGGTCCAGGCCGGGGCGATCCTGGCGACCGACGACCAAGCCTGCGTCGAGGCCTATCGGCGCTTCGGATACGACCTCGGCATTGCCTTCCAGATGGCCGATGACGTCAAGGGCACGTTCTGGACCGCGGCCGACTCCGGCAAGGCGCAGGCCGGCGACGTGCGCAAGCGCAAGAAGACGCTGCCGCTGGTCTGGGCGCTCGAGCACGCCTCCGGGACCGATGCCGCCCGCCTCCGCGAGCTCTACGCGGCCGCCGCGCCCGATGCCCCCTCGAGCCTCGAGCACGAGAGGCCGATGACCCGCGAGGAGGTCGACGAGGTCCTCGCCATCCTCGAGCGCTGCGGCGCCCGTGAGCACGCCCTGTCCGAGGCACGCCGCTACCGCGACCTCGCCCTGCGCGGCGTGGATCAGCTGCCCTGCGCCGAGGAACGCCGCATCGAGCTCCGAAAGCTCGTCGAGTCGGTGATCGCCGCGTAAGTCCGCGCCGGCCACGTCCTAGGGGCGGCGGCCGGCCTCGTCGAGCTGCTCGGCGACCGGCTCGTCCTCGCCGCGACGGGGCCGCGCGGCGACGACGCGGGCAACGCGGCGCGGCTCGGCGGCCTCGACGCGAAGCACGACCTCGTCACGGAACGGGATCTCGGCCCCAGGCAGCGGGATGCGGCCCACGCGGTGGACGATGAAGCCGCCGACGGTGTCGTAGGCCTCTTCATCGGGCTCGTCGTCATCGGTCAGCTCGAACAGGTCTCGCAGGTCGTCCATGCTGACCCGCCCGTCGAGGCGGAAGGCGAGCTCACCGTCTGACTCGATGGTCTCGACCATCGACTCCTCGGTGTCGTACTCGTCCTGGATCTCGCCCACGATCTCCTCGACCACGTCCTCCATGGTGATGAGGCCCGCGGTGCCGCCGTACTCGTCCACCACGATGGCGATGTGGCGCTTCTGGGCCTGCATGTCGTGCAGCAGCTCGTCCACGGCCTTGGACTCCGGCACGTACACCGGTGGGCGTGCGAGCCCGCGGATGTCGATCGGGCCGTTGCCGCGGCCGTTGCCTTTCAGGTACGGCAACAGATCCTTGGCGTAGAGAATGCCCACAACGTTGTCGAGCGACTCCTCGAAGACGGGCAGGCGCGAGTGACCGGCCCGTACGATCATGTCCAGCACCTCGTCGAGCGGGTCGTCCACGTTGACCGCCCGTATCCCGATGCGCGGGATCATCACCTCGTGGACCTTCTTGTCGCCGAGCTCGATGACCCCGTGGATCATCTCCTTCTCCTCCTCCTCGAACTCGCCCTGCTCGGTGCTGCTCTCGACGAGCATCTTGAGCTCCTCGGTGGAGAGGTAGCCCCCCTGGGGCTCCGTCTTTCCCCCGAGCAGGCGGACGAGGATCTTGCTCACGGTCGAGACGAACCACACAACCGGCGACAGGAGCCGATCCATCCAGCCAATGGGCCGGGCCACGAAGAGCGAGAGGCGCTCGGGGAACGAGAGCGCCAGCGTCTTTGGCACGAGCTCGCCGATGATGATCGAGACCAGCGCGATGACGAGCGTCATGAAGACGAAGGCGATCGTGTCGGCTGTCTCCTCCTGTAGCCACGTCCCGGACACCCGCTCGAGCAGGTCGGCCAGCCCCGGGGAGAAGGCCACTGCGCCGGTGGCGCCGGCGAGGAACCCGAGGAAGGTGATCGCGATCTGGATCGTGGCCAGGAAGCGGCTCGGATCCGCGGTCAGGCGGTGCGCGGTGCGGGCCTGCCGATTTCCCTCATCGGCCAGCTGGCTGAGGCGGTGGCGCTTCACCGTGATGAGGGCGATCTCCGACGCGGCGAAGAAGCCGCCGAGGAGGATGAGAATGGCGACAACCCCGAAGTCTATGATCGGGTCGCCACTGGTACTGCTGCCTTCAGGCATGGGGCGGGACTGGTTGTGCCTCCTGGACTACTGGTTCCGATCAGTCCCTGACGGGACGGATGCCTGGCGCGCGCCGCTGCGGCGCCTGGTGTCGATGGGGCGTGCCGGCATACCGACCACGGTCTTGCCGGGCGCGACGTCGCGGTTGACGACGGCGCCCGCACCGGTCCTGGCGCCCGCGCCGATGGTGACCGGGGCGACCATCATCGTGTCGACGCCGATCGAGACGCCGTCGCCGATATCGGTCCGGTGCTTCTCGACGCCGTCGAAGTTGGCGGTGACCGATCCGGCACCGATGTTGACGCCCTCCCCCACCTGGGCATCGCCGATGTAGCTGAAGTGATGCTGCTGCGTCCCGGCGCCGATGCGGCTCTTCTTGATCTCCGCGAAGTTGCCGATGCGGCAGCGCGGACCGATCTCGGCTCCGGGCCGCAGGTGCGCGTACGGACCGATCTCGCTGTCCTCCGCGACGCTCGCCTGCTCCACCACGCTGGCCCAGACGGTCGTGCGCGGGCCGATGCGGCTGTCCCGCAGGTGCGCGTTCGGACCGATCACCGCGTCCTGCGCGATGACCGTCTCGCCCTCCAGGATGGTCCACGGCTCGATGCGGGCGTCCTGGCCGATCTCGACTGCGGCGCCGATGCGGGTCGTCGACGGGTCGACGATCGTCACGCCGTTGCGCATGTGCCGCTCCGCGATCTCGCGCCGCAGCCGCTCCTCGGCCGCGGCCAGGGTCACGCGGTCGTTGATGCCCATCGCCGTCTCGGGCTCGGGGGCGACGACGACATGCACGCCGCGCCCGCCGCTCACGGCGCGGGCGACGAGGTCGATGAGATAGTACTCACCCGATGCCGATGCCTCCACGTGGCCCACGTTGGCGCGCAGCCACGCCGCGTCGAAGCAGTAGCAGCCGGCGTTGATCTCGTCGATGCCGCGGGTCGCCTCGTCGGCGTCGAGCTCCTCGACGATGGCGCTGACGCCGCCGCCGGCCGCATCGCGGACGATGCGTCCGTAACCGGCGGGGTCGGCCATGCGGGCGCTAAGCAGCGCGATCGCGACGCCGCCCTCCGCCTGCTGATGCAGCAGCGCCTGGTACAGCTCGGGCGGCAGGAGCGGGGCGTCGCCCATGGTGACGATGACGTGCCGCGCCTCAGGCGGAACGCGCGTGAGGCCAACGCGCACGGCATCGGCGGTCCCCAGCTGTGGCTCCTGGCGGGCGGTGATGGCGCGCGGGCCGAGCGCCTGTTCCAGCGCATCGGCGGCGTGCCCGGTGACGACGACGCGGTGCTCCACACCCGCGCGCGCCAGGGCGTCGAGGACGTGCTGGATCATCGGCCGGCCGGCGAGCGGGTGGAGGACCTTGGGAATGCGGGAGCGCATGCGCGTTCCCTGGCCGGCGGCCAGAACGATGGCCGCGGTGGCGGTCAAGCTGGTCGAGCGCTCCTTCAATGGGGCGGACACGTTGCGCGATGGTAGAGGCGGCTGATTCGGGGCGTCAACTGGCGCCTGACAGCGCCACGCACTCGATCTCGACCTTCGCGCCCTTCGGCAGCTCGCGCACGGCGAACGCGCTGCGAGCCGGATACGGCTCGGGCATGGCGGCGGCATAGACCTCGTTGACCGCCGGCCAGTCACCGATGTCGACGAGGAAGACGGTCACCTTCACGACGCGATCGAGGCCGCTGCCGGCCGCCTCGAGGATGGCAGCCACGTTGGCCAGCGCCCGGCGCGCCTGGTCGGCCACGCCGTCTCCGGCAAGCTCCCCGGTAACCGGATCGGTGCCGAGCTGGCCGGCGGTGAAGACGAGATCGCCGGCGCGGATGGCCTGGCTGTACGGCCCGGCCGCGGCCGGTGCCGCATCGGTCCGGATCGGTTCGCGCGCGCTCATGGCTCCTCCTCTGCGATGGTCTCGATGCTAGCGGCTGCCGTCCGCGTGCGGGTCAGCGTCGTGCGCACGCCCGCCCGCTCCAGGCGACCCGCGATGGCCTGCGCGCGCTCTGGGTCATCCGTCAGCACGAAGACGGTGGGGCCGCTGCCGGTCAGGTTCGGCTCTCCGCCGGCGGCGGTGACGAGGGCGAACAGGCCGTCCAGCTCCGGACGCAGCCGGCGGGCGGGGGCCAGCAGGTCGTTGCCGCGCCCGCTGCCCCAGTCGCCTTGTCGGAGCTCGGCGAAGACGCCGGCAGTGGACAGGCTGAAGCCCGCGTGCGCCAGGACGACGTGCTCCAGCGGATTGGCCGGCTGGATCGCCTCGACTCGCTGGCCGATGCCGGTGACCCGCGCCGCGGCGACCTGCGCGGCGAAGAAGGGCACGTCCGCCCCTATCTGGGCAAGCGCCTCCAGATCCTCCGCATCGGCGGCTTCCGGTGCCCCGCGCCAGCGCCGGCCCAGGCGCCACGCCGCGGCGGCGTCCGACGAGCCGCCGCCCAGGCCGGCGGCGGCCGGAACCCGCTTCTCGAGCGTCAGGCAGGCGAGATCTGGCTCAGACCCGAGGCCCGCGCGCAGGCCACGCCAGGCGATGTTGGCTTCGCCGATCGGGAGATCGCCTGCATCGCCCTCGACCCGCAGGCCGGAGCAGCCGGGCATGAGCAGCAGCCGATCCGCCAGCTCGAGCAGCACGAACACGCTGTCCAGCTCATGGAAGCCGTCATCGCGGCGGCCGGTCACGGCCAGCGACAGGTTCAGCTTGGCCGGCGCCTCGAGGCGCAGCCCGATACCTGGCTCGAGTCGATCATTCAAGATGGCAACCATGCTATTTCGCCTGATTGGCGCCTCGTCGTGGGATCAGAATGACTAGGGAGCGAAGGCGTCATGCCGGCATACGGCCAGCCCGGCGAGCCCTATCTCGCCTTGCCGGCCGCCCCTGCGCCTCAATGCTCACCAGGAAAGCCTTACGCCCGGTCAGGGCGGTGTGCGGCCCCTGTACGACGCTGTAGTGCTCACCACACGAGCAGTATGCCCACCGCTGGCGGCCTGTTGCCGGATAGCGCTCGCTCGACGAGCGTAAGGCGCCGATCCGGTGAAGCGACGCGCGTAAAACGCCGTTCCGGCGAATTTAGCCACCACCAGCGTCCAGCCGGCCGCCGAGCGCCCGCGCCAGGCAGGCCCACTCGTCGACCGATAGGGTCTGCGGTCGCCGCTCGCCATCCACGCCGCAGAGGGCCAGCGCCACCTCGACTGCATCGCGATCGACCGGCAGCTCGCGCGACAGGCCGTTGTGCACCTGCTTGCGCCGCTGGCGGAATCCGGCCTGCACGATGCGGTAGAACGGCTCGCGCTCGTCGCCGACGGCGACCGCGGGCGCGTCGCGGCGTCGCAGGCGCAGGATCGCGGAGTCGACGGCCGGTTCCGGCTCGAATGCCTCGGCCGGCACGCGCGCCACGACCTCGGCGCTCGCCACGTTCTGCACGAAGACGCTCAGATAGCTCATGCCGCCCGGCGGCGCCGCGACACGTTCGGCGACTTCAAGCTGCACGAGCAGCACGGTCAGCGACGGCGGCCGCTCCCCCTCCAGGAAGGCATGGAGCAGCGGCGAGGTGATGTGGTACGGGACGTTGGCCACCAGCTTGAAGTGCAGCCCTGGGAAGCACTCGCGCGGGTGGACGGTGAGCGCATCGGCCTCGATGAGCTCGAATCCCTCCACCGCGTACAGCTCGCGGCGCAGGTACTCCGCCAGGCGCGGGTCGAGCTCCACGGCCAGGACCGATGCGCCGGCGCTGAGCAGCCGGCGGGTCAGCACCCCCAGGCCGGGACCGATCTCGACGACCCGGTCGCCCGGCGCCACCTCGGCCGCCTCGACGATGGCGTCCAGCGCCTCCGCATCGGTCAGGAAGTTCTGGGACAGGCTCTTTCGCGGGCGGAGCCGCTCGGCGGCCATGAGGCGGCGCAGCTGACCCGGCGTGGGCGGGGCGAGGCGCTCGGCTGCGAGCGGATCGCCCCGGCTCATCGGTCCAGCCAGGGCAGCGCCAGGTTGGGGATCGCCTCGAGCGCGGCATCGGCCCGGTCGCCGGATGCGAACCGGAAGCCGGCGGCGGCGCCGATCATGGCGCCGTTGTCCGTGCACCAGGCCGGAGGCGGAACCTGGAGCGGCAGGCCGTCGGCCCCGAGGCGCTCGCGCAGCGTGGCACGGAGGGCGCGGTTGGCGGCCACTCCGCCGCCGAGCGCCACGGCCGCGACGCCGTGGTCCCGTGCCGCCGCCACGGTCTTGGTGGCCAGCGCATCCACCACCGCCTCCTCGAAGGCAGCGGCCAGCCCGTCGACCGGGATCGCTTCACCGCGCTGGCGGTAGCCCTCGACCTCGCGCAGCACGGCGGTCTTCAAGCCGGAGAAGCTGAAGTCGTAGGCGCCATCGGTTCGGGCGCGAGGAAAGCGCGTGGCCGGGGACGCGTCGGCCGCCGCAGCCGAGATGGCCGGGCCGCCGGGATACGGCAGGCCGAGCAGCCGGCCGGCCTTGTCGAACGCCTCGCCGGCTGCATCGTCGACGGTCTGGCCCAGGAGCAGGTAGCGCCCGTGGTCCTCCATCAGCACCAGCTGCGTGTGGCCGCCGCTGACGACCAGGCAAAGGAGCGGAAAGTCGGGCTCGGCGGGAAGCGGTGCGTAGGCGGCGACCTCGGTCAGCCAGTTCGCATAGATGTGTCCTTCGATGTGGTTGATGCCCAGCAGCGGGAGATCGTGAGCGACGGCCAGCGCCTTTGCCAGGTTCACGCCCACCAGCAGCGAGCCGATGAGCCCCGGCCCGTACGTGACCGCCACGGCATCGAGATCGTCCCAGCCGGCATCGGCCTCGCGAAGCGCCGCTTCCAGCGTGGGCACGATCCAGCGCAGCTGCTGGCGAGCGGCGACCTCGGGCACGATCCCGCCGGTCGCCGCGTGCAGGGCGACCTGCGAGGCAACCTGGTTGGCCTCGATGCGCCGTCCGCCGACCACGACCGCGACACCGGTCTCGTCGCAGCTCGACTCGATGGCCAGGATGCGCGGTCCGCTCACTCGCCGCTCTCCCGCGCTCGCGCGGCAGCGACCAGCGCGCGCATGTCGGCGCCCTGCAGGTCGGAAGTGGTCATGACCAGGGCATCCTCGCCGTCATCGGTGTAGTAGTTCGGCCGGCGCCCGGCGACGACGAAGCCGAAGTCGCGGTAAAGCGCCTGGGCCGCGGTGTTGCCGGCCCGCACCTCGAGCGTCATGCGCGCCGCGCCGAGCGCATACGACAGCTCGGCCAGGTTGAGCAGCAGCTGCCGGCCGACGCCCTGGCGACGCCAGTCCGGGTGCACGCTGAAGGTGGTGATATGCGCCTCGGCGACCATCATCCAGACGCCGACGAAGCCCACGATCCGGTCGCCAGCCCGCGCCACCAGGTAGCGCGCCAGCCGGTTTCCCTTGAGCTCCTGCTCGAACGCGTACGCCGGCCATGGCGTGCGGAAGCTGAGGCGCTCGATCTCGTGCACGGCACCGATGTCCTCCAGCCGCATCTGGCCCACGACGATCGGCGCGGTCAGAGCCATCTGACGCCGACCTCCCTTCCGTCGCCGATGCCGCGCGGCGGCTGCAGGTAGGCAGGCTCCAGGCCCGCCAGCCCATCGCCCTCCGGCGTCGCCTGCAGCCGATCGGCGACCATGCGCGCCACGGCTGCCGCCGCCATGGCCGGCGAGCGTGCGGCATCCAGGCCC